>WQUW01000037.1 GCA_009781915.1 Treponema sp. | reverse complement strand
TTCATAACAGATAGCATATCCCACAAATTCATTTTTTCAACATTTTTTTGAAAAAAAATGCAAATTTCTTCACAAATTGCCAATAATTGGTATCCTACAGACTGTCGGCGAAACTGTCAATAGGCAAATGCCCCCAAAAAGCCCCCGCCCCCGCTTCCCCCGGCACGCTTCTCACAGCCTTCCCGGTTCCACCGGGAAGGCCCCCAGCAATGCCCCCGCCGCGCGTGAGCCACCAGTACAATGCCCGGCAGGGGAGGATATACGGTTTAAGAAGCCATTTGCATGGACTCTCCGCGAAGGAGACCTCAGGCTCCGTAGCGGGTTCCCCATGCGGGATTCTTAAACCGTATATCCTCCCCTGCCGGAGCTTTATGCGGGAATGCTCATGAGCGGCGGGGGCGGCTGTGCATGGGCCAACATTTCCGCTATAATAGAGCTATGAGGATAGAAATTAATCCCCGGGGTAACGGCGCTTGCCCCCTGTGCAGTGTCTGTGGGAATTGCCGGGTTCAAGATGCCCTTTCGCAGTCTATGGACGCCTTTTCTCAGCCCGGTAACCCAATGGAGCTGGTAGTGTATTCCTGCCCCTTTTTTAAGGAGAAGGCAGAACGTGAATGAACGGCTCGATTCCCTGCTAAAAAGGTACGGCGAACTGAACGAACTGGCTCAAGACCCGGAACTTTCAAGGGATACCAAAAAATACCGGGAAGTAATGAAGGAATATTCCCATTTGGGCGAAATCGCCGCCGCCAATGAGGAAGTAAAAACCCTTTCAAAACAGCTTGAAGACCTGAAAACCCTCATCATGGACGAAAAAGACCCCGAAATGAAGGAGTTGGCCAAAGAGGAAACCAGAGAACTGGAAGGGCGGACAAAGGACGCGCAGGACAGGCTCAAGTTTCTTCTTGTTCCCCGTGACCCTCTGGATGAAAAAAATATCATTATGGAAATCCGCGCGGGAACCGGGGGGGAAGAAGCCGCCCTTTTTGTCTCTGACCTTTTCCGTATGTACTCCCGTTTCGCCGAAACCAGAAGCTGGAAGTTCGAAATCATGAACTCCAACGAGACTGAGCTTGGCGGCTTTAAGGAAATTGTGTTTTCCATAAGCGGAAAGAACGTGTACGAAAACCTCCGGTACGAGTCGGGGGTTCACCGGGTTCAGCGGGTTCCCTCCACGGAAGCTTCCGGGCGTATTCACACATCGGCGGTAACCGTGGCGGTGCTTGCCGAGGCTGACGAGACGGAAATCGACATACGGCAGGAAGACCTGCGCATTGACGTAATGCGCGCGGGCGGCCCCGGCGGTCAGTCCGTCAACACCACCGACTCGGCGGTGCGCATAACGCATCTTCCCAGCGGGCTGACCGTCCATTGTCAGGACGAAAAAAGCCAGATCAAAAACAAGGCCAAGGCCATGCGGATACTTCGCGCCAGAATCTACGAGATGGAAGAGGCCAAGGCCGCCGCCGAGCGATCCGAGGCCCGCAAAAATCAGGTTGGCTCCGGGGATCGCTCCGAGCGGATCAGGACGTACAACTTCCCCCAAAACCGCCTGACCGATCACCGCATAAACCTTACCCTTTACAAGCTTGACCTTGTTATGCAGGGAGATGTGCAAGAGCTTTTTGACGCGCTAAAACTTTCCGCACGGGAAGAACTTCTGCGCGCCACGGCCTCGTAAAAACACGCCCAAATGACCATCCGGGAAACTCTTGCGCAGGGAAAGCGGCTGCTCCAAGCGCCCTCCCCTTCCTCCTGTATCGACACTCCGGCGCTGGACGCAGCCCTGCTATTGGGCGAGGTTCTGGGCATGGGCCGGGCGGGTTTGATCCTTCACGAGCATGACCCGGTAACGGATGCGGAAAGGGAGCGGTACATGGGCCTTGTTTCAAGGCGAAGGGGCGGCGAATGTACGGCCTACATTCTAGGCCGCAGGGAATTCCGGGGGCTTGATTTTACGGTAAACCCAAGCGTCCTTGTCCCGCGCCCGGACACGGAAACCCTTGTAGAAGCGGCGCTGGAATACATTGACGGGCGGGGCGGGGCGGGGCCGCTTGCCCTTCTTGACCTCTGCACCGGCAGCGGGGCGCTGGCAATCTCCCTGAAGAGCGAGCGCCCCTTCCTTCAGGTTACGGCCTCGGACATTTGCGCCGGGGCGCTGGAGACAGGGCGGGGAAATGCTCAGGGTATTTTGGGCCCGGACAGCATCCGGTTTATTCAAAGCGACCTGTTCCAGAACATTCACGGCGCATTTGACATTATCGTTTCTAACCCGCCGTACATTCCTTCCGGCGAACTATCCGCCCTGCCGCCCGAAGTCCGCCGGGAGCCGCATCTTGCCCTTGACGGCGGCGGGGACGGGCTGGAACTCGTAAGGAAAATTATTGCCCGCTCGCCGCGGCACCTTTCCCCCGGCGGTATCCTGCTGCTTGAGGCCGGAAGCGGACAAATGCCGGAAATCCGCTCGCTGCTTGAAGCCGGGGGCTTTGGCGGCGTCAGCGCGCGCAAAGACCTCGCGGGCAGGGACAGGGTTATTTCGTGCCGGCGAAGCGGGGAATAATGCCCGCCCCCTGTAACAATTCCCGCGCTTGTGTTACACTAGAATAAGGGAGAATACGTGAAGGATTTAGCAGAATACACAGAGACTACAACAGAATACGAGCTGTTTTGTTTTCTCCACGACAAGATTGTTTCCAGAGAGATTACAAAATTTTCCCAGATGCGGGAATTCGCCGCCCCTATACTGAAAAGCCAGAAAACCCACCCGGTTATCATGCGGGCGTTTGACCTTGTTAAGGAACTTAACTGGGGCTTTTTCTCGAGAATGGGAAAGGATACCCACGCGAGACTTTGGAGGGAACTGGTAATTCCTGACAAGCAGTTTCCCGATGCCGGAGACCTTAAAGACACCCTGCAAATATCAAACCTTTACATAGCCATGCTGGACATTCACGGCTATACCCAGTTTTGCATGGACTCCAGAAAAAACCTTTCCATGATGCATACGCTCGATCGCGCCATGAACACCGAGGCCGGGCGCATATCCACCTGCTGCCATGCCGTAAGCCAGCGGGAGCGGGGCGATGAAGTGGTAGTTGTCGCCGCAAGCGCCACCGATGTCCTGACGGTAACCCTGGCCATTATCGACTACTTCGGCAAAACCGATGTATTAAACGACCCTTCAGTCTCCACCCGCCGGGAAGGGAACGCCGATGCTCTGCCGGTATTCAAGATTTCGGCGGGGATCACCGGGGGAAACACCCAAAGCCCCCTTATCATTACCGAAAAAGGAAACCTTTCCGGCTTTCTGCTTAACTCAGGCGCGCGGCTCCAGACCCGCGCCAACGAGCTGTCGGGCAAGGAATCCAGAATTATGGTCGCCAAACAGGTTTACATGAACTACATCAAGGAAAACGAGCGGGAAAAAAGCGTCCTTTTCAAAAACAACGTCATCAGTTTTCTTGATACCGGGCAGATCGAGTTCAAGGGGGTGCAAATCCCTTCCTGCGAGGTGATTTTTAAGGAAGAGGACAAATACAAGCTGAAATTAAGCGAAGAGATGGGGCAGCTTTTCAATTCAATCAAGGAGAGCCTTTGGGAGCAGAAGATATTTCAGGATTTGATGAACCTCCTTATAAAAACCGCTCAGGTAATGCCCAAGTTTACCGTTGTACCGTCCAGCCCCATAAACGGAATGCAGACCGTTACCAACGACTCCTTTGTGCATCTTTGCCGCAGCGCCTTGAAAGCTTATGTGTATGACGAGGACTACTCCACAGCGGTGAGTATGCTTAAAACGCTTGTCTCCCTTGTCGAGCAAGTCCCCCACTACGACAGGCTTATCATGGACTACCTTCGGGGCATTACCAACAAGTACGCCCTGCTTCTTGAATCATACATGGAAACCATCGACAAGGAACTGGAAAGCCGGGCGCAGAACATTTTCCACAACAATTATCTTAAAGCATGGCACGCGGCCAAGAACGCCATTACGGTGTACGAAAAGCTCAAAGTCATGGGCCGCCGCAGCCCGGAAATCCCCAAGAAAAAGTCGCTTTGGTACAACCTTATAAAGCAAAAGGCCGCGCAGATGGAATTTGTCCTGCACTCAGGCAAGAAGTAACGCCGCCCGGTCAAGCCTCCCGGCGCTCCATAAGGGCCGCGACAACTTCCACCTCGGCAATGCTGAGCCCCAAGCGGGAGGCGATAACCTGCGGGCTAAGGCCCGCCCGCACCAGCTCCCGAATCTGCCCCCCAACCGGCGGCGGAGCGGACTCAGGCGGCGGCTGTGCCGCCACAGGATCGGCCGGCGCTAGAAGAGCGGAGGCTACCGGGGCGGACTGAGTGGCAGGCGGCGGGGCGGGGGAAAGGCTCTGCCGGTGCGGGTGGTAGCGGTTTTTCCCCAGTTCCTCGTAGGTTGGAGTTGGGGCTCTTTCGGCAAGGGACAGGTGGATAACTTCGTCCTCCCGGCGTTTTTCCAGTTCCCGGACGTATACCCTTAGACGCTTATCAACATCTTCCAGTAGGGCCCGTAAGCTCTTTCCCCGCTCTTCGATAAGGGAAATATCCCTGTCGGTGGTTTCGTCAATCGACCGTACAATACTGTTTACCTCTTCCCGCAGCTCAGAAAGGATGCGTTCCTGTCCGGTTCTGCGGCGAAGGTATGCCCTGAAGTAAAAAAAAGAGGCGACAGAGCCCAGTAGCGCCAAGGCGGAAAGGGTAACAGCCACATACATCGCAGGCATACCGTACCCTACCCCGACAAATCAACATTGCGGCCCAGCGCCGGGTCTCGAAACGCGGGCGGGGAAGCGTCGGCGGCGGGCGCTTGTTCTTCCGGCTGTTTTCCTTTGGCCCCGCCATGCCCTGAATGGTCGCCGCCGCTGCCCTTCTCGTGCTTGATCGTTCCGTCCTTGCCCGTTTCCTGAGCCTCGTTCACGGATCGGACATTTTCTTCCAGCTTCATCTGGGCCTGCATCTGCTGAATGGATTCCTGAATCTTTTGCCCGTCCTTTATGGCGGCTTGGCTCTTCCCTACATTGGCTAATTGGGCAAAAAGGGCCTGAATATCAATCGGTTGTATAGCCATCGGGCCCCTTCTTCGCCTCATCGCTGGGCTCTTCGTATCTGGTTACCCGTATTAGGCCATTTTCCAGAATAAAGGTAACCATCCGGTATTCGGTGTGGACATTGTTAACGGCGTCCCGGATAATAATTTTAACCCCCGGATACACCTTTACGGAAGCCGAAACCCTGCCCCTTGCTTTAAGCGTATTCAGGTATTCCTGAATCCTCGCCACGCCTTCGACAGTACCCCGCAAGTCCGCCATAAGGACGTGCCGCCTGTCTATAAGTTCCCCAAGGTAGACCTCTTTGTCTTTGGGCAGGGATTTCCTTTGCTTTTTGATGTTGATAAGCGTCTGGATATTAAGCTGCACTTCCTCGAGCTGCTTTTCCATCTCCGCCTTTTTCCCCGTCAGGGTTTCAAGCTGCAATTTGCTTTGGGGATCAATGCCCACTTCGCAGATCGTCTCAGTGCCGCTTGTCGGGCTGCCGATAACCTTGGCGTTGATCTCTTCCGATGCCCTAAGCCTTCCGCCCACGATATTGGCCCGCTTTCCCCGGCAAACGATCCGCTTAAAAGCGTCAACCTGAGAATTGATTATCCCGTCGGAAACTACCACCATGTTTCCGGCTTCCACAATCGTATTCTCGATAAATCTGGCCCAGATAGACCTTCCGGCCTTGACCGTTCCGGTAAATTTTCCGGTAATGCCGTGGTGAACAATAATGTCCCCTTCAGCGTCCAGTTCCGCCTTGCCGACCGTGCCGTTTACCTCGATATTGCCGGCGGCCTTTACCGAAAAGCCGTCCTCGACATTCCCGTTAATAATAACCGTTCCCAAGAATATGATATTGCCGGTTTTAAGGCCCACGCCCTCCTTAACCGTATACACTGGCTCCACGTTGATCTTTCCCCCGGCAATTACCACCTGCCCGTTAATGTCGGCGATTATCGTATCCCCGTCATCCCCCACATGGACATTTTTGCCCACAGGAACCGGTATGTCCTTGCCGTTCTTGGCGGGAATTGCCTTGCCCGTTACCGTCCTGCCGCTGGTTCCCTGTCCCGGCGGAATTTTTTTGGCAAGGGGCTGGTTCTGCACCACATTTTTGATGATGTTAAGTTCCTTAAAATCGATCCTGCCGTTGGCCCCTTCTTTAAGCGTTATCTTGCTCTGATCGGTTTCAAAATTATACTGAATGTAGGCATCCCGGCCATTGACCGGTTGAAGCGCCTCGGCGGCAACGAATTTCTCCCTGTACGCCGGACGGTCGGCAAATGCCCTTACCTGTTCCTCGTTAACCCCGTACACAACCCGGTTGCTTTTCAGGTAACTTAAAAACGTTTCCGCGGAAATATCGCAACCCCCGGCGCCGGGAGGGGTTACGCTGATATAGGCTTTCATCTCGGCATCGGGGACATCCACAGTAACCATGCTGTCATTCGCGGGCTGATGCTCAAAACTGCCTACCCGGACATATATTCCCGCCGCGTCCCGGACAAGGTTTGACACCAGCCCCTGATCATAGTCGCTTATGCCGCGGTCTTGAAGGAGAGAAGCGGCATCAGAAGCCGAGGCAGGGCGGCCCCGTCCTGTGGGAGATACCGCTTTAAGGTACGCACCGTCCGGCCTAAGCTGAAGAAAGACATCCCCGTCATGATCCTTAACAACCTCGACCTCGGCAATTTCTTCGTGCTTGTCCTTCGATGCGCGCTTTTTTTCTTTTTTGACGATGGCTCTTTCGTAGGCCGATATAACCCAGTTCTTTTTGCCCGATCCCAGAAAGCCGGAAGCCCCCCTTTCGGTTATCTCGTATTCAAGCCTGCGTACCGGGACATTCAGAAGGGCGGCGGCCTCTGCGACCGTGTCTTCCAGAGTGGCCCCGGTAACGCTGACGGTTCGTATGCCTCTATCCCGCTCCAACCGCTCTTTGACAATCTGCTGAAGCCGGACAAAATCGACCATCCCTATATTATCCCTCTGGGGCCGCCGCGCAGTTTAAATCTGAGCCGCATAATAGCCTTGGTATGAAGCTGAGAAACACGGGACTCGGTAACCTCCAGCACCTGTCCTATCTCTTTGAGCGTAAGGTTTTCAAAATAGTAAAGAACCAGAATCTTTTTTTCTTTTTCCGGCAGTTCGTTAATGGCCTCCACAATGACCCGGCGTATTTCGTCCCGCTCGGCTATGACTTCGGGGTTAAGGCATGCCGGGGATTCTATGCTATCCCCGATAGATACCCTGTCGTTGTCGTCCCCGGAATACCAGACATCGTTGATGGACAGAATGGACGTTCCCGAAATCTTTTGCAATGTTTTAAGGTATTCTTCTTCGCTTAAACCCAACGCGCCGGCTACTTCCTGATCCGTGGCGGTTCTTCCAAGCCTCGCCTCCAGCGTGCCGATAGCGTCCTCTACCTCGCGGGTCTTTTGCCGCACCGAGCGGGGAACCCAGTCGATAGAACGCAGTTCGTCAAATATGGCTCCCCGAATCCGGGTAACGGCGTAGGTTTTGAACTTTACGTTTTTTTCGGGATCGAATTTATCAATAGCGTCAAGAAGTCCAAAAACTCCAAAACCGACAAGATCGTCAAACTCTACATTATGGGGCATACCGACAGCGACTTTGCCGGCAACATACTTGACCAAGGGGGCGTACTGCTTGATAAACGCCTCCCGGATCTTCATGTCCCGTGTTTTCCGGTATTGAACCCAGAGTTCGGCTTCTTTTTCCTGTTCCGCAGAATAAGCGTCCTGATTATCCACAGGGAGCTTCCCCATATTATCCCTCTTTATCTTTACTTAATACCGTTCGCAGTCGTGCGGCTATGTCCTTGGCGCTAAAATCCTCCGGCCATTGCGAAGCTTTATTGCTTCGTGATGGTTTTTTGGAGGGAGCCGGAGCGGAATACTCAACGGTGTCCTGCGCCTGACCTGCCGAAGCCGGTGTAAAAGCCCCCGCCATGCTATCCAAGTCCGGGAAAAAATCCCCCGAACCGGCAGAGCCCGAAACATCCACAGCCGCCGGCTTCGTCTGAACCGCACCCGGCGCCGGAGCCTGAATGGGCCACGGCTCCCCTCCGGCATCCTTGCCGCCCAAAGGAGACAGCGGATCCCACGGCGTAAACGGCTGAGGTTCGGGCATTCCTTCCAAACTCCCTTCTTCATTATATCCGCTTTTCGCATCCTGATCCATACCTTTAACTGAAGGCTGTCCTATCTTTCTTTGCAAGTCCGCAATATCGCCCAGTCCTTCCTCCGAATCGTCCGCCTGAGCCCCCATGAACACCTGCCCCCCGGCGGGCGGGGGAGCGCCGGAAAACTCCCCGTGCGTAAAGCCCGCGAAATCCCCTTCAGTAATATCGACCTTGGAACCCAGGGGGAACGAGGTTTCCCTGTCCATGCCGCTGGACAAAAGTTCCGGCAAAAAGCGGCGCACAAGGATGTAAATGACTTCCGATACCACGAAGAAAATAACCGCGAAGATAAGCGGGCGGACAATCAGCATGGGCATACCTGTCCGGTTTACAAGCCCTATGAGAAAGGAAAGCAGAAACGCCATCGCGGCGGCAACGCCGCCAGCCTTCAAGTTAAACACGCTCTTTCCTTTCCCCCCTACTCCGCCTTGCCGAACAGCCGTTTGAGCATGGAAGCAAAGCCTTTTGTCTGTTTGGGCTCTCTTTTTTCCATTTTGCCCACAATATGCTGAACGCAGATACTGGCCTTGCACCGGGGGTCGATAACCATAAAGGGCCTTTGCCGGATCACAGCTTGGCTAACCACCGAATCATCGTAAATAAAGCCTAAGTAATCCACTTTAAGGTTTAAAAACTGCCCCGCGATGTGCGTCATTCTGTCGGCGACCTTTTTCGCCTCGACAGCACTCTTAACCCGGTTCACCACCAGTTTAAGGTCCATATCAAGGGCTTCGTACCTTGACTCGGAGGCTATGATTTTAATAATGCCGTAAGCGTCAGTAATAGCCGTGGGCTCCGGGGTGGTAACGATTACGGCATCGTCAGCGGCGGCGATAAAGTCAAGGACATTGCTGGAAACGCCGGCGCTGGTGTCAATGATAATTATGTCGGCAAACGAAAGGGTATCCAGTTCCTTGATAAAGTTCTGCCTTTCCTTGTCGGTAAGGTTGGCTATTTGGGAAAAGCCGGAAGCGCCGGCAACAATGGAAATGCCGTAATCGGTTTCTACCATGATTTCCTTCATGGGTTTGTTTTTGCGGATCATGTCGTACAGGGTAAACTTGGGAACCATGTTAAGCATAATATTTACATTGGCAAGCCCCAAGTCAGCGTCCATAACCACGACCTTTTTCCCCAGCCGGGCGTAGGCCAGGGCCATGTTCACCGACACGTTTGTCTTCCCTACCCCGCCCTTCCCGCTGGTTATGGTAATAACCCTCGTTTTCCCCGCCCTCGCCGGCGGCTGCAGCGCGGCATCCCCGGCGCGGGCGGCTTTCGCCTTTGCCTTTCCCTCACCGGTATCCTGACCCGTACCTCTCTGGCGCATAATTTCCCGCAATCGCTCAGCCTGATCTTCCATACCTGCCCCTTTATCTCCACTTCTGCATTTGTTCGTGCCCTTTATCGGGGAACTTTTCTTCCATCTTTACCCGGTTAACCCGGAAGCCTTCAAGGTTTATCAAAAACTGGATAACGCTGGCCTTCCGTATGTCCGTGGGCACTTTTTGCCCGAAGGTCATGTAGGAAACGCTCTTGCCCTTTTCGGCAAGGGCCCCTATTACGTTGCCCATGCGTATAGTCTCGTCCATTTTGGTAACAAGCACGGAGCGGTAGTCAAACGCCTCGAACTGCTGAAGGATTTCCTTCAGGTCGCTTGCCTTGGTGGTAGCCGCCACGGCAAGGTGCGTTTCCGCCAGCGTTCCGCAGGCGCTTAAAAGCTGCTTCATCTCTCCCAATTGTACCATATCGCGGGGATTTCTTCCGATTGTGTCAATAAGAAAAAGGTCTACCGCATCGGCATGCAGCGCCAGGATTTTTTTCATCTCGTCATACTCGGAAACAGAATAGCAGGGAAACTCCAACAGTTCCCCGTACTTTTCAAGATGCTCTCTGGCCCCGATTCTGTAGGTGTCTATGGTAATAAGCACGATCCGGCGCTTCTGGTTGGCCTTGTCGTCAATGCCGAAGTTCGCCGCCAGTTTCGCTATGGTCGTGGTTTTTCCCACCCCGGTAGGCCCGACAAGAATCATGATCCGGGGGCGGACTTTGAAGGTGTCATTCCCATAAATCTTGACGCTTTCCCCTATCCATTCCAGAAACTTATCCTGCACGGCGTTATAATTGTCAAGGCCGCCAAGGGTAATCTCTTCCCGTCCCCGATCCAAAAGGGATTTGCGGTAGGCGGCGGGAAAGTCGTTAAGGATAAGTATCTCGTCTATCCGGTTAAGGGTGGGATGCTCCTCTCTGGAGCCAGCCAAGCCTTGGCTTTCGAGCTTTTCCTTGATGCTTTTGATCTCGGTCAGCACTTCTTTAAGGGCGGCGCTTTCCTTGCCCGCGTTTGCCATAGCAAGAATCTTCTCTTTTTCCTCGGCAAACGTTGTCGCCGCCCCCCTTGCCGCCGGCATATTTGCCGCAGGCATATTCGCCGCCGGCACATTTGCCGCCTCTCCTGAAACGGGCGCTTTGAGCGGCGCAGGCGTGTCGGACGCACCCGCTCCCGCGCGGTACTGTCCCTGCCCCATGCCAATCGCCGGAATAAAGCCCGTAATCCGCACCCCCTCCTGAGAAAAGAGGTTTAAAAAGCCGCCGGGGATTTTGACGGCTTCCTGTTTAAGAATGGTCAACCGCTCCCCGTACTTTTCTTTGGCCTTCATTTCTGCCTCAAACAAGGTAGGAGCCTGTTCGCTGAATAACCGGTTGTTCATATGCCGCCCCTTACCCTCCGTGATCTTCCAGCCTGATTACGCCGATAGAGCCTACCGTGTAATCCTGAGCGATTTCCGATACCGAAAGAACCGCCACCTCCGGCAGTTCCCGTTCCAGCGCGGTTTTTACCAGATGCCGGGCCTGAAAAGAACACAAAATCACCGGGAAGTAGCCTTGATCATGCACCGCCCGCACGGCTTTTCCTACCGCCCGTATCCACGCGCTGTGCAAGGACGGCTCCAGCGCGGCAAACATATCGCCGGAACTGTCCTGCGCCTTACTGTCAACAATTTTTTGCTCCAGGGACGGGTCTAGGGTAAGCACGTTAAGCGCCCGATCCTCGTTGGCGTACTGGTGGCAAATCTGGCTTGCCAGAGCGTGGCGGGCCTTTTCTATAAGAAAGCGGGTGTCCGTGGTAAGCGGGGCGAAATCTGCGATAGCCTCCAGAATGGATACCATGTTCCTGATGGATATTTGCTCTTTAAGAAGCCCCTGAAGCACCTTCTGTATATTGCCCAAGGTAAGACCCTTGCCGTCCCGGCCCATAAGCACTTCGTCCACCACCGCCGGGTAATCCCTGCGGATGCCGTCAATAATGGCCTGCGTTTCCTGCCGGCCCAACAGTTCTGCGGCATGGCGCTTAATGATTTCGGTAAGATGCGTGGCTATTATCGAAGGCGGGTCTACGACAGTGTAGCCGGCCCGCTCGGCCTCGTCCCGCTTGGCCTCGGTTACCCACAGGGCGGGGAGCCCAAACGCCGGGTCTTTGGTCTTTTCCCCGGCAAGCTCTTCCTTGGCGCTGCCGGGGTTAATGCAAAGGTAGTAGCCTAGCCGGATAGTGCTTTTGCCCACGTCCACGCCCCGTATCTTAAAGCAGTACTCCGATGAGCCAAGGAGCATATTGTCGATAATCCTTATTTTCGGGATAACAATCCCCATGTCCAAGGCAATCTGGCGGCGCATCCCCTGCATCCGTTCCAGAAGTTCGGCCCCCTTGTCCTTGTCGACAAGCGGGATAAGGCCAAACCCCAGTTCCAGAGACAACTGATCCGGCGGCTCCATTTGGGGAATGTCCGTGCTTTCGTCTCTGGTCTTTTTCGCCCCCTCGGCGGTTTTTGACATCATTTCGTTAAAGCTGGCTTCCTTTTTCCGGGAGCGGGTCATGCGAAAGGCGTACAAGCCGGACAACGCCGCCATTGGCAACAGCACATACCACGGAAACCCCGGAAGCACGGAAAAGCCCAACAGAACCGCCGCCGCGATCCCGTAGACCTTCGGATGGCTGGAAAACTGCTGCGCGACCTGCTCGCTTAATTCCCCCTTGGAACCGGCGCGGGTAACCATAATGGCTACGGCGGTGGAAACAAGAAGGGCCGGAAGCTGGGCTAACAGCCCGTCCCCTATGGTAAGGGTAGTGTAAATCCCAAAGGCCGTGAGTATGGGCTCGCCGCGAAGGGACACCCCGATAATAACCCCGCCAAGTATGTTAAGGATAATCATGAATATCCCGAACTTGACGTTTCCGGAAATAAATTTCGTGGCTCCGTCCATAGACCCGTAAAAGTCCACTTCTTTTTGCAGGGCGTCCTTGCGGGCGGCGTGTTCCTTCTGGTCGATAGCGCCGTTACTAAGCTCAGAGTCAATAGCCATCTGCTTGCCCGGAAGCCCGTCCAGCGTAAAGCGGGCGGCAACCTCGGCGATTCTGGTGGCCCCCTTGGTTATTACCAGAAGCTGAACGACAATGATGGCGACAAAGATAACAAAGCCCACGACAAGGCCGGTCGTACCCCCCGCCCCCACGACAAAGGAAGAAAACGCCCGTATCATCCTGCCGTCAAACAATTCGCCTTGCGTCAGAATAAGGCGGGTAGAAGAAACATTCAGGGCAAGGGAAAACAGGGTAAGCCCGACAAGCACCGAGGGAAAGATGCTAAAGTCCGTGGGCTTTTGGATATACAGCACGATAAGAAGCACCAGAAAGGCGAACATTAGGTTGAAGGTCAACAGAACGTCAAGAAGCACGGTGGGAAGGGGCACGACAATCGCCAGCACCACAACGACCGGGCATAGCGCCAGTAGCACATTGCGGAAATCGCCCCTAAGCTGGAATCCCCCGGCGGGAAACGGGAACCCTCCGCCGGTATTTTGCCGGGCAGCGTCAGCCATTGGCGTCTCTCCTTGTCATCTTAAACCCCCGCCCCGCTTGCCCCGGATCGCCGGGCCTGCTTTTGCTCGAAGGTGAAAAATTTCCCCAGCACCAGAATTACCACATTCCAGTAGCGGACGGGAATCTGATCCCCAAGGGCGGTTTCCTGATAAAGAGTGCGGGTCAGGGGCGGGTGGGAAACCACCGGAACCCCGTGTTCCTTCGCCGCGTCCCGTATTCTGAACGCCAGTTCGTCCTCTCCCTTGGCGACAACCGTGGGGCCGTCCATGCGGGCGGGGTCGTACAACAGCGCCAGCGAATAGTGGGTGGGATTGGTGATAACCACGTCCGCCTTGGGAACCTCGTTAAGCATATTCCGGGACAAAAGCTCCCTAAAGCGGCTGCGGAGCCGTTGCCGCGTGTGCGGGTCTCCGTCTTCCTGCTTAATCTCTTCCTTCAATTTTTCCCTGGTCATTTTCAGGGATTCCTTAAACTGCCAGCGCTGGAAAAACACGTCCGGAATGGAAAGGACAAGGAGCAACAGGGCGGCGATAATCAGAAGCCGGGCCGCAAGCGAGGAAACAAGGGTAACCCCAAGCCAAAGGTCGATGGTCTGGAGGTTTACAAGCCGGTGAAACTCGGAACGGATTAAAAAATAGGCCACCGATCCGATAACAAGCATCTTGAAAATCGACTTGAAAAAGTTAAAGACCCCTTCCATCGAAAAAATCTTCTTGAAGTAGCGCCCAAAGCGTGGAAGCACCTTGGAAAAATCGGGAACCAAGGGCTTGGTCGTAAAAAGAAAGCCCACTTGAATAAGGTTAGAGAAAAGCCCCGCCACTACGCCCACGGCCAAAAGGGGCAGTGTAAGGCGGACAAAGTAATTCAGCACCACCCCGGCGGCTATCCGGTCGGTGAAGGGATCAAGGTCGTTAATGCGGGTAAAGAAAAACCGGATCATTTCTATGCAGTTTCTGACTATCCAAGGGGCCAGAATGATAAGGGCAATAGCCGGAAGTAAAAGCCCAAGGGCCGCCGTAAGTTCCTGGCTTTTGGCTACCCTGCCCTCCTCGCGGGCCTTGCGGTAGGTGGTGTCCGTGGGGTCAAAGGTACGGCCTTCGTCCTCGGCGGCGAACCACTGAAGGTCCATGCCTAAGGCGGCTTTGTACAGTTCGTCTCCCTTGATGTACATCATAGCGCCCCCCCGGTTATGCGATACCCGATGCGGATGTATAGCGTCTGGATCGTCTCGAAGCTGGCTCCAATGACCCTTGAAAACATTTCGGTCATAAACGGCAGGGCGGTGAAAATGACGACAAAGGCGGTCATTATGGAAATGGGGAAGCCTTCCGAAAGGATGTTGATTTGGGGCGCGGCCTTGGAGATAAGCCCCGTTGTCAGGGAAACCAGAAACAGCGTGCCAAGGATGGGCAGGGAAATAATGAGAGCGTCAAAGAACATCCGGGAAAGCCCCGACAGCACCATAGAAACAATGTGCTCCCTTCCGGCGATAAGGCTCATTACATTAATGGACTGGAGGGAACGCCAGAAGCCCCCAAGGAACAGTTCCCGAAAGCCGTCAATGGTAACGAATATGAGCATGGCGACAAGGTTAAGGTACTGGCCTATGAGGGGGTTTTCTATCTGCGCCACCGGATCGAATGCCGCCGACGCCGCGAAGCCCATCTGGAAAGAGAAAAACTGCCCCGCGGTAGAGAAGGCGGCGAAGATGATGTACAGGTAAAAGCCGATAATGATGCCGATAAAGGCTTCTCCGATAACAAGGAATATGAAATTAAGGCCAAAGGGGGCGATAACCCAATCCCTGACCAGCGCCGAAGAGAACGAGGCGTAGGCGGCAAACCCGGCAAGGGCGAATTTCGCCACCTGCGGTATGGCTTCGGAGCTTAACAGGGGGGCGACCTGAATCATGGCGAAGGCCCTGACCGCGATCAGCAGGAAGGCCGGAGCGGCAGCCAGTATTTCGCTTAACATATTCTCTTCAAACAACGCTCAAAGCTCCCCTTCGTGATATAGTCCTAGCGTACCATGCTAGGTATTTGCCGGAAGAGTTCTATCGTGTAGTCCCTTAGTATGCTGAACCCCAAGCCGCCCAGTAAAGCCAGTATTGTGAGAATGGCGAATACCTTGGGAACGAAGGTCAGCGTCTGCTCCTGTATGGAAGTGGTGGCCTGCAAGATCGCCACCACAAGGCCGACCACCAGAGCGCTCAAAAGCAGGGGCGCTCCCAGCATCAGGACATGTAAAATTCCCCCTCGCAACAGGGCGGTAACATCACCTATACTCACTTACAACCTCATCTTACGCGAAAGAGCGGATCAGTTGATCCGTCAAGAGCCCCCATCCATCAACCAGAACAAACAGGATGAGCTTAAAGGGCATGGAGATCATTATTGGGGGCAGCATGATCATACCCATTGACATAAGGGCGCTGGCTACCACCATGTCGATTACGATAAAGGGGATAAACAAGAGTATCCCTATCCTGAACGCCACGGTTAACTCGTTAAGTATGAAGGCGGGGATAAGCACGTAGGTGGGCACGTCCGCCAGCGTGTAGGGTCTGTCCAGCCCCCGCATGGCCATGAAAAGGCGGATATTGTCCCTGCCGGTGTTGTTCTGCATCTGCTGGAACATGAAAAGCCGCAAGGGGGCTTCGGCATACCGGTAGGCTTGCTCTACGCTTATGTCCCCGCTGGCAAGAGGCCGGAAGGAGTTTTCGTAAATCGTAGTAAAGGTGGGCCACATGATAAAGAGCGTCATGAAAAAGGCGACTCCCATGAGTACCTGTGTTGGGGGTACTTGCTGGAGAGAGAGCGCCCGCTTTACGAAGTCCAGCACTATGGCTATGCGGAGGAAGCTGGTCATAAGAATCAGAATGCTGGGCGCGAGGGAAAGGACGGTGAGCAGTAAGAGCAGTTGGAGGGAGAAAGCCACTTCCTGACCGCTTTCCGGGTCTCGTATGGTAAGGTCGATAAAGGGAACGCCGCCGGGCATTGGAGGGGTGGGAATGTCCACGGTTCCCGGCGTAACCATGCCCGGAAACGGGGGAACCTGCTGCGCCCCGGCGTTCCACGGGACTGCGGCAAAGAACAAAAGCGCAAGGACAAAAAAACCGGCAAACCGAGTCATGTTAAAGCCCCCTTAGCCTTTCCCGCTGTTTACGCAAGCCCTCGGCAAAGGAGCCGGGACTGCCACCGGAAGCGCCGGACATATCGGCCCTTCTGCCGAAGCGCTGTAAAAGGGCGCGGAAGTCGATAAAGCCTTTAAGTTCCGGCCCGGCGTTTCTTTTGGCGTCGTCAAGGAGCAGGGTTTCTAGGGTTTCGTTGTCGTTGATTTCCGAGATAAGGTTTACCACGCCGGAGCCGCCGCCGACAAGCCACGCTTTTGAGCCAAGGGAAATTACGGCGGCGTAGGAATCGCCGCTTAGGGGAACGCGCGCCAGCAGTTTAAGGTGCGGGTCGCGGCTTTCCTGCGGGCGGGCGATGCGTTTAATAAAGAAGACTACCCCGTAAATCGCCAGCGCCGCCAGCGCGAGGACAAGCACCATTCTTACAACGACAAATGTGGGAGACCCGCCGGGGACTCCGGCGGCGGGAAAGGGATCGTCAAAGATAATGGCGGTTTCATCGAAGATCGCGCCCGCCGGGGCTTCTGCCGGAATTTCCGCCGGAACTTCCGGTGGGGCTTGCGCCGCTTCCATGACCGGCACGGGCTCTTCCGTCTGGGCCTGTAGCGGGAACGCAACGCCGAAAAGCCCGGCGCCGGTATATAATGCCGTGAGAAAAAACCCCAAACAGGGCCTGAATGTTTTCAGTTTTTCCCCTCCCAAGTTAAAACTGACTGTAACTACTTACATCAATGGGCCTGTTCCGGAACCTGATATTCTGGAACGACCTTCTACCAGAACTATATCACAAGGAGATTTTTTTTGCTAGTGCTTTTTGTGAAAAAAGAGCGAAATTCGGTGATATTTTTGCCGCAGTAAGCGCAAGAATGGAAATTATGCCGTAGGTGAATGTTTTTCTTCCGAAATGTGAGACGGCGGGATGTCATGTTTGAAGGCTTTCGTAAGGGCAAGCACCGTCTGGACATCCCGTTCATCAAGCTCGACCAACAGCCGAAATATCGCGCCGATGGCATTCTCCCGCCTTTCGCTTTCCCGTGCCTGCGCTTCCTGCCCGCCGCTTACGAGGTATTCGACCGTTACACCTAACGCGCTGGCTATCTTCGCGGCGATGTCCGCCGGGGGCATCGAGGCCCGCGCGCCAAGGTAGCAGTCCAGTGTACCCTTGGCGATACCTGTTATCACGCTTAACTCCCTGACCGTAAGGCCACGGGAGGTAAGCGCCGCCCGCAAGTTTGTCTTGAAGCAGGTTCCGTTCATAGCAGGCACAGTACAGGCACGTTTCGGGCAGGCCGCGGGCAGGCTGCCCGCCTAGAATGCCCTGATTGTTATGCCAAAGCCGACTGTGTGGGCGGCCCTGTCCATGTTGTCCAGCCGCAGCTCGTATTCCACGTACAGCATCGCCGGGCCTGTAAGCGTGTATTCCAAAAGAGGATTCAGCGTCAGGTTTGTTGTCGTAAATTGATCCGGCGATTGTAGTATCACGCTAAAAGAAGCAGTCAGGTTGGGCAGTATCCTGTATTCCACGCCGGGGATAAATTCCAAGGCGGTATCCGAATCCGGCGCGCGCGATACGTCTTGAGTCGAAATCAGGAATACATTGAGATCCCTCATGACTCTGTATCCTAGCATCTGGCGCAGGCGAAGCGCCCCGTGGTTTTGGCCGCTGTCCCCGTCCCACGATGCCAGCCGTTCCGCCCTGAGCTGAAACCCTGCCGTTACATCGGGTATGCCGGTAAAGTTAAAGCCAAAGAGGGCTTGGCCATTGGCGGTTATGTCGTAGGAAAAAACAGCGCTGAACACCGGGTGGATATAGGTTGCGCCAAAAACCATCCGCTCGCCGCTTCTTCGTAGATCATGACCGTCCGCTCTGAACGCTGCGCCCACGCTTAAACCCTGCACGGGCGTAGAGTATTCAACACGAAAGCCCCGTACTTCGCCAAGCTTTACTTCCGCATGACTGTTGTGCCATGTGTTCAGCACCCACGGCGTACTCGAAATTTGCCCCATCACCAGACGCAACGAGTCATTTCCCCAAAGCCCGCCAAAATCTACCCAGCCGTAAATGCCGTTCAGGGTAAAGTGTCTGTCAGGATCATCGGCCATCTGGAACGTAGTGTCCAGCCTGGCCCCGAAGTTTTCCCTCGTAACCGTGCCGATGAAGTTGAACATGGGCTCCCCTTCTTCCCGGTGGGTGGCGGTAACCGCTTCGTCAGCGTCCCCGCCATTTTGAAGCTGGATGCCGGCGTACACGCTGCCGCTGAATGTAATTTGCGCGAAAGCGCCGCCAGCCAGAACGCCGCCCAGCAGCGCGGCGATGATTATCTTTTTCATGGGTTCTATTCCTCTCCCTGATACTTTGAATGAATGATTTGAACGGCGTTGGCTCGCAAGCGTGTTAGTCGTTCAGCGTAAAGTCGTCCTCGGTGATGCTCTCGAAATTATTGATCAGGGCATTCCTTCCGGCGTTTCTGACCCCACGGAGGGTATAAGAAGCGCCGCTTCCAATAACAGGAAAATCAAAACTATTGCTGTTAAGAACAGTGCGTTCCCAGCCTGCCCTCCGCTCATTTACGGTGCTTATCCAATCCGGGGAATAGCCCCCAGTGAAGCGAAAGCTGGTAATGTATCCCCCTTCAAGCTCAATATGCACCGTTACGAGTCTTCCTCCGTAACCTCCCGCTGCGCCCCCTGCCATGCCCTGCACCTCTACCCCTCCGGTGTCGTAAGGCTGTTCGGCAGGGCCCCATCCGCCTCTGGTAACCGTCAAGGGAATATCGATAACGCAAGCCGCCACTGTAAGCATACAAAGGGCGAACATGGCGCTGATGGCGATTGTGATTTTCTTTTTCATCGCTTGTTTCCTTATCATTAAAATTGAGAATTAGAACCTGCCCATAACGCAGACGCGCTACGGGCAGGCAATTGAAGCTGTTCTTCTAATTACTACTGGCGGCTCGCATCGCCGCTGCCTCTTCACCGGCGCTTGTCCCAGCCCGGCGACCAGACACCAGCGTCCACGTAAACGCTTGTCCGCCGCCGCCGTATCCTAAGTTACCGTGGTAAATGACACCCATGCTGTCCTGACCCGCAGCGAAAAGGCCGGGGATAGGCTGTTGTTGGGGATTCAGTACGTTCATGTAGATGTCAACGTCAAGACCGCCAACGGTGCAGTAGAATACTCCCGCGAAAAAGACGGCGACAAACCCCTGATTCCAGTTCTCAGTCCCGGCTGGCGAATCGGCGACAGGGCCCGTTATGACAGGTCTGGCAATCCGCGGGCGGTTGGCCATAGCAGGTTTGTTAAAATCTGTGTCAGCGCCGGCGTCTATCATACTGTTATACCGGATGATGGCGTTTTGCAGCCTTTGCTCGGTAATGCTCCCTGGGGAGTTCGACATCGCGTTGAGCTGAGCCGCCAAACCCGCAAGGGTAGGAGCCCGGATCGCGTTTCCAACTTCCACTGCCCAATCAATAATGTCGTCAATCGCCGCGACAGGTACGTTTATAGCATAGCGGTTCCTCGGGTTCCCCGCGCCAGTTCCTGGGTTCCAGTCTCCACCAGAAACGTGCTGCGTCATAAAGAAGGGATTAACGGAAGCGCTCCAGAAACCATATTCCCGTATGCGCTCAATTTGACCGGCGCAAAGAATCACGGCAGCGAGACCTCCGGCGGCCCATGACTGAATGCCCCAGTTGTTCTCTTGCGCGAAGCGATCCCCCGCTCTGTCTATGCCGTCAAACCCTCTGTTTACCGCTACACGCATACCGTCGGGAGACATAGCGATACTTGTAACGGTATTCTTCCACCGTAAGCCGCCGTGCCATGTCGCCGCGTCTTGACCCGTCCGCAGCGGGACGGCGGTTCGAATGACGTTGGGCACGCTGGCGATGTTGCCAGTGGGCGGCGTTCTGAGGTTATAGGTGGCCCCGCCCGCCTGTCTTCCCATTCTGATGCCATCGCCCTGCTGTGTGCTGACCGTTCTCTGTTCGACAGAGGCTCCGAAAAGCTCTATCATCTTTCCGTGGTTCGCGAGGAAGCCACCGGTGGAAAGAACAACAGTTCTGCCAAGAACCCGTATCTGTTGCCCGCTGACTGTGTGCGTTGCTACTACTGTGTAATAGTAGGGGTGGCTGCCAGCGCCGCTTGCCGGAGCGATAAGGTCTGTTGCCCGTATATTGTGCGCATAGGCGCTCATGTTGTTTCTAAGGGCAGCGGTTGAAATGGCGTTCTGGAAGATTTGGCTCTTATACCCACGAACAGCCCCATTGTTCCATACCGACCCGTCCCAGTCATTTTGCCAACCCCAAAAAGCGGGAGCAGGAGGAAATACAGCGGCAGGGTGGAATACCCATCTGCTGGTAGCAATTTGCGAAACAGCGCCAGGGCCAGCAAACTTGAAACCATGAGATCTGGCCATCCAGTCTACGGTTGGGCCGGAGTCTGTTATAAGCCATTCTACAATGTCCGGTTTTGCTCCACCCCCTTGATAAACTCCTCCTGGATAACGGGCGGTTCCCGTCAGGGCATACGGCAGATCGGAGAAATAATTTAGGCTAAAGCCGTAAGTAGCCCCCATACCGCCAAACAGGCCATGATCGTCACGGCTCCAGTTATTAAGTTGCCCTTGAAAACTTCCCGCCGCGCCTGCGCCATACGTTTCAACCAACCATTCTGAACCAACCGCAAAGCCGCCCTGCACGGTATTGGAAGTTCCGCCGACTATGCCGGCTGCCTCCAGGCCCAACACGGAAGTACCGGGAACATCAGACGCGGCGAGAAACGCATTCGTTCCCGCGCCGCCAAGTCCAATCACGATTACATCGTAAACGTGATCAAAGCTTACCGCTTCGATTCCTCTTCTGGGGAAAGCCTCCGCCCACTCCGCAGACCTTCCCCCGGCTGCGTCAATCGCCCCCATAACTGCGTTCCTGACTCCCATGGTACTCATGGTTGCGGCGGCGACAGCATCCATGGGGAAAAGCCCGACCGACTGGTTTCGGATAACACGGGGAATGTAGTTGTTCTCTACACTCAGCATGAAGGGAAGAGTATCCGAATGTTCTTCCACAATGACAGAAACGATCCTGTTGTTTTGAAATTGCGTTGTTACGACAGCCGGATTAACCCTGTGATAGCTCATCGTCGTTATTGTCCATGAGCCATCCTGAACTGGTGTCCGGTGTAGTCCGCCACCCCCGCCGCCATTGCCGTTTCCGGGACACCCGGTAAGGGCCAATGTCCCGGCCAGTAATACAACCAACAACAGCGAAAGCTTTGCTGGTCTCAACAATGTTCTCATCTAAATACCTCCACAAAAATATGTTCACAGGCATACGCCCGCAAATGCCACTGAGTCCGTTCCGAACCTCGGTTAGGTTCGGAACGGGCTTTGGGAGAAAGCGGCTATAAGCCGTTTTCTCCGCTAAATCCAAGGTAGCTGTTCCAAAATCTGACATTTTGGAACAGCCTCTCGCGGGCAACTGTCAAAACCTATACTTTTTGACAGTGCCCGTTTGGGCGGAATTTTTAGAAGAATTTTACGAATTTTGTTGACAATTGCCGTAAAACATGGTAGTTTTTCATTATTGAATGGTGCAATTGCGTGAGGCTTTGCAACTGTCAAAAAGTATAGGTTTTGACAGTTACTTGGGCAGGGTAAACGGCCCTGCTGGACAGCTCAGACTGCTGGATCAAGCGGCGGGTTTTGCGGTAAAAATCCTGAAATATGACATTCGCCTGTCCCTGATTTCAGGGAAAATGCCATTGGCACAATATTTCAACTCTTGGTCGATCTTGATGAACGGGATGTCCAGACAGTACTGACAGTTACGAAAACACTGAACGCTCACGCCAAGCGGTACCCCGCTTCCTCCAGCGCCGTTTCCGCTTCCTTTATCTCATCGTAGTCGATGGTCTTGTCAGCGTAGATGATGGAGTTCTCGTGCCCCTTCCCAAGAAGTATGACAATGTCTCCGGCGGCGGCGAGGGAAAAGGCCTTTCGTATGGCTTGGGGGCGGCCTGGAATCAGAAAGAGGGTTTCGTCCCGTATCATGCGCTGTGATGTCTGGCAGCCTTTCGCGATCTCCTCTAGAATGGCCATCGGCTCCTCCCCGCGCGGGTCTTCGTCGGTAAGGATTACCGTGTCGGAATACCGGGCGGCAACCTCTCCCTGAAGGAATCGCTTTTGAGTGTCGCGCTCGCCGGGGGAACCGAAAAGGCAGATAAGCCTGCCCCCGCTGACATTCAGGCGTTCCCGCAAGGGATTTAAGACTGCCTCGAAAGACGAGGGCGTGTGGGCGTAATCCACCAGCGCCTCGAAGGGCTGGCCTCTGTGTATCGTGGTCATCCGGCCCCGCACGGGTTTCAGGTAGGGGACAAACTGGGCTAGGGTTTCGGCCTCCACAGAAAGCAGGCTGGAAACCACAAGAATGGCGGCAAGAACATTGCCCACGTTAAATGCGCCGGGAAGCTGATCCCGCAGCGTGAGCATCGCTCCGGTTGAAGCTGCAAAGGCCTCGTACCAGTTGCCGTCCGGCCCGCTTTCTACAAGGCGCAGGGAAAGATCGGCACTGGCTCCTTTGACGCTGAACCGGTACGTTTTGTGCATGGTGGCGGCGGCGAAATAGTCAGCGCTTGGGTCGTCGGCGTTTACCACCCCAAAGGACGGAAGGGGCAGCTCCATTGACGCCACCTGTTTCGTGTGACGGGGCGGGGCCGGAGAATCCAGACTGCGAAACAGCTCCGCCTTGTCGCTGCGGTACTGCTCCCATGTGCCGTGAAACTCCAGATGGTCGTGGGTAACGTTGGTCATCACCCCAACATCAAAACGCACGTCCCCCAAGCGGTTGGTGCGTTTGGAAAGGCCGTGGGAGCTAGACTCCAGCACCACAAACTCTACGCCGTTTTCACGCATTCGCGCAAGCATCCGGTGAATCGCCACGGCTTCCGGCGTGGTCTGATGTTCGCTGTTCCAGTGTTCGGTTATGCCGTCCCCGTGCTGAACCGTGGAAATAAACCCGGCCTTTTTCCCCAGCAGTTTCAGAAGCTGATAGATAAGGGACACGGTGGTGCTTTTGCCCTCGGTTCCGGTAACCCCGATTATCCCCATGCGGCGGGACGGGAAATCGTGAAAGGCATCGGCGATGGGAGACATGGCAAAGCGGGAATCTTTTACCCGTATGTACAGTATCCCCTCGCTGTAGGCGGCAAGTTCCTTTTGGTGAACCACTGCCAAGGCTCCCCGGTTTACGGCATCGGGGATATAATCGTGGCCGTCAACATGAAGTCCCGGCAGGGCGAAATACAACGCTCCCTTTTTCACCTGTCTGGAATCGTACTCCAGCGCCGTTATGCGGCAGGAAGGCCACGCAAAGCCATCAAGCTGAACGCGGGGAACCGGGGCGGAAGGCCCCAGCCGCACTTCGATAACCCCCGCCCTTTCCATTGTGGAAGGAACAAGAAACTCGCCGGGAAGCCGCGGCGGCTCGTTAATTGTATCTACACTCACCCTTAATTACCCCCATAGTACCCATGTTAAACGCATTGCTGGACATGTCCAGTGTAACAGGCGATTGGAACTATGGCAATGCCGCCCCCCGCCGCGCGTGAGCCATGCATTCCCGCCAAAAGCTCCGGCAGGGGAGGATATACGGTTTAAGAATCCCGCCCAAGGAACACGGCTACGGAGCCTCGGTCTCCCCCCCGCCACGTGTGAGCATTACCGCATAAAGCTCCGGCAGGGGAGGATATACGTTTTAAGAAGCCGCCCAGGGAACCCGCTCCGGAGCCACGGTCTCCTACGCTAAAGAGCCTGGGCAAATGGCTTCTTAAAACGTATATCCTCCCCTGCCGGGCATTGTTCTGATGCTCACGCGCGGCGGGGCATTACTGGGGAAGAGAGCATCAGCCCCCGGCATTTCCCCAAGGGCATCACCGCACGGCATTTCCCCAAAGGCATCGCCCTGCGGCATCTGCGTCTTCCCCCAGCAATACTCGTGCTGGCACAGCCAGCCATCCGGCTAAGCCCCCTGAGAGTGAGGATATGGGGAATGTCCGAAAAGTTCGGAAAACTTGTTCGGACATCTTCCTTATCGCGGTATTTTCGTACTGTTTCAAGGAAACAGGAGAAAATGCAATAGGCTGTTCGGGAAGTAACCGACTTCCCGAACAGCCCCCAATGGCCCAGGCTCTTTAGCGTAGGAGACCGAGGCTCCGT
>WQUW01000036.1 GCA_009781915.1 Treponema sp. | reverse complement strand
TTTGCATCGTACCTGCTGTTGGCACGACTGTCAATAGCCCCCCCGCCGCCACAGCCAAACATTCTGGCCAAAAGCCCCGCCGGGGGAGGGGATACGGTTTAAGAAGCCGCCCAGGGAACCGGCTACGGAGCCTCGGTCTCCTCCGCTAAAAAGTCTGGGCAATTGTCTTCTTAAACCGTATCCCCTCCCCCGGCGGGCATTGTACTGATGGCTGTGGCGGCGGGGGCATTACTGGGGTGAAGAACATTTGCTTGCGGCGTTTGCTGGAGGGGGGGGCTGTCCGTCACTGCTGGCGGGAATGCCCTGTGGTGATGCCGGGGGTTCATGCGTCTTCCAACCAGTAATGCCCCCGTCGCGCGTGAGCCACCAGTACAATGCCCGACAGGGGAGGATATACGGTTTAAGAATCCATTTGCATGGCATCTCCGCGAAGGAGACCGAGGCTCCGTAGCGGGTTCCCCATGCGGGATTCTTAAACCGTATATCCTCCCCTGTCGGAGCTTTTAGCGGGAATGCTCACGCACGGCGGGGGGGGGGGCGGCAATTGACCCGTTTCCGTTAATATTATAACCTTAAACTGTGGCGTACGTAAAAAACCTTTTCGACAGAAACTTTCTTGAATATGCGTCCTACGTAATCAAAGACAGGGCCATTCCCGATCTTGAAGACGGGCTTAAACCCGTACAGCGGCGCATTCTTCATTCCCTTTTTGAAATGGACGACGGCAAGTTCCACAAGGTGGCAAATGTGGTGGGGCATTGTATGCAGTACCACCCGCACGGGGAAGCGTCTATCGGCCCCGCCCTTGTCGTTTTGGCAAACAAGGAACTTTTTATTGACCGGCAGGGCAACTTTGGCAATATCCATACCGGGGATGGAGCTGCGGCCCCCCGGTACATTGAATGCCGGGCAACGCCTCTTGCCAAAGATATTTTTTATCACCCCAAGCTTACCCCCTACGCCGATTCCTACGACGGGCGCAAAAGGGAGCCCGTTCTTTTCCCCGCCAAGATTCCCGTAATTCTGGCGATGGGAGCGGACGGCATTGCCGTAGGAATGTCAACCAAAATACTTCCGCATAACGCCATCGAAGTGCTAGAGGCCGAAAAAGCCTGCCTTCTGGGGAAAAAGTTTGAACTCTTTCCCGACTTTCCCACTGGCGGCTTTGTGGACGTGTCGGACTACAGGGACGGCAACGGCAAGGTTCTTGTCCGCGCCAAACTGGACACATCGGATGCCAAGCGCATACTTATCAGGGAACTTCCGTACGGCTCTACCTCGGAAAGCATCATCGCCAGTATCGAGACTGCGGCCAAGGCGGGGCGGCTGAAGATACAGGGGATCAGTGACTTTACCACAGAGAACGTGGAGATAGAAATCAAGCTTGCCCGCGGGGTGTATGCGCAGGAAACCGTGGACGCCCTTTTCGCGTTTACCGAGTGCGAGCAGTCCATTTCCGTAAATCTTCTGGTTATCAAAAACGGCTACCCCACGGTAATGACCGTTACGGAAGTTATCAAGTATCACGCCAAGCAGCTCGTAAAAATTCTTACCAAAGAACTGGAGCTTGAAAAACAGGAACTGCTGAACAAGCTTCACCTGCGCACGCTGGAACGGATATTTATCGAAGAGCGGATTTACAAGGGCATCGAAAAAATGAAAACCGCCGAGGCTGTCGAAAAAGCGGTGATTGACGGCTTTGTTCCGTTCAAAAAAGAGGTGGGCCCCCGTGGTGTCAGCGGCGAGGACGTAGAACACCTTTTGAAAATTCCTATCCGCAGAATTTCGCTGTACGACATGAACCGGGCAAAGAAGGAAATGGCGGACATCGAGGCCCGGATTGCCGAAATTAACGGCCACCTGAAAAAAATTGTCGCCTATGCGGTGGCGTGGCTGGACAATATTATCGCCAGAATCAGGGCCAACGAGGAGCTGGGCGGGGGAGCGAGAAAGACAAAGGTCGGCACGTTCGAAAAAGTGGACGTGAAGGAAGTTGTCAAAAAGGACGTTGCGCTTAAGTACGACAGCGAAACCGGATATTTGGGAACTGCCGTTACTGGCGAAACTGTAGCCGAACTTTCTCCCTTCGACCGTGTTCTTACGGTCAGGCAAAACGGCACGTGGTCGGTAACGGACATTCCCGAAAAAGCCTTTGTGGGGCAGGGCGCGCTGACGATAGCGGCGGACAAGGAAGCGCTGGCAAGCACGGTGTTTACCATTATTTACAAGGAAGCGAAAACAGGCTATGCTTGCATCAAGCGCTGTGTTATTGAGGGATGGATAATGAACAAGGAATATTCCCTGATTCCCGATGGCGCGCAGGCGCTGTTGGTAGATACCCGTGGGAAGTTTGCGTTTACATTGCATTACAAGCCCAAGCCGCGGCTTAAAATCACCAAGGAAACCTTTAAGGCCCAAGACTACAGTGTCCGGGGGCTAAAGGCGGGCGGCATACGGCTTGCGGCAAAGGAAGTTGAAAAACTGGCGGCACAGGAGGCACACAATGGAAAATAACAGACAGTTAACAGACCCTTCCGGAACAATAGTGTTTGACAGTTCTTCGGGGATTTCGCTGGAAGAACAGCAGGAGATTCTGGACGGCATTAACGCCATGACCGGCACAAACCGCCTTGTTTCCGAGGCAACGGTAATCAAGGCGAAAAGGCGGGGCTTTCTGTTCCCCGTTCTTGTCAATGTTGCCGCCGTTGTCCTTTTGGCGGCGGGCTTTGTCCTTCTTTCCCACTTTCATGTTCAGGAAGAGCAAGGGATACGGGAGGGTTCCGTCGCGCTAGGGGTTACCGAGCGGGCGCTAATCCACGAGATACGCCAAGAAACCAGCCGGCTTATACGTGAAAAGGAAGATGAAATAAACAGCATCCTTCAGATGTTGTTCGCCGCCGACAGCGAATACCGGCTTTTGCAGGATTCCCTTGAAGTCCTTACCGAAAGCCAGCAGGCACGGGCCGCCGCGTTACTGCAAATGCAAGAGGACTACCGCCACACCCTTTCGGGCCTTCATGAAGAAAGGGCCAGAATACTCGAAGATTCCCGCCTGCGGGAAGCGGTGTTCCGGGCTCAGGCCGAGGATCGGGCAAGGGAGCTTACCGCCGCAATGGAAGAACTCCAGCAGCTTTCCGCCGAGCATGAGCGGGTTGCCAGAGCCGAAAGCCAGATGAGCGTGTACTTTGCCTCGGCGAACAGCTTTATCAACGAGGGCCGGCTGGACGAGGCCTCCGCTGTCCTTGGAACGATGCGGGAATTTCTGGCGGCCCCGTCCCTTCAGGGCATCCGCGCGATGGAAACCAGACGGCAAACGCACCTTGCGGCGATTGGCGCTTTGGAAATGGCGGTTGCGGAGGCCCTGCGCCTGACGGACGACGCTCTTGTCCATGCCCTTACCGAGATGCAGACACGCTACGCCGCCCTGGAACAGCAATTGGAGGCGCAGGAGCAGGTTATCGCCGCCGCCGGAGCGTCAGGCACGGAGCAGACCCGCATAATTGCGGAACACGCCAGCGCAATCAGCGAATTGCAGGTTGCCAATGCCAGCCGCGATCAGGTTATCAGCCAGCGGGAAAGCGAAATACAGACGCTTAGGACGGAAAATACTGGCCTACAGGCTCAGGTTCAGACAACAGCCGCCAGAGCCCAGCAAAGCGAGGCCGAACTGGAAAACCAAAGGACGCAATACACGGCATTGTCCCAGCGCACCAACGAACTGCAAAACCGCTACGACGAGCTTCAACAGCGGCTGGAGGCGGCTCTGGCGTTGTTCCAGTAGGCGGCTTGCCGTATTGACAGCCGTAAGCGTCTTGTGGTACGGTTACGGAGCCTACTTACGGAGATTTAAGAGCCTTCAATCGGGCAATAGCGCAGTTGGTTTAGCGTACAAGTCTGGGGGACTTGGGGTCCCCGGTTCAAATCCGGGTTGCCCGATTGAAGGCTCTGAGTCTCCCCAAGCCCCCGGTTTGGCGGGGCGGCAATTTCCTGTAAAGCCCCCGGTTACCCTAGCATACGGCGGAGTTTTTCCATGTCCGCAATGGGACTGGAGGCCACCACTTGGGAAAGGCCCGATACTCCTGCCGCAACAAGGCCCCGGTTGTTCCGTTTAATGCCCTGATCGATAATCTCGAAGTCCTTTTTTATCGCTTCCGCCCGCTCGGCAAAAATATTGGAAAAAAGAAACTCGTAAAAGGCGTACTTTCCGGTAATCTCTTTCAGCATTACCTCTTTCATGGCCTCGTATTTTTTCACTTCCCGCTGGGTCATTTCCGATTCTTTCCTGCATTCCCGCAGCAACTCAAAAAGCCGGGGGAGTTCCCCGGCGGGGATGGGAACGGAACCTTTTAGCGCCTCGGCGATTTCATTTTCTGACATTGCTGTTCCTTGTTACATTGCCGGCGAATCGGCGATCTTCAACACATGGCCCGTAATGCTGCCCAAAGCGGCAATATGCTCCATGTCAGGGAAGGTAAAATAAGCCCTTCCAAAAAAGCCCCGGAGCGTCCGGCGGCAGCGGCTAAAAACGCCAAAAGGGTACATCCTTTGGCGGATAATCCCCGATTCATGGCAGAAGGCTTCCAGCGCCTTGCCGATGGAGGCCATTAACTCCCGGCATCGCAGTTCCAAAACATCAAGCTGAAGGAGCTTTTTCTTCACGCTGTCAATCAGGGCAAGAATTAAAAGCCCCCTTTGCGCAAGCTCCGCGCGGCTCCGGCACTGTTCCGGCGGCTGCCAGCCTTGGGGCCCGGACAATTCCGCATCATCTTCCCCATACTGGAAAACAGCCCGGCTTTCCCCGCGCATCCGCATCTGTATCTCCCCCAGGTGATACCCAATGCCAGCAATCTGGCGCTGGCGGCTAGTCAAATGCCGGGTGGGACGGTTGGCCTTTACAAGAACCCCAAGGGCATTGTTCCTAAGAACCTCAGTTTCCCGCAGGATATGGCGAAGCTCCTGTTTTCTGCGCACATACGTTTTCTGAAGCTCCCCAAGCGCCGCGTACAGCGTCTGGTATTCCGCTATTTCCCTGTCCGTAAAAAGCCCCCTTCAAAACGCTCACCGGTTAATCACGTTAACCGGATTCCCGTCAATAAAAGCCTGCAGGTTATGTACAGCGATGTCCATTAGACGCTGGCGGCTTTCCTTCGGAGCCCACGCAATATGCGGCGTTATGATACAATTTTTGGCGGACAGAAGGGGGTTGTCCCCCTTTATCGGCTCCTGCGAAACAACATCCACACCGGCGGCGTAAACCTTTCCAGAGTTCAGCGCGTCAGCCAAATCCTGCTCTACGATCAAAGGCCCACGGGAACTGTTCAGGATGATAACCCCGTCCTTCATCTTGGCAATTGTGTTCTTGTTGATAATGCCCTGCGTAGAAGGAAAAAGCGGGCAGTGCAGGGAAATCACATCGGAAGAGGCAAAAAGTTCATCAAGAGAAACATAATCGGCGATTGCCTTGCCCGCATCGTGGGGATGTTCGTCAAAGGCGATAACCTTCATGCCCAAGGCTTTTGCCACCCTGCCGGTAACCTGCCCAATTCTGCCAAAGCCGACAACGCCCATTGTTTTTCCCGCAAGCTCGATAAGCGGGTAGTCCCAAAAACACCAGTCAAGGTTTTTTTCCCAGCGGCCTTCTTTTACGGCCCTGTCGTGGTGGCCAATGCGATGGCAAATCTCCAATAGCAGGGCGATGGCAAACTGCCCCACCGCATCTGTCCCATAGGTCGGGATATTGGTAACGGCAATTCCTTTGGCTTTTGCCGCTTCGTAATCGACAATATTGTAGCCTGTAGCCAGAACACCGATGTACTTGATGTTTGCGCAGGCGTCCATCGCCTCTTTCGATACCGGAGTCTTGTTTACAATAACGATTTGCGCGTCCCCGATACGCTGAATAACGTCCCCCGCAGATGTCCTGTCGTAAACGGTAAGGTTCCCAAGTTTTTCAAACCCGGCCCAGCTTAAGTCGCCGGGGTTTTCGGTGTATCCGTCCAGAATAACGATGTTCATTTCAGCCCCTTGCAAAATTTGTCCAGGCGCTCGACGGCGATTTTCAGGTTATCCAGCGAATTGGCGTAGGAAAAGCGTATAAAGCCCTCGCCGAAACTGCCAAAGGCCGTGCCCCACGCCGCCGCAACCCCGGCTTCGTCCAAGAGGCGGTTGGCGAACTCCTGCGAGGGAATACCAAATGACGAAATGTTCGCAAACGTGTAAAAAGCGCCGCCGGGCATGGCGCAGCTTACCCCGGCAATGTTGTTCAGGGCGGCAACCAGATAATCCCGCCGCTTATGGAAGGCGTCTACCATTTCCGCAACGGCGTCCTGCGGGCCGGCAAGGGCTTCCACGGCGGCCCACTGGGTTATGGATGCGGCGCAAGAGGCGGAGTTTACCATTAACATGGTCATGTGCTGCGCCAGCTCCGTGTTCATAACGCCGTAGCCCAAACGCCAGCCGGTCATGGAATAGGTTTTGGAAAAGCCGTCCAGTATGATTGTCCAGTCCTTCATGTCCGGCAATGTGGCGATGGAAAGCGGCTTTTCCCCGAAAATAATCCGGTCGTAAATCTCGTCCGAAAGAATGTAGATGCCTTTGCCCCGCACCATGTCCGCAATGGCGATAATGTCCTCTTTGCGTATCATGCCGCCGGTGGGATTGCCGGGGTTGTTTATGATTATGAGCTTGGTTTTTTCGTTTATGTCCCGCTTAAGCTGCTGCAAATCCACGCTAAAGTTATTTTTTTCCAATAACGGCATGGGAACGGGCTTTGCTCCGGAGAATTTAACCACCGACTCGTAGATGGGAAAGCCGGGATTGGGGCAGATTACCTCGTCTCCCGGCTGGGTCAGCATAAGCATGGCGAAAAACATGATGGGCTTGCCGCCGGGCACGACCACAACTTCCTCCGGGGTGGTTTTTACCCCTTTGTACGTTTCGCAGTGGCGGGCGATAGTTTCCCGCAGAAGGGGAATGCCCGGAGCGGGGGTGTAGCCCGTCTTGCCCTCGTTCATGGCCTTGTACGCTGCCTCGATAATGTTCCGGGGAGTCTTGAAATCCGGCTGCCCGATTTCAAGGTGAATAACACTTTTCCCCTGAGCCTCCAGCGCATTGGCTTTGGCCAGAATCTGAAAAGCCGACTCTGTGTGTAACAGTTTCATCCGGTCTGCGATTATATTCTTCATTGGTAAACCCCTTGTTTCGGTGTATTATAGCTATTGTTGTTTGCGCGTGTCAAGATATTGGCCCCCTAGCAATGCCCGCCGCCGCATAGCAAAAAGGCAAATAATTTAGTACAACAGATTATGCTACCTGATTTCTTTGCCCCGAATATGGAGGCGCTTAAACGGCTTTACCCCCTTCTTGCGGAAGAACTGGACAAGGCCGGGGACGACATAGCGCCGGACGACCTTGCCATCGAAGCCGCCGCTTCGGGGGAGCCCACCCTTGCGTACCGGGACATCTATGTCCACTCAAAGCGAGACCCCCGGCGGGAAGCCCAGCGGCTCGTGGACAGCACCGCTAGCAGCTCTAGCGGCGGCGGCCCGGCGGTTATCCTTGGGTTCGGCCTAGGCTATACGGCGGCTATTCTGGCGGAAAAGCTGAACGCAGACGCAGACGGCGACAGACCCATCATCGTTGTGGAAAAACACCCGGCAATACTGAAAAAAGCCCTGCACGCCCGTGACCTTGGGGCGTTTCTGTCCAAAAACCGGCTGGTGTTCGTTCTGGGCGGCTCAGGCGAAGGCATTACCGGAGCGCTTTCACTTTTTAAGGGCTCGCCCGGCGTCCCCCCCCTCGTCATACAAAACCGGGCGCTAACCGGCATGGACGGGGACTGGTACGCTGGCGTGGAAGAAAGAATCAAAACATGGAATTCCCGTACCACCGTAAACAGGGCCACCCAAAAGCGTTTTGGCAAACGGTGGGTTCGCAACCTCTCCCAAAACCTCAGGGCGGTGCGGGACATTCCCGGGATTTCCCGGCTCGAAGGAATCCTGAACGGCGGGGACATACCCGTTTTTCTCGCCGCCGCCGGCCCCACGCTGGACGCCGCGGGCCCCGTGCTGAACGAAATCGCCCTGCGCTGCGTTACCGTGGCGGTGGACACAAGCCTGCGCTTTTTTTTAAGCCGCCGCGTTGACCCGGATTTTGTCGTTTCGGTAGACCCACAGTACTGGAACTACCGGCATTTAGACAGAGTTCCCGCCCCAAACACACGCCTTATCGCCGAGTCCGCCGTCTACCCCCCGGTGTTGCGCCACCGCTTTGGCGGAATGTTCCTTTGCGGCTCCTTTTTTCCCTTGGGGCGTTTTATTGAAGAAAAGGTAGACCCCAAGGGCGATCTGGGCGCGGGCGGCTCCGTGGCGACCAGCGCGTGGGATTTCGCGCGCCATTTGGGAGCCCGGCAGGTATGGATCGCCGGACTTGACCTTTCCTTCCCCGAACTCAAGACCCACTTCCGGGGGGCGGCGTTTGAGGAAAAATCCCACGCCGAATCCCGTCGCTTTAGTCCGGGGGAAACGTGGAATTTCCGGGCTTTGCGGGACGGTCAGCCCTTCCGGGCGAAGTGTCAGGGGGGCGGCACGGTGCTGACCGACAAACGCCTTTCCCTGTACGCCGCGTGGTTTGAAAGCTGCTTCAGCCGTTTTGCGGGCGTAAAAAATTACCGCCTGCAGGCGGATGGGCTTGCCATACCGGGCATTGAAAGCTCCTGTGCCGGTGAGCTTTTGGCCCTTCCCGCGCGCCGGGAGGAGATAAACCGGCTTCTTGACCTGACCTTCACAACGGTTGAAGGGGATTTCCACGGAGAAGGGGCGAAAGGCCGGGCCGCGCAGTACGAAAGCGCCCGCAAAACGCTTCTTGACGGCCTTGAAACGATCAAAACCCTCGCCGAAGACACCGCCGAAGCCGCCGAAACCGCCGCCAGACGCAAACGGCAGGGGCGCTTGGAAAAGACAGAGCACGAGCGGGCGCTTAAAAGGCTGGATGGGGCCAACAAAGCCATTGCCGAAAGCGCCGTGAAAGAGATTGCTGGCTTCCTGTTCCCGGAAACCGGGGGCTGGGAGGCGGAAATTGCGGCGATAACGGCGGATCCCGTTGCCCGGCACTTGGAGTTTTCCGCCCGTTTTTACCGGGCGCTGGCGGAAGCCGCCACGTATAATCTGCGGGCGCTCGCTGCCCCTTCAAGTTTCTGAAACCTTCTTCAGCGCGCGGCGGGGGGGCCTAAATGCCGCCAATTCTGGAACATTATGCGCCATTTATCCTAAGCTCATTGCACATTACGCCCGCCCGCCTGCCGGCCCCTTGCGCTGACGCATAACTTCGTAAAACAGCACCCCTGCCGCCACCGAAACATTGAGCGAGTCGATGCGGCCTAGCGAAGGTATAGCAATCATGGCGTCGCACTGTTCCCGCAGAAGGCGGGAGATGCCGCTTCCCTCGCCTCCCAGGACAATGGCAGTTCTGCCCCGGAGATCCCGGCTGTAGGAAGATTCCCCCTCCATGTCAGCGCCGTATATCCAGAACCCCGCCTCTTTAAGTTCTTCCACCGCCCGGCACAGGTTCGCGGTTTCCGCTTGTGGAACCCATGCCGACGCTCCCGCCGAGGTTCTGGAAATTACATCAGCGTGTTTGGCGGTGCGCCGGTGGCGGGTCAGTACCAGTTCTACCCCAAACTGATCGCAAGAACGTAGTATGGCCCCGTAGTTGTGAGGGTCGGTAATTTCGTCCAGTACCGCCACCAGCACATCCCTGCGGCCCTCTCCAAGCCCTTTAAGGAATCCTTCAAGGGAAACTTCCGCAGAGGAAGATACCTCGTCCACTTCCAGCGCTATGCCCCGGTGATCCGGCACAAGGCGGTCAAGCTCCGCCGTCCCCACACGGTCGATCCGTATGCTCCGCTCGCTTGCCAGAGCCGTAAGCTCCCGGGCTCTGGGGCCGGGTTTGGCAACCAGAAGGGGGCCGCAGGGACGACCCGACTTCATCCGTTCTTCAATGGCGTGAAAGCCCGATAAGTAAATCATTTGACAATCCTTGTTAGCCGCAGCTTGCGCTTACTTGTCCAGCCAGCGGATTTGCCCCCGTGCCGCCAGCTTTTCAAGCGTCTGCCTGGGGTTCTTGCATTTGGACATAAATTCCCCGCACGTTGAGTTTTGCGGCAAGGGCTTCCAGTTTAACGAGCGGCGTTTGGGTATACTGCGGGAAGCTCTTGTGAAAGGCCCGCACCTTTTTCATCTCCGCAGGACGCATAAGTTCCAGCGCACGGGTACAGGCGGACTTGGGACAGTTGTTGCGGATAATTTCGATTGTGCCCATGCGTTTCTCCTTTCGTGCGGGGTTGTTTCCGCACCCTAGTATACCGTAGAAGGGGTAGATGTTGCAATGATTTTTGCGGGATAGAGCATGAAAACTTTTACATAAGCGGCGCGAAAATCCGCAGCACATCCTGAACAACCCGCTGCGCCGCGTTCCGTGAGCAATCTTTCAACGTGATCTCCTTGCAGCCCGGAAGGATGGTAAGAAAATCTTCCTTCACGCCCGCCACGCTTTGGGTGTTGTACATCCAGACACCGCACTCAAAATGGAGGTACAGGCTGCGGAAGTCAAGATTGGTTGTGCCCACGGTAGCTGCCCGGTCATCGGACACAAATGTTTTCGAGTGGTTAAACCCGGCGGAATACTCGTACACCCTCACGCCCGCCTGAATGAGCTGGCGGTAGTACGAGCGGGAAACAATCGCCACAATCTTTTTATCCCAGCGGTACGGGGTGATAATCCGCACATCCACGCCGCTTTTGGCCGCAAGGGTCAGGGCCGAAAGAAGGTTGTCGTCCACAACCAAGTAGGGGGTGTTAATGTATACATACTTTTTGGCATTGTTGATGATCTGGATGTACACGTGCTCCCCAACATTTTCTTTGTCAAGGGGGCTGTCCGCGTAGGGCTGGACGTAGCCGTCAGACGCTACCGGGCAGGCCGCGATCGTCCCGTCTGCCTCCTTCCAAGGATAAAACGAGGCGGCATCGTCCTGTTCCCGCTCGCTTCGCTCCAGATTCCACATATGCAGAAAAATAAGGGTAAGGCTCCACGCCGCGTCTCCGTGAAGCATAATAGCCGCGTCTTTCCAGTGCCCAAACCGCTCCCGCGCGTTAATGTATTCGTCAGCCAGATTCATGCTTCCGGTAAAGGCGGTTTTCCCGTCTATGCTGACTATTTTCCGGTGGTCACGGTTGTTCTGGTGAGACGAGAGTATGGGCTTAAAGGGGTTAAAAACCATGCACTTAATGCCCCTGCTTTCAAGGGTGTTGTTGAAAGCGGGGGGCAGGGACATAAAACAGCCAAGGTCGTCATAGATAACTCTGACATCCAGCCCCTGCCGGGCCTTTTTTGTTAGGATGTCAAGGATGGGGTTAAGCATCTTTCCCTCGCGCAGGATGAAGAATTCCAGAAAGATATACGTTTCGGCCTTTTCCAGTTCTTCCAGCGCCCGCGCGAAAAAGCTTTCGCCGGAATTGAAGTAGGTTGTTTGTGTCCGCTTGTACACGGGAAACCCGGCGTACTCCTGAAGGTAATGAACTTGCGGGAGACATTCGGGGTGTTCTGCGGCTAACTGCGGCAGTACGCTTTCGCCTGCGGGCAAAAAAAGCGGGCGGTAGCGGCGGTTAGCCTTGTCCATGTGCCGCCTGAGTTTGCGGGGGCTCGATTGAGTGTGGAAAAAGGCATAAACCGCCCCTCCAAAAAGGGGGAAAAGAAGGATAAGAAAAATCCACGTCAGTTTGTAGGCGGATTTTTCCTTTTTGTTCAGAATGTACACGCAGACAGCCACGCTAAAGGCCCGCAGAAAAAAATCGACATAGCGGAAAACACGATCCGTACCGGCTATGACAAAAAGGATAAACGCCAGTTGAACAAGAATTAAGGAGATAATTAACAGCCGCCGTCTAAAAACGACCCGTATCCACTGTGGTTCCATGTGTTACCTGCTTGAACCCCTCAGGCGTGTTCGGCGCGTTAGACAGGCCAAGGCCCCGCGCCCTGCCGCAGTACCTGTACTTCCCCAGAGCTTAGATCCAGCACGGTGGAAAAAAGCCTGTCCCGGTCTTCCCCCGGATCCAGAATGAGATCAAGGCCCCGTATGTCTTCCAGTTCCCAGCCTCCGTCGAACAGGGTTTCTTCCCGGTAAAACGATTCGTCCGGCGAATGTCCGTCTTCTTCTGAAAGCTCGTCATCGCCGGAGTAATCTTCGTCCATCCGCTGGGCGACCATATTCCGCTTGGCGGTAATGCCGTAAAGGGGGCAGCCAAGGGCGTCTATCAGGGCCAGCGGCACAGGATAATTCGGAAGGCGTATCCCGATTTCGTGGCGGCGCAGGCCCAGAACCTTTTCGGTTCCCAGAAGTGTTTTAAGGACAAAAACGTAGGGGCCCGGCGAAAGCCTTTTTATAAGCCTGAACCGTGTGTTGTCCAGACTGCACAGTTCCCCAAACTGGGAAATGTCGGAGCAAAGGAGGGTAAAAAGGCGCTCGTCCCGTTCTTTCGAGATTGCTTTAAGCCGCTTTATCCCCTCGCGGGAATTCATGGAACAGGCGACGCTCCAGCTTGTGTCTGTAGGCATGGCGACTGTTCCCCCTTCGCTCAGGAGTTTCGCGGCTCTGGCGAGGACGCGGTCGTCGATGTTGCCGGGCACTATATATTCAATCATAGCAGCCGGCCTGTCAGGGAACCCAGATCAATTTGTCCGGGGCCGATTCCTTTAAAAAAATCTTTTTGTATTTCCCCGAATGTTCCACACCGGGGTTTTCGGGAAAGTACGTGCTTCGGAAGAACCACACGACATCGGCCATGACGCGAGAAGAATTGGAGGGGGCGTACCGGAACCAGATTTCCTCGTTTTCCAGAGTGGTACGGGTTTTGGAGTTCAAGGCAAGTTCGGGGTCGGTAAGCCGCCGTATTTCCGATCTCAGGCCGCCGTAGTGGGTATTTCCAACTGCCAGCATCCGCAGGTGTTTACGGTCGTCCATCCAATAAATCTCGTACACGCCCGCCACCGCCGGAACCTTGGCGTTAATCGCCCACCGCTCGGCAAGGGCCAGGGGAGACCACTGGACATAGTAGTAGACCTCATCGCCCTTTTCCCGCACGGTAATGCTGTAATCCATAGGTCAAGTATATCACTTCTCCGTAAAAAATACCATACACCAAATGCGCGTAATGTATACATTATCATACAAGCTTGCGTTCTTGGCTGAGAAAAGCGGTAGGCATGAATATTTTTAATTCCTTATAGCATAACGAGTTACGATTTTTTTTGGGCAAAACCGCAAACTTGGCACGGAATTTGCTTATATATAGGCACAGGGTTACACCCACGGAGGCATGTATGGTAAAGGCAAAGGCAAAGAAGCCAACGAATAGCGGAAGTCTTTTGGCGGCGTATTTTGATCGAGTAAAGCAATATTCTCTTTTAACGTTTGATGAAGAGCTGGAACTGTCCCGGCGTATTCAAAGCGGCGATGAAAACTCCCGCCGCAGGCTTATCGAGGCCAACCTAAGGCTGGTCGTAAAGATTGCCCGCGCGTATAGCGCACGCGGCGTTCCTTTCATGGATTTAATTCAGGAAGGCAATATCGGGCTTGTGCGCGCGGCGGATAAATTTGACCACGGCAAGCAGGTGCGGTTTGCCACATACGCGGTGTGGTGGATACAGCAAGCCATTAGCCGGTATATGACCGATAAACAGCGAACAATCCGCCTTTCGCGCAGGAAAGAGGAAACCTTCCGCAGAATTCAGCATACCTATCATGCTTTGAGCCAAGCGTATATGCGCCAGCCCAGCAACAAAGAAATCGCCGCGGAAATTGGCGTTTCCCGCAAAGATGTGGAATCCATTCTTGGGCTGACCCAAAATGTTATTCCTGTTGATACTGTAAACAGGGTGGATTACACCTACAACCCCGAACAGGCTCTGATGCGGAAAAGCTCACGGGAAGACACGTTTCAGGCGCTTGACAGGCTTGATGACTGCGAAAAAAATATTCTTATGTACCGCTACCAGCTTAACGGGGAAGAACGCTGTACCCTTAAAAGCATCGGCAGCAAGATGGGCCTTTCCACGGAAACAGTGCGGCAGATAGAATCCAGAGCGCTCCGCAAGCTTCGCGGCCACGCGCAGGAACTGCGGGCGTACATTGAAGCGATGTAGGCGTTGTTACTTGGCTTTTGGCGAATGTTGTTCTATACTGTATATGGTGGAGATTGAAAACATGATGAGTAAACGAAAAAAAATTGCGGCTTGCATAGTGTTCCTGAGCGTTTTTTTCATAGCCTCCTGCGAATGGGATGGGAATTTCAGAAGGTTTGACTCTGATCTGTGGGGCGTGTGGGTCTCCAACGTGCAGGGCCCCTATGCCGGCACATTGACAATAGAATTTGACCGGATTACCATTACCGGCTTCCCCGCCCGCTCAACGCCGCCGTGGGAACCCAATGTTCAGCCGTTTAGAAATATTCCCAGAAATGTGCCCATGAGAGGATATTCAGAAAACGGAAGGATTTTTATAGAAGTCGCTGGCGCGCCGCAGGGAGGTATTCCATTTAGGCTTGCTCCTCTAGCGGGGAACTGGGGATCGCAAGAATGGCTTTTATCTTTCGAGTTTGGCGGCAGTTTGGAACATATGCAAAGACAGGAATAAGTATTCGCCGGAGGTCTTAGCGTTCCGGAAACGGCTTCGTGAAAAAATTTGACAACCGCGCGTAAATTTTCCAAAATTAAGGTATATGTACAAATTTCAAGGAGAACAAAATGGATTTAGAAAAAGCGATTCGGGAATTAATTTCAGGTTTGCCGCAAGACGCCTATTTTGACGTGCACACGGTTATTCAAAAAATGTTGCAAGAACATGATGAAGTATATTTGATGAATATAGGGCACTATACATCCGCGGCGCAGTACCATTCAAAGATTAGCGCCATTATCGCGGAAATCGGAATGGTGGAAAAAGTTGGAAGCTCGTATTCAAAGAACATTCACGACAAATTCAGCGAATGTCATTTGTTTAAACGCAAGTAGCAGGGGCAACGCCCCCCCTCGCCGTGCATGAGCATTCCCGCCAAAAGCCCCGGCCTTCCCGGCGGAACCGGGAAGGCTGTGCGAAGCGGGGTTGGGAAATTACCAGATAATCGTCGCGGCGATAACGCCCATTATTGTTACAAACGTTGGAATAACAAGCGTTCCCCAGAATAAGTATTTGTATGCTTCCTTGTGCGTACAGCCTATCACCCCAAGGAAAACAAATATTGCGGACACGTGCGGAAGCGTATCAAGCGTGCCTGCGGACATTGCAAGCAGGCGGTGCAGCACTTGTATGTTAGCTCCGGCCTCCGCTGCGGCGATAAAATGAGGGGTGAGGTTTTCCATGACTATTTGCGCGCCGCCGGACGATGAACCGACAATGCCGGAAATAACCCCGGTCGAGACAAGCCCCTTCCAGTACACGCTGAGTTCAAGACCCATGACCCACGCTATTACATATTGGAAGGCGGGAGCGCTGGATACAACAGCGCCGAACCCAATAATAGCGGCCAAAGCCATAAGAGCCATAAGGCCGTTAGTAGCGCCGTCTGTAGTCCATGTTTTAAGCGAAGACCTTGTAACTTTTTTATGGTTAAGAACCATGCAGAGAACCGCGCCAAGCACCATTGCAAGTACTGTCAGTTGAATCCCGTCTCTGGCATAAGGAGCCCCGAAAGCGCTGCTTAAAATGATAAACAGCGGGAGGAATAGTATGGGAATGAACGCCTTTGCCGGATGAGGCAGTTCGGCCTTTGCCCCGGTGATAGATGTCGCGTCAAAACCTACGGGAAAGGTAAACGCCTCGTTTTTTCTTCTTGCCGCCTTTTCCGCATACCTAAAATAAAGCAGGGTAAGCGCCACAATAGCCGCCGCAAGAACAAGGCTGAAAACCGGGGCGGAAGTCAGCGGAGTTTCAAGAAAGCGCCCGGGAATCATGTTGGTAAGCGAGGGCGTTCCCGGCAAAGTGGTCATTGTGATGCCCGCTCCTCCGGCCCCCATTGGGGCCATAATAAGGGCGCGGGGCAGGTTTGCCTCTTTGAACATCACATAGGCGATGGGAAGGGCGGCAAAAAATACCACAAACAGGTTTACGCCGCCAAACGTTAAAATAACGGTGAAGAAATACACAACAACCATTACATTCTTCGCGCCGAACCACTTAACCATCTGAGCCCCGATCGACCCCGTGCATCCGGTTTTGTCCATAATCACGGCGTAGATCGAAGAGGCGACAAAGAGAAAGAAGAAACTGTTTATTGCGCGGCCAAAGCCAAACGCATAACCGCCTCTTCCCAATACTTCGTCAAAAGCAGGCACTCTGGCAAGGGAATACCACACATCCATACCGTTAGTCAAAATAACGACAATTGATGCCAGCAGCGTAAGAGTTATCGGCTTAACACCCCTGTATGCGCCGGTTATCATTACCAGGATTGCAGCAAGAAACCCAATAATTCCGATAGTAGTCATAAGACCTCCCAAATGATGATCATTTCAATGACAAACCTCTGTCATTTGTCAAAGTCTTATTATGACGATTCCTTGGATTTTGTCAATGCAGGATGCAGGCGGCATTTTAATCCCGCGCGAACTGTAACTTTTCGGCCTAAAACTACGTTTTATTTCTATAAAAGGGGCCTTTTTGCGTCGAACCAGAGCTTCGCTATGTGGCATAGAATATTCTCTTTACTGTATAGTAAACGTATTCAAGAATCCGCAGGGCTCTTGACTGCGTTTTTGCGTCCCCACAGGAGGATTTGGTGAAATTTGTCCGGTTCCGGGCTTTGGCGCTTCTTATGTTTCCCATCTGGGCTCTCCCAATAGCGGCGGAACCCGCCACCCTTTCGCTGGAGGACGCGATTCAGCGCGCGCTTGACCAGAGCATAAACCTGCGAAGGGAAGCCATTGACCTTGCGCTGGCGGACTATTCCGCGCGCCGCCTGTGGTCGGAGATTTTCCCCGGCATTAACCTTAGCGCGGGGCTTACCCTTCTGCCGCAGACACTTTTTACCGATCCGGGCTTTCGCTACAATGCCGACGAACTCAGGTATTCCCTTAATCTGGGGCTTGCCCTTTCCCTAAACCCCTCCCTTCGCGCGTCCATGAACCGCATAGAACTGGCCTTTAGAACCCAGCTTCTTAGCTACGAAGACGCCCGCAGACAGTTGGAAATACGGGTCATAAAAGATTTCCTGCGGCTTATAACCATGAACGAAAACGTCGCTCACATGGAAGAAAACCTGGAGTTTGCGACGCACACCATGAACAACAACCGCATAGCATGGCAGCACGGACATATAAGCGAGCTTACATGGCTCAATTCCCAGCTCAGCGTGGAAACCGCCCGCTATGCCCTGAATACCGCCCGTGGAGCGTACCAAAACGCCCTGTGGGAGTTCCTTGCCCTTTTGGGAATGGATGCCGGAACGGATATTACCTTCACCGGAACCATCGACATTATCCCCATACTGTACGACCCCGAACAACTCATCCTGATATATCTGCCCAGAAGACCCGACATCATAAACCAGCGCCAGACCATCGAACGGATGGAACTGGGCAGAAGCATCACCTCCCTTTCCAGCCGATCGCCCACCCTGACGCTTTCTACCCAATGGGGAACTCACCCCGGACAGGGGCTGGGCTTTGGCGACCCCCTTGCCGAGCGTGTCTCCGGCAGCGTAACCCTAAACATCCCCATTGATTCGTGGGTTCCCGGCACACGGCAAAGCCAGAACATCAGGGCCGCAAGCGCGGAGGTCGAAAAGGCGCGGCTAGACTTGCAGAACATAGAAACTCAGGCGAAAACGGAAATCCGCTCGCTTATCTCAAACCTCCGCAACACGTGGGAAAGCCTTGAGATTGCCCGCTTGCGGGTAGACATTGCCCAGCGCACCGTTGACGTTACCGACGAAGGCTTTCGCAGCGGGACAGTGTCGTTTCAGGAACTCGAAGACAGAAGAAGGGATCTGTCCGATGCCCGCCAGAGCCTCCTTTTGGGGGAGCTAAACTATCAGAACCTGCTTTTGGATCTTGCCGCCGCCTTGAACGTGGAGTGGAGAGTACTTACAAGACAGCAGCCCGGCGCTATTCTAATGCCCGAAGCATAAAGGAGCTTGCAATGAAAGAGATAAAAGAAATGAAAGACATGTTGAAAAAAAAGATGAAAGGCGGAACAATCGTGAGCGTTGCCATCGTTGTTCTGATTCTTGGCATAACCGGCTACGGTGTCCATGCCCACGTCGAGCGGAGCAGACCCGTGCAAGCAGCGCAGGGCAGGCAAGGGGCGCAGATCGCCGCCACAGTGCGGATAACGCCCGTGGTAAGGGACACGATAGAAAACAGCGTGATGCTTAACGGGGACGTGCTGGCGGTGAATCAGGTTTCCCTGTTTCCCACCGTAGGGGGCCGGATAACCGAGACCCTTTTTGCCGTTGGGGAAAGCGTGAGCCAAGGGACGGTTGTAGCCTTTGTCGACCCTTCCCGCCCCGGTCAGATTTACTCAGCCAGTCCGGTGGTGTCTACCATTGGCGGAACCGTGCTGTCAGTTCCCGTTCAGCGGGGAGATACCGTTTCGCCCCAGACCCCGGTGTACGTGGTGGGCGACCTTTCCACCCTTATGGTGGAAACCTTCGTACCGGAGCGGTTCAGCAACGCCGCCCGGCGGGGGCTGTCCGCCCAAGTGCGGCTGGAAGCCCTTCCCGGAGAGACCTTTATAGCGGCGGTAGACGAGTTAAGCCCCGTGCTGGATCCGGCAAGCCGTACCCTGCGTATCCGCCTGCGTTTTTCCGGCACAACCGATCCAAGAATCCGGGCGGGGATGTTTGCCACCGTAACACTGGTAACAAACGCGCGCCACGACACGCTGATAATTCCCCGTGGAACGGTACTCAGCGCCTACGATTCCTGGGTTGTGTTTACCGTTGATGAAGACAATATCGCAATCCGCCGGCCCGTTTCCCTGGGGCTGGAGAATGAACACTATATCGAAGTACTCAGCGGCTTGGAACCGGGGGACAAGGTCGTCAGCGCGGGACAGAACTTTCTGGCTGACGGCGATCTTGTCCGGATTGTTCAATAAGGAGAGGTTTGTATGAATATTTCACGGTATTCCGTTAAGCACCCCGTAACGATTATCATGGTCTACGTCATGTGTATAGGCATTGCCCTTACCATGCTTCCCAATCTGGCCGTTGATCTGTTGCCTTCAACCCAGAGGCCGGTGCTTTCTGTGGTAACCCGCTTCCCCGGGGCGGGGCCGGCGGACGTTGAAGCTAACGTAACTGAGCGCTTGGAGCGAATGCTCTCCAGAACCCGCAACCTTGTCAACATGACATCTAATTCCCAGTTTGAATGGAGTTCTATCACGCTGGAGTTTTCCTACGGCACAGACATGGACAGGGCGGTAATTGATGTGCAGACTCTTGTAAACCGCTGGATAAACACCCTGCCCGATGGTGTCGAGACTCCCACCGTCAGGCGCTTTGACATGGCAGCCACGCCCGTTATGCGCTTGATTGTCCGGGGAGACCACCCGCCGGATCAACTGCGGCTCCTTGCCGAAGATGAAATTCAGCCGCGGCTGGAACGTATTGAAGGGGTGGCGTCAGCGGACGTGTGGGGCGGCAGCGTCCAACTGGTGAACGTGGCGGTTTCGCTTAACCGTCTGGCGGCGTTCAACCTGACCTTAAGCGATGTTACCAACGCCCTAAGGGGGCAGAACATTCTTGCATCAGGGGGAAACCTTAGGCGGGGAACCAGAGAGTACCAGATCATGACCCAGCAGGAACTGGTCGATATACATCAGATTAGACGCCTTGTTGTAAAAACAGTCAACCTTGGGCCGGAAATGCCGGGCATGGCAAACCGCTCGCAAGTGGTAAGGCTTGAAGACATTGCCGATGTAAACCTAGGCTACAACGAAAACGCCAACCGGGTTTTTGTGGACGGCACAAGAGGCGTTTTCGCCCAGATAATAACCGACAGCGACAGCAATCAGGTGCAGGTGGCGGATCGCATACACGCCGCCCTGCCCCAGATCAACGCGGAGCTTCCCCGCGGGGTAAGCGTGGATGTGCTGACGGACAATTCCGCCATGATCCGGGCAACCTTGGGGCAAGTGTACAACAACGCCATTCAGGGCGGGATTCTGGTTATGCTTGTGCTTTTTCTCTTTCTGCGCAACATCAAAGGAACGCTGATAATCGGCCTTGCCATTCCCATATCCATTCTGCTTACTGTCATGTTTATGACTGTCTTTGGCTTTACCCTAAACCTGCTGACGCTGACTGGCCTTATCATGGCGATGGGTATGACAACTGACGCATCTATCGTCATACTTGAAAACATTCACAAATACCGGGGGCGGGGGGCAAAGGGCGAAATCGCCGCCGTCTTGGGAAGCCGTGAAATGCTCAGGGCCATTACCGCATCAACCGTTACTACCCTTTGCGTGTTTATTCCCCTCATCATCTATAAAAACGACCTTGAAGCTATGGGGCAGCTTTTTAGTGATTTGATATTTACGGTTGTCATTGCCATGATATGTTCCCTAGCGGTGGCGGTTACCCTTGTGCCTAGCCTCTGCGGTTCCACACTGATGCTGCACACCAGAAAGCAAAAACCGCTTAAAAACCGCCTGCTAAGGGGAATTGACAGCGGCATAGAAAACATCATTACCGGCATGGAAAACGGCTACAAGAAAGCGCTCGTCTACTGTCTTACCCACCGGGTTTTGGTGGTTGGCCTTGCGTCATCGCTTTTGGTAGTGTCAGTGATGCAATTCGGCTCACTTGGAATGAACATGCAATTCCGCAGCAGAGTAAACGACATTTTGAACATTCAGGTGGCAATGCCACAAGGGACTGCTATGGACGTAACAGAAAGCGTCCTGTTCGATATTGAAGAACTTATCAGACGGGAAGTGCGCGGTTATACCAATATCATCCACACGGTGCGAAGAACCGGAAACTTTTTGGGAACCACCCAGATTGTTCTTCCCGCGCCCGCTTTGCAGATTGACACCCCCGCTTCAATTATCCACAGGTTAAGACCCTACACCAGCGCTATTCCTGACGCGCGGATAATCTTCCAAGCCGGCGGCGGGGGAGGAGGAGGCGGTGGTGGCGGCGGCGGCGCTCCGGCAAACACCCCAATAGCCATTGCCGTCAGTTCCAGAGATTACAACTCCATTATCACCACCGCAGATGACATTCTTACTATCATTCACCGCTACCTGCCGGAAATTGAAAACCCCGAAATAAATATTGATCAGGGAGTACCCCAGTTGATCATCCAAATCGACAGGGATCGGGCGGCGGCGATGGGGGTATCCTTGGCGACTATCGCTTCCAATATCCGCACCGCCATGGACGGGACTAACGCTACAACTATGTCAAACGGAGACCGGTTTAAGGATGTGCGGGTAATTCTGCGGGAAGAAGACCGGGCGGGAATGCCGAATCTAGATGCCGTTTTTGTTACGAACTCAAACGGTTCACGAATCTCCCTTTCCAATATGGCCAGCATTGTTGAAACGAGGGGCCCTGCGTCCATACGCCGGGAACGGCAAGAGCGGGTAATCCGCATCACAGGCGACCTTCCGCCGGAAATTGCCGCAACCGACATACAACCCCGCCTTGAAGCGACAATAAACGCAAACCTTGTTCCCCGTGACGGCGTTACAGTCCGCTTCCTGGGGGAAGCTGCGGAAATCGAAGCTCACCGGGGGCGTTATATCCTAATTCTGGTTACCGCGATTTTTCTTGTCTTTGGTATTCTTGCCAGCCAGTTTGAATCCTTCGTTGATCCTTTTATCATTTTCTTTACCATCCCCATGCTTTCTATAGGGGTCATCTGGATATACACAATCAGCGGGCAGGCTATGACCATGTTTGCGCTTGTAGGAGTCGTTGCGCTAGTGGGGGTTGTGCTAAACTCAGGTATAATCCTCGTGGATTATACCAATACCCTGCGCGCGCGGGGCATGACGGTTTTTGAGGCCTGTCTTGAAGGGGGCCGCAGCCGTCTGCGCCCTATTTTGATGACCAGCCTTTCTACCATCCTTGCGATGACCCCCATTGCTTTCTTCCCCGGCGTTGGGGCCGACACCATCCAGCCCATAGCCAAAACTTTTGTGGGCGGGCTTTTGGTCAGCACCTTTATGACCCTCTTTATTATCCCTTCGATATATTCGCTTCTTAACAGCCGGCACGATAAAAAGAGGAACATGAACACCGCCCGCAGAGCGATGCCGCTAGCGGGATTTGGGGCGGAAAATCCGGCGGAAACCGTGTAACTGGAACTTGGGATAATTTGTAACAGGAGTTTAGATTATCCCAAGGTTGACAAAGGCTTGCATATTTGGGATAATTTGTAATAGGAGTTTAGATTATCCCAAATGGCGAATGACACAGAATTTATTAAGCGGCACGCAGAAAAAGCGCTGGCAGAGCTGACGCTCTCTTTTCCCGTAATCCTTGTAACCGGCCCCCGGCAGATCGGAAAATCGACATTGCTGCAGAATGACAAAAAAACAGGTAAAATGCCGTACCTCACATTCGATGACGCATCGGAAGTAACTGCTGTGAAAACAGACCCCAAAACATTTCTTTCCATGCACCGGCCCCCGGTTATCCTTGATGAAATTCAGTATGCGCCGGAATTATTTCCGTACCTTAAAATGGAGGCGGACAGGAACAAAAAGAAAGGCATGTATTTTCTTACCGGAAGCCAGCAGTTTCATTTAATGAAAAACGCAAGCGAAAGCCTTGCCGGAAGAATCGGCATATTACAACTGATGGGGCTTTCCATGAGGGAAACAGGGGGCGATAAATTCGACAAGTCCTTTATCCCGGCAATGGAATATTTTTCAGCGCGAAAAAGGAGCGCAAAGCAATACAGCGCCGCAGAAATCTGGAGCACGATACATACGGGTTCCTTTCCGGCGGTGGTTACAGGCTATTCAAAACAGAAAGTGTTTTACGATTCGTATGTTAGAACCTACATTGAGCGGGATGTGCGGGCCCTTGCCCAAGTTGGCGATGAACTTGCGTTTATGCGGTTTATTACTGTTGCGGCGAACCGCACTGGACAAATGCTGAATTACCGGGACATGGCCCGTGATGTGCAAATTAGCGAGCCAACGGCAAAAAAGTGGCTGTCGATTATGGTTACATCGGGGCTTGTATACCTTTTGCCGCCTTTTGCAATGAATATTGAAAAGCGGGTTGTAAAAACACCAAAGCTCTATTTTCTGGACACGGGGCTTGCCGCATATCTTACGAAATGGACGAGCCCCGATGTGTTAAGGCAGGGCGCAGCCTCTGGAGCTTTCTTTGAGACCTTTGTCATTTCCGAAATTCTTAAAAGCTATTACAACAACGGAACAGAGCCGGCCCTATTCTACTACCGGGACAAAGACGGCAAAGAAATCGACCTTCTGATTATGCAAAACGGCACTCTTTATCCTCTGGAAATAAAAACGACCGCTACTCCCAAAACAGATGATGTGGCTGTATTCAAAGTGTTAAAATCGATCAGAAACCTTAATGTTGGAACTGGCGGGCTTGTGTGCATGGACACTAGCCTTGGCATTCTGGACAAAGACCGGTACAGCATTCCGGCGGCTTTTTTGTAGGGTATGGAAAAAATAAGAGCCGCCATTGTTGGCTTGGGCCGTATCGCAAGCCTTTTGGAAGAAGACCGCCTAAGGGAAAAGCCCTGCACTCACGCGGGCGCAATCACCGCCAACCCTGACTGCGTTCTTGCCGGGGGCTGCGACACGGACGAAGAACGGCGCAGGCTTTTTGCCGGGCGCTGGGGCGCGGCAGTCTACACCAGCGCTGCGGAAATGATCCGCGCCCAAACCCCGCAGATTCTCGTCATAGCCACCCATCCGGACAGCCACTATCATTACTGCCGTCTGGCTGCGGACTGCGGCGTGCCTGTTGTGATCTGCGAAAAGCCCTTGGCAGACACCCTTTCCGCCGCCCGTAAAATCGCCGGTTTTGAAAGGAGCGGTTCCATCACGATCATTACCAACCACGAACGGCGCTATTCGGCGGATTATATAAAGACAAAAGAGATTTTTCGTTCGGGGGAACTTGGAGCGCTCCTGTCTGTTAGAGCGGTTCTGTACATGGGAAAAACCAAGCGCCTTCTTGATGTTTTCTGGCACGATGGAACCCATTTGGCCGACGTCATTATGTTTCTTACCGGCTTGGCCCTGAAACACAGAAAGCGATGGGGCGCAAAACTTACCGCATCGTCAGGTACTGCGTGGCTTGAAGGAGAACTGCTACAGCCAAAGCCCGAAAGCGCCTGTCCGCCTATTCCTGTTACTATGGAAATTGGCGCGGAAAGGGATCACCTTGTTTTTGAGATAGAGTTCTCCTGCATGGCGGGCAGGCTGCGTATAGGCAATGGGGTCTTTGAGGTATGGAAAAGCGGCGAAAGCCCCTATGCGGAGAAGTTCCGCTCCCTGAAAAAAACAACTGAAGGCTTTGAAGGCCCCACGGGCTACTTTGCCAACATGATAGCCAATGCCGTCTCTTGCGTCCGTGATCCGGGCAACAGGCCCGCGTCATCTGCCGCCGATGGCCTAGCGGTGATTGAGTACCTCCACTCGGTACGGGCGTGGCGATAACCTGACGCTCTGCGTGGCGTTACGTTTTTCGGAGGAGTGGGAATCGGGGTTCTGTCGCAAACGTCCTGTTTGCTCCTTCACCCCCGCCTGCGCGCTCCCGGCACTTCCTGTGAACTTCCCCCGATTGAGTGGACACAAAGTTAAGCTCATGATAAACAGAAGGAGAGTAAATCATGAGGAAACGAAGAAAAAGTTACACGAGTGAGTTCAAGGAATCTGCGGTTGAGCTCTG
>WQUW01000035.1 GCA_009781915.1 Treponema sp. | reverse complement strand
GTCATTGATTGTCCTATGCGGCGAATCGGCGCGCACGCTGAAAATGGAAACATCTTCGGCAACCTGCGCTACGGGCGCGAGCCTTTCTATCCGCAGGTTTTCCATTCCGGCGTTGTACTGCAAGAGCAGGACGGACTTTGAGTGGAAGTACAGGGTAGTGCCGTCCGGCCTTGCCGTGGCAGCCTCGTGGAACGCGACCGCTCCTGCCCCTGCCGTCTGGTTTATCGGGATTACCGACACGCCCAGCGCCCTTTCCATACCGGGAATCAGCGCCCGCACCGTCAAATCGTTTCCTCCGCCCGCCGCAGAGGGGATTATCACCCTGATATCGCCGCCCCTGTCTCCTGCCCCGCCGGCAAAAGCCACAGTCATGCCCGCAATCAAAAGCACGCAAGCCAAGATTACCATTACTCTTTTCATTTGCAGCCTCCTGAGTTTATGAATAATTCACTACAAAATTATAGTTTTTTGCATGAATTACTACAATATGGTCTCACAACATCCGAAGGCTGTCAAGCTTTTTTTTCGGCTCTAGGCCGCTACCGGTTGTAAAAGAAGGTCTTATTCTCCATTTCGTCCCAGACTTGGTTGCATTCGGCAAGGATTTCATCGCCAAGCGCAGGTTTTTCAAAAATTGGAATGTTCTGCCTGAACTGATCCATTTTGCTGACTCCGCTGATTACCAGCGAAACCCCGTTTTGATGGATACACCACCGCAGGGCAAGTTCCAGAAGGGGAATGCCGTATTTGTCCGCTATTGCCGAAAGCCTTTCTACTCCGGCGAAGTTTTTATCGTTCCAGTAGCGGTCAAAATAGAGTTTTTTGTTGGCAAAGCGGGTGTTTTCCAGAATTTCTTTGGTTTTGTACTTTCCCGAAAGCAGGCCTGCGGCAATGGGGTTGTACACCGCCATACCCATTTTGTGGGCTTTAAGGCAGGGCAATAGTTCCCGCTCCACGTCCCTGAACAGAAGGCTGTATGGGCTTTGAGAGATGATGGGCCGCACGTATCCCCGTTTATCACAAATGGCCAGAAGGCTGGCTATTTGCCAAGCGGCAAAATTACTGACTCCCAAATAGCGTATTTTCCCCGCCCGTATCAGCGTGGTAAAGGTATCAAGGGTTTCTTCGATTTCGGTCTCGTTGTCCGGCTGGTGCAGGTACACCATGTCAATATAATCGGTGGCAAGGTTTTGAAGGCTCTTGTCGGTGGTGGCGATGATATGCCTGCGGCTAAGCCCGCTCGCGTTAAGCCCGTCGCCGACCGCATGGGCGATTTTTGTGGCAACAATAACGTGTTCCCGCCGTCCTTTAAGCCCCTTGCCCAGAATCCTTTCGCCCTCCCCTTTTTCATACGAGGATGCGGTATCAAAAAAGTTGATGCCGTGGTCATAGGCGTAATCAATAATGGCAAGGGAATCGGCCTCGTTGGTCTGGCCACCAAACATCATGGTTCCCAGACACATACGGGAAACCTTTACGCTGGTACAGGGCAAATTTACATATTCCATACTTTCTCTCCTTAGGGTGCTGTTTGTTTCACTACAATAACATAGTTGCTTGTAGTGATTTGTACATTTTGGCAGTTCATTTTTACCCTTGTCAAGCTTCTTGTTGAAAAAACCCCAAAGCGCCGTACATTCCGGCGCAGTATTATGGCATGAAGCGTTTACTTTCAATCGTGCCCTTTTTCCTGATGCCGCTTGTGCTTGCGGGCTGCGGGCCGGACGAAACCGGGCCGGATGTCTTTATCGTGGCGCAGTGGAATGTGCAGACCCTTTTTGACGGGCATGAAACGGGCAGGGAATTTAGCCAGTTCCGCGAGGCGGCGGGCTGGACGGAGGAAAAATACCGGGCCAGAATAGTCTCCCTGTCACGGGCAATACTGCAAATGGCCCCGGAGGAGAGCTTTGGCTCAAATGGCTTACGGCGAAGGGCCCGACCAATGCCGGATATTATCGGGTTTATGGAAATTGAAAACCTTGGGATTCTTGAAGATTTTGCCAGAGGGGAGCTTTCGCGGCACGGCTACTTGTGGGCCGCCTTTGCGAGCATCCCCGGCGCGCCCATAGGCGTTGGGTTTTTAAGCCGCCTTCCCATAGTTGATGTCAGGGCTCATTCAATCACGGTTGAAGGGGTAACCGCCCCAAGACCCTTGCTGGAGGTACGGGTAAAGCCCGCCGGAAGGCCGGTAGTCCTTCTGCTTAGCCACTGGAAGTCGAAGCGGGGCGGCGATGTCGCCACCACACCGCAACGGAGGGCATCTGCCAGAGTCGCGCAAAGGCGGATCGGGGAACTGAAAGCGGCAGAGCCTGAAACGCCGGTTATTGTCATGGGGGATTTGAACGAAAACCATGACGAATTTTACCGCCACTTAGGGCAGCTTCTTACGGCACTGCTTCCCGATGATCCGGGGGCGGCATTGCTGGCGGCGCAACGCAGGCCGGGAAGCCCGCCGGACTTCCTTGTCCTTTCGGCGGAAAAACCGCCGAGGGCGATCTTTTTTCCCGGCAATGTCCACGCACTCTACTCGCCTTGGAAAACGGAAAAAACCGGAGGCACATTCTACTTTAGGGACAGGTGGCAAACTATCGATCACTTTCTTCTTTGCGAAAGGTTCTTTGACGGGACTGGCTGGAACTATGCCGGTTCCAGTGTGCTGAATCACGCGCCGTTTGTTGGGGCAGACGGAACTCCCAACAGTTACAATCCCCGCACCGGAAGGGGCCTAAGCGACCATCTTCCGCTGTTGTTGTACCTGCGAAACCTTGGGGAAAATTAAGGCGTGTGGTGGTACGGTCTAATGATTACGCCCTTTTTTATGCCGGAAAAACTCTGTTGACATATGCCGGAAAAACTCTTGACAAAGGAACGCCACATAATTAGTGTTATTATGTACTATTAAACGTCATTCAATGGAGGATGTACAATGCGGAGAGCATTAAATATAGCAATGCCTTTAATAATGCTTGGCATTTTCGTCTTGGCGATATGGTACACGGCGTTTCGGTTACATATTCACTTTGATACAGTTTCATTTTGGATATATCAAACTATTGTAGCCGCTGTTGTTATTGGAACTTTTGCGTTGTTTATAGTAACGATGAAATTCCCTAACTGGTTTGTAAGAACAATGAATTTGCTCGGCGGGTATACGCTAATGTTCTTGGCTTATTTAGGTATTACGTTAGGAATAGCGCATATTGCCTTGTTACTATGGGATATTCCCTTGTTGTTAAGCGGCGTGGCGGCGTTAGTTGTTGCCTTTGCTATAACTCTTACCGGGGTTGTGTTAGGTAATATGTTCATTGTGCGCGAAACAAAAATCAAAATCCCCAATTTGAAAAACGAATTATCAGTAATGCAAATTTCCGATGCGCATATCGGGCTTTTATATGGCAAGAAATATTTATCTAAAATAGTTGACGCTACAAACAGTAAAAACCCCGATTTTGTTGTTATTACAGGGGATTTAACGGAAACAAAAGCAGCATTGGAGCAAGGTGTATTAAATTCACTTGCCAATTTTAACGCGCCAGCATTTTTCGTTGAGGGCAACCATGATAACTATACAGGCATTGAAAATGTGTTAAAGAAAATGGATGAACAAAATATTCGGGTATTGCGTAATGAAGTAGCCAAAACACACGGCATACAGTTAATCGGGCTTGATTATTTGAAAGCAGATAATGAAACATACGATATGCACCCATCAGAAAATAAAAATACCGTAAAATCAGTTTTATCCGAAATAAAGTTGAAGAAAGATATTCCAGTTGTATTGATAAGCCACAGCCCATCAGGGGTAAAGTATGCTGCCGCCGCAGGAGTTGATTTGATGGTGTCGGGGCATACGCACAAAGGGCAAATATTCCCATTTTCAATTTTTGCAAAATTAATATTCCCATTTTACGGCGGTTTATATCAGCATGAAAATACGCAAGTATTCGTTTCAAGCGGCGCCGGTGGCATTTTTGCGAGAATGAGGTTAGGCTCGTTTAACGAAATCAATCTATTAAAATTGATTCCCGACGAGCAGCTTGCGTAATAAAAACGGTGTGTTGCCGGCCGTAAGCTTCGCGCACCGCTGTCTCAAAGAGGCAATGTTACCGGAGTCCGGCTCTTGGCGCTCCGGTACGCAGCCTCGATAATCTCCACGGATTTTTTTCCTTCAACCCCGTCAAGAACCACCGGTTTATCTTCACGCACCGATTCCACGAAAGACTCAAAAAGCATTTTGTGCCCGTGGTGTCCGATGGCTGTTGGGTCAGAGGCTCCGCCCCCGGTTGCTGTGGCACTACCGTATTTTTTCCTGATTTCCTCATCTTCGGGCAGCTCTTCGGTAAATTTCCATGTGATAATGTTTTCTTCTTCCATTGTTACGCAGCCTTTGGAGCCGCATATTTCAACCTTTTTTAGAAACCCCGGATAAGCGCTGGTAGTCCCCTGAATAACGCCGACAGCGCCATTTGCGAATTTCAGCACTGCCGAAGCGGTATCTTCCACATCAATTCCTTCGTGCCCGATGGTGGCGGCATAGGCGAAGACTTCGGTTACGTCCCCCATAAGCCACTGGAGTAGATCAATGGCGTGTATGCCTTGGTTCATCAATGCGCCGCCGCCGTCCTGCTGCAAAGTTCCCCGCGCCTTTCTTTTGTCGTAGTATTCCTGCGTGCGGTACCATTTGATCTGAGCGTCAGCCGTGGCGATTTTACCTAGGCGGCCTTCCTCGATAGCCTTTTTTACAATTCCCGCTGCGGCATGAAAGCGTGACTGGAATATTGCCCCAAGCTTCACATTGTTGGCTCTTGCTTCATTGATGATGATGTCGCAGCGGGCGGCAGTGATTTCCAGAGGTTTTTCGATAATGACGTGCTTGCCAGCTTTCGCCGCCGCTACAGCCCCGTCCAGATGCAGAGCAGAGGGGGTAGCGATGGTAACGATGTCGATGTCTTTGTTCGCCATAAAAGCGTTCAAGTCATCGTAGCCAGTGCCGCCATGCTTCGCGCAAAACTCCGCCGCCCGTCCGGGGCGGGGATTGTAGCCCCCGGCAAAGCGGCAGCCGTCCAGTTCCTTGATCGCTTTTACGTGAAACTCGGCGATCATCCCCAAGCCAATAATACCGAATCCGATTGTTTTTGAAGTTCCCATACTTTACAGTAGCTCCTTTACCCCTTAGAAGGCTCATCCCCCTCCGCAATATACGCATCCAAAAGCTCGCAGCAAAGCCGGACATAGCTCCGGCACTGTTCTTTCAGGTTATGCTCTTTGAAGTACTTCTGGCCTTCTTCGCTGGAAAGGTCGCAGTTCAAGAGATCGCTGCATTTTATCGTTCCCTTCTCCCGTGTGAATTCGGCAACGAAACGGCGCACGGTGTCGTAAACCGCGTTGATCTTGGGCCGCCCATCATCTTCCTTAAACCCGCTTGCAAGGCCCAGCACTATGACAGCGGCGCTGACAGCCCCGCAAACATCCTGCAGGCGGCCTATGCCCCCGCCAAAACCAACCGCCGCTTGAAGCGCCTTGTCTTTTTCAAGGCCGTAGTCATCGGCATATGCGGCCAGCGTTGACTGGGCGCAGTTGTAAACGTCAAAATATTTTACGGCAGTTTCGGCTCTGCTCATATCATCCTCCCGGTTTTAAAGTTCCAAATCTCTGGACTCAGCCTTCTTTGCCGCATACCCGGCGAATTCGGCGGCCTTCATCGCGGGCATTTGCCTGCCATCCCTAAGGCGGATGGACACGGTTCCTTCGTTGGCTTCACGCTCGCCCACAACCAGCATATAGGGGATTTTCCGGTTCTGGCAGTCCCGGACTTTGGCGTTCAGGCGGCCATCGTCCAGTTCCACAGAGACCCTAAGGCCCCGCTCTTTAAGCTCAGCGGCGGTCTTTTGCGCATAGTCGTTAAAGATTTCCGATACGGGAATTACCGCCGCCTGTTCCGGCGCAAGCCACACCGGGAAGGCCCCGCCGAAATGCTCAATAAGCACCCCGAAAAAACGCTCCATACTGCCCAGAAGAGTCCGGTGTATCATGTAGGGCCTTTTGTGTTTTCCATCCGAGTCCACAAAGGTCATATCAAAGCGTTCCGGCTCGTTAAAATCGAACTGGATGGTTGACATCTGCCATTCCCGGCCCAGAGCATCCTTGATTTTAAGGTCGATCTTGGGGCCGTAGAACGCCCCGCCCCCTTCGTCAATTTCGTAAGCCAGCCCCTCGGCTTCCACGGCTTTGCGCAGGCTTTCCAGAGCGGCGTCCCAGCGGCTCTGTTCGCCAACGGACTCGGCGGGCTTGGTGGCAAGGTAAGCTTTGATGTCCTTAAAGCCAAAAACATTCCACATCCAAAGGCCAAAGCGCAGCACTTCCAGAATCTCGCTTTCCATTTGCTCAGGGGTGCAGATAATGTGCGCATCATCCTGAGTAAAGCCCCGCACCCTTAAAAGGCCGTGCAGAACTCCGGAGCGCTCGTAGCGGTACACGGTTCCAAGCTCCGCCCAGCGCAGGGGAAGGTCGCGGTACGAGTGGCCCGAATTGTTGTATATCATGATATGAAACGGGCAGTTCATGGGTTTTATAAAATAATCCTGCTTGTCGATTTCCATGGGGCTGTACATGCCTTCTTTGTAAAAGCCCAAGTGTCCCGATGTTTCCCAAAGCCAAGACTTGCCAATATGGGGCGTGTAGAGAATCTCGTAGCCGTTGCGGTAGTGCGCCTGCCGCCAGAAATCCTCCACGGCGACCCTCATGCGCCCGCCCTTGGGATGCCAGTACACGAGCCCCGCCCCGGCCTGTTCGTGCGTGGAGTACAGGTCAAGCTCTTTGCCAATGCGGCGGTGATCCCGCTTCTCGACCTCCTCCAGAAAGGCAAGGTAAGCTTTCAGGTCTTTCGGGTTTTCCCAAGCGGTTCCGTAAATGCGAGTGAGCATGGGCCGGTTCTCGTCCCCCCGCCAGTACGCCCCGGCGATGTTCATGAGCTTAAACGCCCCGGAGTGAAGCTCCCTAGTGTTCTGTACATGAGGCCCCCGGCAAAGATCCTCCCACTGGGCCGCGCCGTCAGCGTTACGGTTTTCGTAAATGCTGATCGGTGTCTGCTCTGCCTGTTCGCCGAGCGGCAACTCACTGATAAGTTCCTGTTTGAAGGGTTCACCGGCAAAGCGGGCAAGGGCTTCTTCACGGCCCATTTCTACCCGCGCGAATTCCTGCCGGCTGTCGATAATTTTCTTCATCTCCGCCTCAATCGCCGGAAGATCCCCTTCGCTGAATTGAGGCTTGCCGTCTTTCCCGGCGGGAAACTGAAAATCATAGTAAAAGCCGTTTTCGATAGACGGGCCTATGGCGACTTTCGTTCCCGGAAAAAGGCGGGTTACGGCTTGGGCCATTACGTGGCTTACGGAGTGGCGGATCACGGCGAGCTTTTCGCTTGTTTCGGGCATATTTGTACCTCTAGTGTTTGTCCTGTTATGTCTTTGATAAGCATGGCGAAAATCAGGTGGTCAGTCAATACGCCCCCACGAAAATCAATTTTCAAAAGAGCGAAGAAATGATAAGAATAAAGGATGGGAAGGGAAAAATCAGGGATACAGGATTATTTTGCAGAGGTAGAAACCGTCAAAGAACACAACGGCTACTTTTGTAGCGTAGGGGAGGCGCTGACAGTCGTGATAATTGAAACATTGTGCGGTTTAAGAAATGTCTGTCAAATCAATGGTCGGAAAATGAGAAAGTCAGGGGCTTTCGACAGGCATTTCGGCATAGAAAGAATACCGTGCTATTATTGGATGCTGTGTTTGCTCAAGCTTATAGAGCCAAAATCATTAAACCAGTGCCTGATGAAATGGTCGCAATCGCTGTTGCCTGTTGGAATGGAAGGAAAAACAGTAGCAATTGACGGCAAAACGATACGTTCTACCGGAAAGATGGGGAAATACTCAAGCCCGCTGCATATAGTCAGCGCCCACCTTGCGGAACTGGGTATAACGATAGCGGGCCATAAAGTGGATGGTGAAAGCAATGAAATACCGGCTGTCCGTGAGCTGATAGGCATGATTGAGGCGGAAGGCTGCGTTATTGTGGCAGACGCATTCAGACTTTAGTCCGCGCATTGTCAGAAAGAAACCGCCGCATCACCCATGATATTGACTGGTTTTCCGGCAAAAACGAATGGAAAAACCTTTCGAGCATAGCAGCCATAAACAGGCCGTTGACCTACAGGGGCAAAACAACGGATGAATGGCATTATTACATTTCCAGCCGGAAACTTACGGCTGAGGAACTGCTCAGGCATGCCCGGCTGGAATGGTCGATAGAATCAATGCACTGGCTGTTAGATGTCCACTTTGGAGAAGATTTCTGCCATATAGAGGATGAAACCGTTCAGCAGGTTTTGAATGCCGTACGCAAAATAGCGTTAAATTGCGTTAAAACATACAAATCGAAATCCGGCTCTAAATTGCCCTTGTCTAAAATTATGTTTAGCTGCCTTCTGGATTGTGAAAAAATCATCCCGGTTTTGATTGCTGATGAAAATTGATTTCCGTGGCATCACGGCCCCCAGCAATGCCCCCGCCGCACGTGAGCTAAGCATTCCCGCCAAAAGCTCCGGCGGGGGGGACTTACCCAAACGCCTGAACAAACACGTAGACAAGCGCCACGCAGATACCCGCGCCAACAAAGAGGAGATCCATGTTAAAGTTCCCGGCCATAACCGACTTCCTTTGTAGCAGCCGCTGACGGCGGCGGAAATCCCGGCGGATCATGACAAACAGCCATAGAAGCTGGCGCGATCTTCGGCCCAGCGACTTGTTCAGAGCGCCGGGGATTCCCCGCAAGCCGCCCACGGTAAGGTTTAGCGCCAGCCGCACCAGCGTGGCGGGCAGGGAGGCGGCAAACTGCAAAATAAGAACAGGCTTCTGCACCAGAAACGCCAAGCACGGGCGGAACACCAAGTTTTCAAGGTCTAACCATACCGGCAGGGCATCAACGTGGGCTCCCCGCCGCATCAAAAGACCTCGCACTACCAACAGGTAAACGCCTGCTCCTATCGCAATGGAAATCATCGCGCCCCGTACATAGGTTTGCGTAAAGTAGGACATGGCGTAGGCGGAAGCAGGGGCGTGGAAGAAGGCCGCCCCAAAGCCGGCAAGCTCGTCCATAATCCACGTAAAACTCCCCAATAGCGGCACAAGCGCCGCAGAAACTACAAGCACAAGGGCGGACGGGCGGCTGATGTAGCGCTTTTCTTCTTTTGCAGACTCACCTGTAGACTCACCCCGTTCCACAAACAGCGTTACAAACAGTTTTGTCATATACGCAAAGGTTAGCCCGCCAGTAACCACCAGCGCCCAGTACGAAAAACGCAAAAGATATTCAAGCGGGAGGCCCTGAAAAAGGTAGTAGCCTTGGGAAATGCTCGATTTCAGCAGGGTTTTGCTGACATAGCCGCTCCACAACGGTACGCCTGTGATGCCAAGGGCGGCCATGAGGAACACCGCCAAAAACAGCGGCTTACCCCGCCCAAAGCCGCGAATCTTGTTAAGCCCAAGCTCGTGCCGGTTTATGTACACCACGCCCGCCGCCACGAACAGTAACAGCTTAAACAGTGAGTGATTCAACATGTGCAACAGCGTGCCGTGAACGGCAACGGTATTGTAGTACCCAAGCAAAACCTGCATCGCCACGCCCGTAAGGATAAACCCAATCTGCGATACGGACGAGCAGGCAAGGGTTCTTTTCAGATCGTTAGAGAAGATACCGAGTACAGCGCCTAGCACCATTGTAATAACGGCGGGAACAAGCAACGCAACGCCCCATCCCTGATCGCCCATAAATATGTTCACGCTGACAACCGCCACGCCAAAAACACCAGTCTTGGTAAGAATACCGGAAAGCAGCGCGCTTGCCGGGGCGGGGGCCACCGGGTGCGCCTTGGGCAGCCAGATATGCAGGGGATACATACCAGCCTTCGCGCCAAAGCCAACGATCAATAGCGCCCCCGGCAGGTAAAACAGCGATTTGTCCGGCATCGCCATGCTCATTTCGTAGAGCCGGGCGAACTCCAGCGTGCCAACACGCATTTGCAGTATCCACATACCCATAAGCTGTACAAGGCCGCAGAGAAGGGAAACCGTAAGGTATGTTTCCGCGGCGCGAAGGGAGGAAGGGCTTTCGTCGTGCGCTACAAGGGCGTAGGAAGTAAGGGCCATAATCTCGAAAAACAGAAATGCCGTGCGGAAATCGGCGGAGAAAAATATCCCCATCACGGCCCCAAAGGTAATCAGGTTAAAAAGCCAGTAACGGCTGGTTCTTTTGGAGTGCGAAAAATACTCCGCCGAAAAAACGCTTGTCGCCAGCCACAGAAAAGCGGCAACGCAGGCATACAGTACACGGAAACCATCGGTGCGGAAGTGCAGCGCGAACGCTCCAAAGTCCACAAGGCGCAGTTCCAGCCCCCGGTAATGCAGTGCCAACACAAGGGCGGCGGCGGAAACGAGGGCGACCGCGCTAATCGCAACCGCGTCTCTGGCAAGATCGCTTTTTCTGCCCGCCATGTATGCCGCAAGCCCTGCCAGCATCGGGAAAAATATAACGGTTAAAACCAAAACTGTTCCTGTCACAATTGTCTCCTGCCTCTACAAAAGTACGCTGGCGATTTGTTCAAAAAACGAAATCAGGCCGCTGGGGAAGATACCAAGAATAAGGGCTGCGGCGGAAAACAGCAAAATGGGCAACAGCATAGAAATATGCGCTTCGCATTTGCCGCCAGCAGTATCGTGCCCCGCGCCGGGAAAGAAGCCGTTAACAACAATCGGCATTAAATACCCGGCGGCAAGCAACGCGCTGAACAAAAGCACGGCGGGCCCAAGCCACGTGAAAAAGCCGGTATCCGCCCCAAGAGAACCGACCGCCAAAAACCACTTGCCGGTAAAGCCCGCCATTGGGGGAATCCCGACAAGAGAAAGCGAGGCAAGCGCGAAGCCCCATATCGAGCCGGGCATCTGCCTTCCAATGCCGCGCATATCCGCCACTTTTGTGCTGTGCGTGTTAATGATAATCGCCCCCGCGACAAGGAAGACCGCGTTTTTGGCAGTGCTGTGGAACACCACCTGCAACAGGGCCCCCACAAGGCCGCTTGCCGTAAGGATGGCAAGGCCAAACATGATATACCCGATCTGGCTAATGGTTGAATAGGCAAGCCGCCGTTTAAGCGCCTGTTCCTTAAAGGCAAACAGCGAACCCATAATGCCCGTAAACAGCGCAAGCGAAATCCATGCGGTCTGCACCCATGTGCCCCTGATAAACTCCGGGCCGACAAGGTAATACACAAAACGGATCACGGCGAATATGCCGACTTTGGTGATAAGCCCGGACAGAATGGCGCTTGCCGGCGCGGGGGCAACGGGGTGCGCGATGGGCAGCCACGCATGAAGGGGAAACATACCCGCTTTCGCGCCGAAACCGATAATCGCCAGCAGTGTTACAAAGAGCATCTGCCCTTCGCTTCCGGCAAGCCTTTGCATATCCAGCACACCGCCCGGCGTAAATTCCAGTGTTGTCCCGTATGTAAAAATGAAAAAGATGCCGATTAACGACAGCGCAGCACCCGCAATGGAAAAATAAACGTATTTGAAGGCCGCCGATATTGCTTCCTTTGTCATGGAGTGCAGCACTAACGGCATCGAAAGAAGGGTCGCCATTTCAAAGAAAAGGTACAGCGTTATGAAGTTTCCCGAAAGCCCGAAGCCCATAACCGCCCCCAGCACAAAGAGAAAGAACATATAAAACCGTGAGCCGCTGCCCTCGTGCCGGATATAGACAGGGCAGTAGATGCCTACAAGGAGAAACACCACTGACGCGAGGGCGCAAAACAGCCGGGCAAGGCTGTCGGTCTTTAACATGATCGGCAGGGCCTCGGTCAGACGGAATATTTCCAGACTCATGTCGCCCCGGAAAATCACCGCCAAACCAGCTGCGGCGTTCAAGACCAATACTCCGATCAGAAATACCCGCTGGGCCGTTTCCGTGCGCAGCGGGCGGGCGAACCCAACCAGCAAGCCGGAAAGAACCGGCAACAGAACAGGAACAACAAGCAACAACGAAGGATTCATCGCCTTACCTCTCTCATTTATTTAATTGCGGCCAAGCCCAGCTCGATAGCATCAAGGATTAGCCGGGGGAAAAGACCCAGAAACAGCGATATGGCGATAAAAACACCTAACGCCATCCGGTACAACAACGACTGGTACAAGGGCACATGTTCCGGCTCTGCGGAAAGGCCGCTTGGGGGCTTTGAAAAAATGCAGATAAGGGCCGGAATATAGTACATACCGCTAAGTACCGTGCTAAAAACAATAACGATAGGGGTAACCAGCATGGCAAAGGGCGTCTCCAAAGCGGCGGATGTGATAACAATCTTGGAGATAAACCCGGCGCAAAGCGGGATACCAATCATGGACAGCGAACCAAGAATAAACGCCGCCCCGGCAAACAGATCACGGCGGCCTGCGCCCCGCAGGGAATCAAAGTCCTTCCGGTGGCCCGAAACGGCGGCAAGCCCCCCGGCGGCGGTAAACAGCATTGCCTTTACAACAGCGTGGGCGGCGATATGAAAACCTGCGGCAATCATCCCCGCGTTTGTGTTAAGCCCAATGGCGATAAAGATGAAACCGATGTTTGAAACGGAACCGTAGGCAAGCATAAGTTTAATATTCTGCTGACGGATGGCCTTTAATGAGCCGTATATGATTCCCGCCACGCCGAAAAGAATTAAAATATGCGAAATGCCCAACAGCCTCATTGTTTCCATGCCGAATACGACATACACCAACCTGATAAGCAGTATGGGATAGCATTTAATAATAAGGCCGGACAACACTGCCGAGGCGGATGTCGTGGCGCTGCCGTGGGCATCGGGCAGCCAGCCGTGAAACGGGAACAGGGCGCTTTTTATCGCAAGGCCAGTCGCCAGCATACCGGTAAGCACAAACAGCGGCACGGTATATTCGCCTGTAGCGACAAGCGCAGCCACGCCCTCCTGAAGTCCGGGAAAAAGCAGGTGTCCTGTTACGCCGTACATCAGCGCTATTGAAAGAAGCATCAGGCTGGAACCGATAAGGCTCATGATAAGGTACGCCAGAGTCGCCGTCAGGGTACGCCCGCCGGGTTTCGCGGACACTATGGAGCAGGCCGCGATTGTGATGATTTCGACAAAGACATAGGCGGTAAAAATATCGTTTGTGTAAATTACGGCGAGCAGCGCGCTGGTCAGCATATTCAACATGAAGTAGTACAGGTTGATCTTTTTTTCCGGCTCGTCATGAAAAATATCCCGCAGGCCCCCGGCGACAGAAAGCAGTGTAACGGTGCAGAACAACAGCGCCATAAACGCCTCGAAAGCGCCGGCACGGAGTTCGTTGCCAAAGGGAGCGGGAAAATACCCCAGCATATAGGTAAAGCTTTCGCCGGTATGCAACGTAAAGGACAACAGCACTGCCGACAACACCGTCATTACCGCAAGGCAGGCAAAGGTAAGTATCCGTGCCGCCCGCTGCTGGATAATAACGCACGTAACGGCGCAGGCGATTGACAAAATAATGCTGAAAAATGGAAAGTTCTGGATGAACGGCATTACTACTCCCCTTCTTCCTGAGCGACTTTTAGCATAATCTCGTCCAGATACAGCGTCTGGTAGCGCCGGTAAAGGCTGACGATAAGCGCGAGAGAAAACGCCGTTACGCTGAACGAGATAACAATGCCGGTAAGAATCATGCCGGCGGGTATCGGGTTGACATACATGGCTGCGTCCGCAATGCCGTCAGCAATGATTGGCGGGGCGCGGCCTGTAACAAAGCCTTTTGTGCCAAGAAACAGGTACGCCGCGGCAATGGCGATATTCAGCCCGATTACCTTTTTAACGAGGTTCTTGTTGACTATCAGGTTCGTAAAGCCTATGCCGTACAGAATCATCGCCACGGCCTGATAGTAGTTCGTAAAGAAGTTTTCGCCCATTATTTTACGACTCCCTTGCTGAACAGGATATAAATCAAATACATTGAGCAGGCAACGATTAGCCCCACGGCAATATTAAGCGGCATAATAAGCCCCGCGCTGAACAGTTCTCCGGGTGTGCCAAGCGGGATGTTAGTCTGCATTTGGTTTGCGCCGAAGAAAAACGAATATCCCTTTGCGGCAATATAGAAAAGCAGGGATATTGACATGACACGGCTGCACACCTTGTAGTTCATGAACTTGTATGCCTGCGATGTGCCAGAGGTGCTGACAAACAGAATTAGGGATGCGCCAAGGATGGCCCCGCCGGAAAATCCGCCGCCGGGGGTCAGGTGTCCGTTCATGACAACGTAGCTTCCAAAAACCAAAATCATCCCCACAAGCAAAAAGGACATATTTTTAAGTATTATGTCCTGCCGTGGCTCCTCCGTTTCCCGCACAAAGGCGTGAAAGGTCGGAAGGCCAAAGCCGCCGTCTGTGCGCAGCAGTATCAAAACAGCGCAGACAGCCGCAATCAGCACGCAGGCCTCTCCCAAGGTGTCGAAGGCGCGGTAATCGAAAAGCATACTTGCCACAACGTTAATCGCGCCGGTGTCCTGAATGCCGTCCTCGATAAATTTCCTCGGCACTTCGTTATTGGTGGGGTTGGAAGGGTCGCCAAACGGGGGAAGGGCGGACGCGGTGTAAAGCAGCACTCCGGTAAAGCCAAGGCAGGCGGTAACGGACACGGCATTGTAAAAATGGCGGAACGGGCTTGCCCTGCCGGTTTTTGGCGGCGGCGGAAGCTTTATCCCTTCCAGTTCGTTGTGTTCCCTTCGTATGGCGTTGATTCGCTTTAGGACAATAAAAAGAAGGATGCCGGTAATTCCCGTGCTTACCGCGGCCTCGGTTATGGACAGGTCAGGAGCCGCGAGCAGTATCCACACCATCGACATGACGATGCTGTAGGAAGCGTACACGATAACCGACGCGACCAGGCGCCTCATGGTACAAACCGCCACTGCCGCAACCAGCAAAAGGCCCAGCAGGATCATTTCAAACAACATCATCGCGTATTACCTCACATTCTTTTTGTAGGTTGGAGTTCGTGCCGGTTTCGATGTTGGCAATCAGATGCCCGGATATGGGGTTGGTTATCCAGATGAAGACGAGAATCAACAGGAGTTTTAACGAGGCGATATTCCAGCCGAGCATGACGATTAAGGAGGACATGACAAGCAAGACGCCGAAAGTGTCGCACTTGGCGGCAAAGTGAATGCGGTTCAGCACATGATGAAAGCGGAAGATTCCCACGACCGTTCCAAGCAATGCTATCATTCCCCCAAGCAATAAGAGGGCGGCAAGGGCGAATCGCGCCCATTCAACAATGATCATTTTGTGTACTCCTCTTGGCTTTGCCCTGAGGCATTGTCAAGCCTAGGGGCCGCCGGCAGGTTAAAGGGGTTAGTGTGATGCAGCGAAACATAGCATTTGGACAGCACGACCACTACAAGAAAGGAAATCATTGAGTAGACAATGGCGACATCAAGCAGGCTACTGTCCGCGCGCATGTATGAAAGCACAGCTATTATGATTATCGTTTTGGTGCAGACAAGGTTAATGGCAACGATCCTGTCCGTGGATCGGGGCCCCAAGATAGCCAAGATAAGGCAGGCGCAGAGAAGCAGGGACAAAAAAATGACGCTGCCCCACAAAAGCATATTGTACGCGGCATCTATGGTTTCCATAAAAAGCCTCCTCAAAAAAAGGGATTATTTTAGAGCCTGTTCCAAAATCTGGCATTTTGGAACAGCTTCCTTACCTCAACTTCTTTCTATTTTTCGCAACTGGCGGACAGGGGCGGAATCCTCGATCCCCTCCACCAGCGAATCATCCAGACAATGTATGCAAAACTGGCCGTCTTCCAGAGCGATGACGACACTGCCGGGCATAAGGGTAATTGAATTGGCCAAAACGGCCAGCACGGGAGCGGTTTTCAGGCCGATGCTGAAATACTTAATGCAGGGCCTTACGTTTTTTGTCCTTCCGTATGCGATCAGCAGTACGGCGACAGCGCCCTTGGCTGTCTCCCATACGAGTATGAACACATATTGAATGACCAGAAAGCCCTTGCGTATCAGCTTGTAGTCGTCAGCGATTTTGTAGTTTAGGTAGACACGGGCAAACATAAAAACGGCAGCGGATATAGCTATCCCCGCCGCCACGATACCTATGCTTAACCGCATTGAAAAAATCAGCCACAACAAAAGGTACAGAAAAAACATATCTCCATCCTCCACCCCCTGCAAACATTTTTAAATCATCCACGATTACGACACAGGGCTGTTTCGCCGGTAATCCGGACAAAACAGCCCCCTGACATCCTTAAAGCTAACCGCTTTTTTCAAACGGCAAGCTTCCTAAAAAAATTACCTTACATTATTTATACGGTTATGACGTAACCCCCGTCGCCAAATTTTAGCTCGCCTTTAAGTTCGCCGGACTGCGACAGCGCAAGGTACGAATCGTAATCCAAGGCTGTTTGGTCGCAGGCTTTGCACGCTTCGTCGAACAAAAATTCACCCTTTTCTTCTATTTTTCCCAGCAGGGCTTTAAGCATTTTTTCGTCGGTGCTGTCAAAACTGTACACTTTGGACACGCCCATAGACTTACACACGGTAAATTCAAGGCTATATATGGTTGTGTCTTTCTTTTTTCTGGTTTTAATGCCAAAATCCGTTGCCTTGTACAAAGGTTCCGAGATTTTATTCTTAAACCTGACCTGTGCTTCCATAACTTTCCTCCGTATGGCTTTACTGTACTACAGAAAACCCCGAAAAACCAGTGCCTTTTGGCGGCCTTTTACAGGTTTCTTGGGGTTTCTTCACTCATTTTTACTTTTGCTCGGCAACGATGTTCTTGGGGCAAAAGAAGTACGGTATTATACAAATAGCGATAAGCCCAACAACACGGGCAATATTGCTTTCTATAACACGTTCCACACCAACGGAATGCCGCCAGTCACTGGGGCCTTCCAGAATCCCAAGGGACAGGCGCCCGGCCTGAATTTCGCCAAGGCTGAGAATCATGCCGTTTTGCCCAAGAATGGAATAGTCCACCCTGGCAAGCATTGCGTACAGGAACGATCCCGCAGCGAACAGGAACACACAAGCAAAGAACACCCAGAACGTAGCGACTTCTTTCTTGTTTTTCTTCATGAACGCGCCCGCAAAATGCAACCCTAGGAAGCGCACACTGCCTGTCGCCATTGCGTTGTTTATTTCCATGTGGTACATCTTCCTGAAAAAGCCGAGAGCCGCACCCGATACAAAGCCCAGCACGAATATAGCGATGAACGGAGGTATCACGTATTGCATGATTAAGGGGTACAGTATTATTGGAATGACAAAGGCTGTCCAGTTATAGAAAAACTGCTTAGACCTGTGCTTGAAGATGCTTTGGGTGTACAACGCGAAAATCGCGCCGGCCATAAAGCCGAAGAACAAGCCCATGTTCTCCAAAAAGTCTATCCAGTAGCCCCCTGCGGCATTCAGCCCCATCCACACCACGTTTCCCGACTGCGCCGAAATCATTACGGCTTTACCGTAGGTATCCAAGCCAATCCCGTTTAAGTACCCCATAACAAATATGGACGCACCGGTAATAAACGCAATTTTATGCGTATTTGACCGGTCTGCACTATCTGCTGTTAACATATCCATCTCCTGTTTTCATTGAAAAGATCGACCGATACAACGGCCGTTACGCGACTTCTCCAAAAAGTCCAGTAAAAACACAAAGAGCCCCCGCCCGAAGGCAATGGCCCTAAACTACGGATTTCCGGGCCGGCACAACGCAGACCCGGAAATCAACTTAACCTCAATTTTTACGTCAATGTCTTTTCAAAAATTACGAAACTCTTAGATCCACTTAACAACGCCGGTAGCAACGTCATATTCCGCGCCGTAAACGGGAACGCCAGCGGCTTTTACGCCGGGGTTGTTCTTCAACGCTTCGACCTGAGCCTTGACGTTCATGGGAACTCCGTCTTTTTCCCAGTCGCTAGCGCCTTTGACGATAGGAGCGAGGTCATTAAGAACTCCCTGAAGCTCGGAAAGGGAGCTTACGTCAGTGCCGGCATGGGCGTTTTTGACAGCTCCGCATCCGGTGTGGCCGACGACTACGATGACCTTGGAACCAAGGACATACGCGGCAAACTGGAAGGAGCCAATGGCTTCCCTGTCAGCGAAATTACCGGCATTTCTAACCACAAAGATGTTGCCAATTCCCTGATCAAAATAGATCTCAGGGGAACAGCGGCTGTCGGCGCAGGTCAAAATCGAAGCAAAGGGGCTTTGCTGAGTCGCGGTTTTGCCAAGAGCTGTCTTGTAGTCAGTGGGTACAAGGTTGTTGGCTACAAACCTCGCGTTGCCTTCTTTAAGAAGTTTCAACGCTTCGTCTGCGGAAGCTACCTTCGCTGCGGGGTCTTGATACTTGCTCATAATAAAATACCTCCGAAAAGTGTTTTTGCTGACATTTACAATCAACAATAAGCCATTTTATCATGGGGCGGAAAAAAAATCAACAAAAAAAAGAAAAAAATTGTGAAAAAATTGCATTTTGTGCCGGATAATGGTAGAATGGGGTAGTTATGTTTGGGGGTTATGTTGATCATGCATCATGAGATTTTACCGTTTCTTGCTTTTACCGCCGGGCTGCTTTCGTTTGTTTCCCCCTGCGTGTTGCCTCTGATCCCTTCGTATCTGGGCATTTTGGGCGGGGTGGGCCTTGATTCCCCCGGCGGAGAGGTGTCCGCGAGGGGCAGGCCGCGCCTTCTTGGGGCGGCGGCGGGCTTTGTGCTGGGTTTTAGCATCGTGCTTGTCGCTTTTAGCATACTAATTTCCACGGCCTTTCACTTTATGGGCGGGATAACAACGTACATTATCTGGGTTGGGGGAATAATCGTCATTATTCTGGGCTTTAACATACTTTTTAACTTTCTCCCCTTCCTGAATCACGAAAAGCGCCCGCTCTTTCAGCGGCTTGACAACCGGAAAAGGCTTCCCGTCCTGCCCCGTCTGGGAAGCATCGCCGCGGCGTTTATCGCAGGTTCTGTCTTTGCCATAGGCTGGACGCCCTGCATTGGGCCGGTTCTTACGGGTGTGCTTTTTATGGCGGGGCAAAGCGGCGAAATTGGAACGGCTATTTTTTACATGGCGATGTACTCCGCGGGGCTGGCTATCCCGTTTGTCCTTGTGGCCCTGTTTTTTGACTCATTTCTGAAGCATACGTCCCGCTTTCATTCGTATCTGCACCTTGTGCGGCGTGTCAGCGGCGTTCTTCTTATAGTGATAGGTCTTATGATCCTTGCCCAGCCGGTGTTCGGCTTTTACCTTCACGGGCATTGATGCCCCCCGCCGCGCATGAGCCAAGGTTTCCGCAAAAAGCCCCGGCAGGGGAGGATATACGGTTTAAGAAGCCATTTTGCCCAGGCTCTTTAGCGTAGGAGACCATGGCTCCACAGCGGGTTCCCTGGGCGGGATTCTTAAACCGTATATCCTCCCCTGCCGGGGCTTTTGGCGGAAATGGTGGCTCATGCGCGGAGGGGGGGAAAACCTTGCGCCTGCTTGAATTGCTGTTAATTCTCGGATACAATCTAGGCGAAAGGGTTTTCTGTCGATAACCAGAGTAATACTGTAGTACAGGAGGAGTTAAAGTGAAAAAACTTGAAAAGATGCTTTCGGATCTGCAAAAAATGTATGTGAAAAGGAGCGCGCTGGATAAACAGATAGCCAGTGCCGAAACAAAACTTGTTGCCGAGGCCAAAGCCGCTGCCAAATCGGCGGTGTCGAATGCCAAGAAACCGGCGGTGAAAAAACCGGTAGCGAAGAAAAAGCCCGTGGCAAAGAAACCGGCCCCAAAAAAACCGCCGGTAAAGAAGTAAACACAAGGGGCCGGCTGGGAAGCAGTTCGGCCCCCTTCCGCAACCCAGTTTAGTTCTACTTGGGACAGTATGGTTCGTAGGGTAGGCAATTCGCTCGCTTGACAGGGGCGCTTTTTGCCTGTAGGATCGTTGTAGTGTCGAGGTACACGCATGAAGCTTGACCCTTCTTTGAAGAACCTTAACGAGCTGTTTCCCTCTGATTTTTCTGAGGAACAGAAGGCCCAAGCCAAAACCCAGTTTTTGAAGAACTTGTCTGTACAGGCCCACCGTTTTTATGGCGGCAAAATGCAGACCGTCCCGAAAAGCGGTATCTACGGCTTTAACTGGTTTAATGTGTGGTATACACCGGGGGTTTCCAAAATATCAACCAGTATCAGGGAGGACGGGGACAGTTCCTTCGCCCTTTCCAACCGGGGGAACTTAGTGGCGGTGGTTTCCGATTCCACTCGTGTCCTTGGAGACGGGGACTGTACGCCCCCCGGCGGCCTTGGCGTTATGGAAGGAAAGGCCATGCTCATGAAGTATCTGGGGGGCGTTGACGCTGTATCCCTTTGCGTGGATTCAAAGGGTCCGGACGGTAAAAACGATCCCAATAAAATAATCGAGTTTGTCAAAATGGCCCAACATTCCTTCGGGGCTGTCAATCTGGAAGACATAAGCCAGCCGAACTGTTTTAAGGTACTGGACGAACTTAGAGAGGCTTGCGACATTCCGGTCTGGCATGATGACGCCCAAGGGACGGCCTGCATCACCTTGGCGGGCCTTATCAACGCCCTGAAACTGGCGGGCAAACCATTGTCCGGGGCGAAAATTGTGCTTTTGGGCGCGGGAGCCTCCAATACCACGGTCGCCCGGCTCATTCTTGCCGATGGCGGAAACCCGGCGAACATGATTGTCTTTGACTCTGCCGGGAGCCTTCACCTTGGCCGGGAGGACATAAAAAACGACCCGCGCAATTACCGCAAATGGGAAATCTGCGAAAAGACAAATCCCGGCAAGGTTCTTTCCATGGACGAAGCCATGAAGGGCGCTGATGTGCTTATCGCCCTTTCCACGCCCGGCCCGGATACGGTAAAACGCTCGTGGATCAAATCCATGGCGGACAAGGCGATTGTCTTTGTCTGCGCCAACCCGGTTCCAGAGATCTGGCCCTATGCCGCCAAGGAAGAGGGCGCGTTTATCGTGGCAACCGGACGGGGGGACTTCCCCAATCAGGTAAACAACTCCGTCTGCTTCCCCGGCATTCTGAAAGGGGCACTTCTTGTGCGGGCCCGGAAGATCACGGACGGCATGGCTATACGCTGCGCTCACTCCATCGCCGAGTTTTCTCAGAAGCGGGGCATTGACCCTGACCACATCGTTGTCAACATGCAGGAAACTGAGGTTTTCGCGGTAGAGGCTGCAGACGTTGCTCAACAGGCCATAAAGGAAGGGGTAGCCCGGATTAACCTTTCGTGGGACGAGGTGTACAAACGCGCCAAGGCCGGCATCGAAGCCTCCCGCCTGCTTGCCGAAGACCTGAAAAAACTCGGCCACATCAAGGAGCCGCCTATGGAAATGATGGAAACGGCGCTTGAACAGGCCATAGCCGCAGTAAGGAAATAGGACGGGGGCTGTCCGTTGTTGCGGGCGGCCCTACCCAACCTCAGTAGACGCGCTTTCGGGAACAATCGCGGAAAGGTATTTCCGCCGGGACTCGACAAGACTTCGAAGCTCGGAAAGCATCGACTTGTCCACTTCTTCGGCAATGGGGTAGATGTAGCGGACAGTTTCTTCTATGTAGCGGTGAATGAACTCGATTTGTATCACAAAGCCAAGGGCGATCATGTTGGAAATCCGGTCGGCCACTTTAAGCACCTTGGCCCGGTAAGAACCCCTTTCAAGGATTCGGGTAAGGAACACCGGCTTGGCTTCATCGGGAGCGCGGGTTACTTCCAGCACAAGGTCGTAGACATCGGGGCTTTCATAATCAATTGACAAAAGAAGGTTGCGGTTAAAATCGGGTACGTCTTCGAGCAAGTCGTGTACGACCGCCGCCTTTAGCAGTACCGAGTCGATGTAGCCGTAGTCAATAAGGGTAGCCATCGTATCAAGCTGGTGACGGAACATATTGCCGCCGCCTTCACGTGTTTTGCCGATTAGGTTCGTGGCAAGCTGCATATAAGGGGCCACAAAGGTGCTTTTGAGGCGAAGCATTTCGTCAGTGGTCATTATTACAGCTCCATTTCCTCTAGCCATGCCGCTATTTTGGAGGCTCTTGCCTCTGCTTCGTCCAGCTTCCGCCTTTCCCCTTTAACCAGTTCCGGCGGGGCGTTTTCAAGGAATTTCCCGTTGCCAAGCTTTGCCCTAAGGCCCTGTATGAATTTTACATCCCGTTCCCGCTCTTTCGCAAATTTTTGCCGCAAGGCGTTCATGTCCACGGCTTCGGCGATGTATACAAACGCCTCGAAGCCGGAGCCCGCAAGACCTATAGACCCGGCGGGCTTTTTTTCGCCGCTGGAATCCGCGCCCTGTATGCCGATGTCCCCCACGCCCGCAAGGAGCTTTACCAAGGGGGCGTTTTCCGCGAGAAAGCCAAGGTTCCCTTCGTCCGCCACACGGGCCAATACCCGGATTTTCTTTTCCGGGGGAACGGTACACTCGCTTCGCAGGGTGCGGATCATGCGCACCAGTTCCTGCAAAAAGCCGAAGCGCTTTTCCGCCTGCGGATTGTCCCGCTCGGGCGTAAAAACGGGGTACACGGCAGTGATAAGAAGCTCCCCGCTTGGGACATTGGGGAGCTTGCCGTATATTTCCTCGGTAACAAAGGGCAACAGGGGGTGAAGGAGCCGCAGGGATTGCGCCAGCACGTCCAGAAGCACCGTAGCGGCCCTGTCTTTTTCAGCGCCGCTTCCGTCCTTGATCGAAATCTTTGTGGCCTCGACATACCAGTCGCAAAAATCGTTCCAGAAATATTCGTAGGCTGTCTGGGCGGCTTCGTTAAAGCGGTACGAAAGGAACGCCTCTTCCATCGCTTTGGCTGTTGTGTTAAGCCGGGAGTATATCCACCTGTCCGCCGGAAGAAGGCCGGGGTTTTCAACGCTATTGCGGCCTTCCAGGTTCATCAATATGTAGCGGCTGGCGTTCCAGACCTTGTTGGCGAATTTAGAGCCCAGTTTGAAGGACTCTTTATCCATGAGTATGTCCTGCCCTTGGGCGCAAAGGTAGGCCAAGGTGAACTTGAGGGCGTCAGCGCCGAATTCCTCCACGATTTCCAGAGGGTCGATGCCGTTGCCCAGTGTTTTACTCATCTTGCGGCCCTGCTTGTCCCGGATAAGCTGGTGGATGTACACGTCACGGAAGGGGGCCTTGCCGGTAAACTCCAGCCCCGCCATAATCATCCGGGCCACCCAGAAAAAGATGATGTCGTAGGCGGTTACCAGCGCTGTTGTCGGGTAAAAACGGCTGAAATCCGGCGTGCGGCAGGCGTCATTCTCCCAGCCCATAACGCTAAAGGGCCACAGCCAGCTCGAAAACCACGTGTCAAGCACGTCCGGGTCTTGCTCGATATTTTGGCCTGAGCAATGCAGGCAGGCGGAAAGGTCTGTGCGGGAGACTGAGGTTTTGCCGCAGTCTTGGCAGTACCACGCGGGGATGCGGTGGCCCCACCAAAGCTGGCGGCTGACGCACCAGTCACGGATGTTTGTAAGCCAATGCTCGTAGGTGCTTTCCCATTTTTTGGGGTAAAAAATAATCTCCCCCCGCCGCCACGAGGCAAGGGCTTTTTCCGCCATGGGTTTCATGCGGACAAACCATTGCTCGGAAAGGTAGGGCTCGATAACGGTGTGGCAGCGGTAGCAGTGGCCCACGGCGTGGGTAATGTCTTCTTCCCGGACGTAAAAGCCGCCGGCTTTCAGGTCTTCCAGCGCGAGTTTTCGGGCTTCTTTTACGGTGCGGCCCCGGTACGCTTCGGGAACTTCTTCGTTAAGCCTGCCATCGGGCGTAAGGATATTTATTGCCGCAAGGTTGTGCCGCCGGGCGACTTCCCAGTCGTTGGGATCGTGGGCCGGGGTAATTTTCAGCGCCCCGGTGCCAAAGGCCCGGTCAACATAGCTGTCGGCGATAAGGGGTATTTCCCGTCCGGCAAGAGGCAGGCGGAGCGTTGTTCCCAGCCGGGCGGTATAGCGCTCGTCCTGCGGATGGACGGCTACGGCGGTGTCCCCAAGAAGGGTTTCCGGCCGGGTGGTGGCGATTTCGACAAAGCCGTCGCCACTGGCGAAGGGATAGCGCAGGTAGTATATCTTTCCGGTAATATCTTCGTGTTCTACTTCATCGTCCGCAAGGGCAGTGCCGCAGGTACAGCACCAGTTTACAAGGTAGTTTCCCTTGTATAAAAGCCCCCGCTCGTAGAGGGTAACAAAAACTTCCCGCACGGCGCGGGAAAGACCTTCGTCCATGGTAAAGCGTTCTCGTTCCCAGTCCACGCTGGCCCCCATGCGGGACATTTGCTGTGAAATGGTCGCATGGTGGGCTTCTTTTACCTTCCATGTTTCTTCGACAAACGCTTCCCGCCCCATATCCTGCCGCTTTACGCCGCAGGAGGCAAGCATTTTTTCCACAACGTGCTGGGTGGCAATCCCGGCGTGATCGGTTCCGGGAACCCAAAGGGCCGGTACCCCCCTCATGCGGTGGTAGCGGATAACAATATCAATAATGGAAACGACAAGCCCGTGGCCCAAGTGAAGGATGCCGGTAACATTGGGCGGGGGAATGGTTATTACGTAGGGCTCTTTGCCGCCCTCTGCCTTGGGCTTGAACGCCCCGGCTTCTTTCCAGAGGGTGTATATCCGGTTTTCAAAGGTTTTTGGGTCATACGCTTTTTCAAGTTCGGTTGCCTTCATCAATACCTCGCTTTTCATTCTATACAAACGAAGCAAAGTATTCAATTGCGGGGCTTCCCCTCGCTGTGCGTGAGCATTCCCGCCCAAAGCTCCGGCAGGGGAGGATATACGGTTTAAGAAGCCGCCCAGGGAACCCGCTACGGAGCCACGGTCT
>WQUW01000034.1 GCA_009781915.1 Treponema sp. | reverse complement strand
TGGAACACTAATCAAGTGCCGCTCTTTGCCATAGGCGAATATATATACATTCGTGACCACAGCATCCTTGGCACGGTGCAGATAGAAGGAACAACAACACGCATTATCCGCCTTGGCATTCCCTTTACCGGAATTGAACTAGCCCTTTTCAGTTTTTCGGATATGCAAGTAACCTACGCCAATTTGCTTGCCGAAGCGCAACGTCAGTTCCCCAACGCCAACGCCGTTACCAGCGTGCAAATTGACCGCATCGACTTCAGCATTCTGTTTCTCTACAGCACACGCAGGTACATCGCAACCGGGATTGCCATAGAAGCTTGGGCAGAGGCGTACCGCTAACGCCGGGGGGCGCTGCTCCCCCCTAAAACAGCTCCCCCTGCCCCGCCGAAGGAGTGCCCCCTTCAAGAAGCGCCCAAAAAGCGTCCTCGTCAATGATCGTTACCCCAAGCTCGCGGGCCTTTTCGTTCTTGGACGAGCCCGAATCCGGATCGTTTGTAACAAGGTAGGAAAGGTCTTTTACCACGGACGGCTTTACCGATCCGCCGCGGGCCTTTACCGTTTCCCCGGCTTGGGCGCGCTTCATTTTTTTAAGTTCCCCCGTAAAGCAAAAGGAAAGGCCCTTCAGGGGAACATTTTCGGGCGGCGGCGGGGCCGTTATGGCAATAACCCCCGTGGCAAGAACCTTGTCCATCCCTGTAGCGCATTCCTTAAGGCCCGCGGCAATGACGGTGGCGGTAACTTCCCCAAGGCCGTACACGCCCGACAGTTCCTCCACGCTTGCCGCGCGGAGTTTTTCCAGAGTGTCAAAGCCGGCGGACACCGCCTTTTCCATGACAAGCTCTCCGACACCTTCAAGGTTAAAGCCCGCCACAAACGCCGAAAGCGAAATTTCCCGGCGGGTATTTATGTGCCGCGCCACCTTCGCCGCGGAAAGCTCCCCCATGCGCTCGAACTCCGTAAGCTCCCCCTCCGTAAGCGTGTAAAGATCGGAAATCTCCCGAACCCTGCCCGAATCGAAAAGCTGGCGCAAAAGCTTGTCCCCCAGTTCCCGGATGTCCAGCACGGACACCCACTTTTCAAGCCGGTGATGGAGCCGCTTGGAACAGGCCGGGTTGGGACAGAAAAGCCTTGTTCCGCCGTCTTCAAGAACACTGCCGCAGGCAGCGCAGTCAAGGGGGAACACAATTTCGGTTTTCACGGCGGCGTCAAGACCCAAGCCGGCGGGGGCGAGCCCTTCAATCTTTGGGATAATTTCGCCCAGTTTTACCACCGACACCGCGCTGCCGATTTCCAGGCCCATAGCCCGGATCATGTCGGGGTTGTTCAGGTTGGCCCGCTGAACCGTGGTTCCCGCAAGGCGCACCGGGTCGACAATGCCGACAGGCGTGTAGGCAGCGCCGGATTCGCTCCACTGTACGCTCCTTAGAATCGTGTAGGCCACTTCCGGCTCGAACTTAAAGGCGATTTGCCGCTGCGGTCTTGGGCGGCGCAGGTCGGCCATGTCGGTAAAAAAATCCTTGACGACAAGGCCGTCAATGTCAAGGCTCATGCCCTTGCGCTTTTCCGCAATTTCAGCCCGGTACAGAATAACCTCTTCAGCGTCGGAACATTCCTTTGTCTCGGCGGGCGTAAACCCCTGTGTTTCCAGCCACGCGATTTTTTCCATCTCGGTTTTAAAAAAGGCGTCATCCCCGCTAGAGGCGGCGTCGTAGCCAATGTAACGCAAGTTCTGGCAGCCCTCCCCGTCCTTGCGGCGCATAATGCCGTTGGCGGCGTTTCTACAATTCGCCTTGTCAGAATATTTCTCCTTAAAAACCTCAAGCGTCATAACCACCTCGCCCCGCACCCCGCCGGAAAACCTGCCTGAGATTTCCGCCACAACACCAGCCATGCGCCGGGCGTTGCGGGTAATGTCGTCCCCGGTAATCCCGTCCCCGCGGGTAACGGCTTTTTTGAGCTTCCCGTTTTCGTACTGAAGCTCCAAGCTTGCCCCGTCCAGCTTGTGCTGTACCACAAAGGAAGCGGGGCGTACCTTTTTCGCCCATGCCCGGAATTCATCGGGAGTGGCGGCCTTTTCCTGGCTTCCCATAGGAATAAGGTGCTTGGCCTTGGGAAAGCCGTCAACGCTGTCCCTGCCCACCTTTTTTAAGAGGGGATGATCCGGGTCAAGGCCCTTTAACTCATCCCACAAAAGGTCGAATTCGGCATCAGTAATTTCCGTTTCGCCCGAATAGTACGAATCCTGATACTTTTCTACAAGGCCGGCAAGCACGGCGATTCTTTCGTCTTTATCCTTCATCTGGCGCTCCATTACGCTTTTAAAAAAAAGAGTTCCCGTATCTCGTGTTTTTTCCCGATTCCCTTCCGCTCGAACTCGGTTTGGGGCCGCCACGCTTGGCGCTCGGCGAAGCCTGAGTACTTGTTTACCAGAGCCGGGGTCGCCGAAAGCTCCCCAAGCGCCCAGTCCCCGTACTCGGCCCAGTCGCTTGCCATGTAGACATAGCCGCCGGGAAGAATTTTCGCCGCCAGCGTATCGGTAAAGGGCCGGCTTACAAGCCGCCGCTTGTGGTGGCGTTTTTTGGGCCACGGATCGGGGAAAAAAATGTGAAAGGCGCTGACGCTACAGTCCTGTATGTTTTTTTCAAGTATTTCGGCGGCGTCCCCTTCGATAACACGGATGTTCGAAAGGCCCCGGCGCTCAATCTCCCACAAAAGCCGGCCTATGCCCGGCCTATGCACGTCTATCCCCACATAATTGACGCCGGGATTTTGCTGGGCGATGATGGACGTAGCCGTTCCCATGCCAAAACCGATTTCAACAACGACCGGGCCGGAATTGCCGAATAACCGCGCGAAATCAAGCGGGCCGGCCCCGTCTGCCCGCAGCCCGTACAGGGGAAACAGGGTTTCGTAGGAGCGCTTTTGGGCATGGCTTGCCCTCCCCGCCCTTAGGACAAAGCTCCGTACCCGCCGCGGCGCGCCAGTGTCCATAGCCGCCTACCGGATGGCAGCCACTTCGGTAAGGGCCGAGATACGGTACAGGGGGTCTTCGGCCCACAGGGACACGCCTATGACATTGTGGGACAGGTTAAGGTCGCTCAAATAGCCGGTCGCCGCCGTAAGGGTAATGGTCTGGATAACGTGCCCCTGCTCGTCATAGCAGAGCAGGCGGTTTACCGGGTACAGCGAATCAATCCTGAACAGGCCGTCCAGAATGTGAAGGGACGGAAACGGGTGAGGGGGGTCTTCGGGAACGTCAAACGTGAAATTGCGCTCGGTTCTTTCGCCGCCCATGTTTACAAGCACGGCCCGGAACTGTCCCCGCGGCAGGTGCTCTCCTGCGTGCATGGCGATGTGCCGGCTGCCTATCCATGTCCTTCCGCCTTCTTCAAACTGTATCCAGTCCCCGGATGTGATACGCCAGCGCAGTCCTTCCCGGTCGTGGAAAAGATAAAGTTCGGACAGGTTTTCTATGCCGTCATCATCCTCGCACAGAATGAAAAACGAATACCGTCTTTCGGCCCGCTCGGTGTCCCAGTCCCAGTGGTATGTCTTTTCCATAAAGCCGTAGAGTATCCTCGGCTCGGATCGGGAACAGGAAGAATAGACCAGCGAAAGACCCAGCATCACGATAAAAAAAAGTCCTTTCATGGCTCTATTATAGTTGTATTTACCATACTTCTCAATATACTATAGGTGTACCTATGAAAACCGGGCTTAAAGTTTTTTTGCCGCTATTTATATGCGCCGTGTTCCCGTTGTCCCTTTTCGCTGAGTCCCGCGAGGGGGAAAACGCGCTGCGGGCAAGGCAGGCGCTAGGGGAGCTAGGCATTCCCTTCCAGACACGTTCCTTTCCGGGCGGCTATGACGGCCCGGGGACATCGCTTGTGGTACGCGTGGACGCCGCGGACGGCTCGCCGGGGACGTTTGTGCTGGCGGTTCCGCTGTGGGCGGATTTCGCGGTTGACACGGGCATTGCCTTCGCCGGAACTATCCACGGCCAAAACACGGACTTAACCGTTATTGTCGCCTTTCTGGGAAGCGAAGAAAGCGGGCCTCAGGGTCAGGCGGGGATTTCCCACGCGGGCCTAAGAGACCTTTTAACGCTGGTGGATATTCCGGAAAACTGGGCGCTGTGCTACCTTGACATCGCCCAAGCGCCGGAGAGCCTGTTGCTTCGCCACGGCACGGAAGGCTATGTCGCGCCCCTGGAGCTTCTTAGGCCCCTGTCTTCCCTTTTGCGATCCGGCGGCGTTCCGTGGTCGTTTAGGGTGTGGTTCAACGAGCTTTACAAGCTGCGCCTTGTTGAAGGACACCCGGCCCTGTCCATTACGTGGGAGCGGGAGGTAAACAGCTTTGTTCTGGCTTCGGGCCCAAGCGCCCCTACCGGCCCGGTTTCCCCGCATGAGATGGCGGGGCTTCTTGCCGGGTATGCCGGGCTGTTGAGTTTTCCGATGCTGATGGTAGACCGGCATTACTTCTTTTTTCGGGGCCCCGGGGGGGAGCCTGTTTTTTTAGGACAGGGGATCGCGGTGGCGCTCCTGTTGGTTACGGCGGGGGTGTGCCTTATTCTTCTTCTGTTGTATTCGGTGAAGTACAACGTGGTATTGCTGTTTCACTTCCGGCTGTTTTTTAAATCCATATGGATTTTTTTCCTTCTTCTTGGCCTGTTAATTGTGTCCATACGGATTTCAGGGGTTTTGTATTCGGTGATTTTCCGGGTGTTCGGGCCGTCTGCCCCCGCCGTCCTGCCCGTCCATGTGTACTATACCGGGGCGGCGCTGGTGCTGGTTTTGGCTGTCCTTATCTTTTTCCTGCACTCGCCGGTTTTCGCCCTGATTCGCCTTCCCAAAAGGGCCCAATTTTACGGGTTTTCCAGTGTCGCCCTTGCCACGGCGGGGCTGTTTATCGCCGCCTTTCTTGATTTTTCCTTTATTCCGGCGTTTCTGTGGGCCTTTTTCTTCGTTTTTTTCGCCGCCTCGCTGTCAAAGCCCGCGCCGGTTTTTCTGTGCATCCTCTGCATTCCCCTTTTCGCCATTGCCGCTTTGCTTAACATTTTTCAAACCGGCAGTGTCATGATCGCCGAACTGTTTATACCGGCGCACTGGCGGGCTCCGGTCAACTGGCCCCCGGCAATTCAGATCGCCCTGTTTTCCCTGCCCCCGATTCTGCTTGTCAAGCGGTGGGTACTGCTAAACCGGGGGCCGGCGTTTGTTCTCCCGAAACCGGGGCGCAGGGGCAAGCGCCGGCTGATCAGGGTCTGCGCGCTAATGGCGGTGGTTCTGGCGGCAATGCTCGCGCAGGCGCTTTTGGCTTCCGGCGCGGGGCTGTAGGGAATTGCCGTGTAGGGCGGGTTGGGCGGAATGTGAATAAAAATGATAAAAAATTCATACATGCAGAATAGCGATATTGACAAATTTATAAATCAAGCTATAGAATAAATTATATAAATTGACTAAGAAGGCAGGTGAAGAATTGAAAAGAAGTATCTTAACAATTATTTTGTTGTCATTTTGCGCATATGTATATGCAACAGAGTTTCCAAGTGTATTTGTTAATATCAGCCCGCGAATTATAAGATCAAATTCTGTTGAAACATTTGAATTAACGATAAGCAATAGGAGAAGTTTCGGCAATAGGGAAATTCCTACGCTTTATAACCTGGAATTATCAGTTGAACACAATGATGATTTAATAGTAACATTAAGTCAAACAAGAATAGATTTTTTAGAGCCGGGGGATAATTTTAGAATAAATATGGAGATAACTAATAATCATAAATTCTTTTTTGATGAAGTAACATTTATTACAGTAAACGTGTCAAATGAAGATTATGAAAGCAGTTTTCCTCTTAGGTTCACAATAAGGCAAGTTGAAAATTTTTGGTTTTTCGTGATATTGACATCGATGGTAATAGGTTTGTTCGTCATTATATACATTAAAGCAAATAAAAGGGAAAAAAATGCTGGATAAAGTACATGCGCACATTCTTGATGAATTACGAATAAATGCCCGTACAGATACCATTTTTATTATCGCTTCAATTCTGATCAATTTTACAACACTTGCAATAAATTCCGCAATTTCAGGGACAGCTTCTGGCGGCAATATATTGATTATGTTTTGTTTTGTGCTATTGACAATCGTAGTTTGTATTGTATCGGAAATTGGTTTGATACGTGGTCGACAAGCAAGCGCCAAATTGATTAAAGGCTTAATAGAAATATACCGTGATAATGGGGTAGAAAAATATTATGACACTACATTATTAGGTCATTATAAATTGAAATATAATTTATTCATGCTGGTAATATTGGTAACAGGAATAATCGCGATAATTGTACCATTCATAGCTTTAAGCTTATAAATTACTACACAACCACACTTCGCATAACGTGTGTTAGACACTGGTTTGGCTTTCCGCTATTCATTTTTTATTGGTATATATCCAGTCTTGGAAATCAACATTTGACCTTGGCTTGATAAAATCCAGTCAATAAAAAATTCTATATTTTCATTTCCGTCATCCGTATCAATGAAAATTGCATAAAAATTATCAGAAAATGGATAACTGCCATCTTGTATGGTTTCTCTTGATGGAAAAATACCGTTAATAGATAATAATTTGATTTGTTCATTTTGTACCATTTGTGTTGTAAAATACAGAAAAGAGAAACCTATAGCGTTAGGGAAATTTCTATAATCGGCAACACGGTTTATTATGCCAAACATACCGTCAGATACTTCTTCCCTGAGGGGAGGCATTATAGGAACATTGCCCATTATATTTTCCAACGCCGTTTGGCTTCCCGAATTTGCTTGCCTTTGAAAAGCCCTGATACGGTTATTTGCTCCGTTTAATTCCCTCCAATTGTTAATTCTTCCAGAATAAATATCTTGAATATTTTCTACTGTTAAATTATCAATAATGTTATTTATGTTTACAAAGAAAACAAACGCTTCCATTCCGATAGGTATTAATTGCAAATTCAACCCATTTTCTTGAAACTGTTCTATTTGAAAACCTGATGGGGCTGAACAAAATATTATGTCGGCTCTACCTTCCAGAAGATTGTTAAACGCTCCAGCAGTCCCGCTATTTAACAATATGCCCCTGGAATTCCTAAATTCAGTTTCCGAATAAACGGCCTGAACAAATGAGGCGTATACGGGAAAAAGTGCCGTAGCTCCGTCAAGAACAGGTAAGTTTTCATGTAATCGTAAAGTGGATTCCGATTCTAATCTGGCTAAAGAATTATTCTCATAAAAAGGTTCGTAGTATCTGCGAAAATAACTTTGTTCTTGAACAGCCGGAATATTGTTTACATAAATATGGTGGCCAATGATTGCCATTCCTGCAATTACGCATATAACTGGCGCAAAAAACACATAAAATATTTTTTTACTGTTATTGTTATTCCATAAAAATAAAAATACAATTAATGAAACATAAAAAACCACTAACAACGACCATAATGCGACTCTTTGAGGGAAAAACGCGAAAATAATAAAAGAGAATAGAGATAATATACTTATCCCTAAACCGAGCAAGATAGAAATCTTTAAGCGTTTGCTTTCAACTTTCAGCCATAACAAAATAACCGAAATTGCAATAGATAGAACTACAAGAAAAATCATATCTTTAAACAAATTACACTATATTCGATATTTTTGCAATACATAATTCCTGCTGTACAAACGGCATATGCTCTGACGGTGATAAACGTTGCCTACGAGCGCAGTTTTTTGCTAGGTCAATCGCTGCGCTCGTTCCCACGCAAAAAACTGCGCCACATCAGGTTTGCGCCTTGGCTGTCTTGGCGTGATAAAAAGCCCAAACATTGATTTCCGGGCGGACACGAAGAGGCGGCAGAAACACTACGCGTTCTGCGCTATCGACATATATACAAGGGACGCTGTGGTACACGTGGCGTCCTCGCCACCCGCCGCGGGGGGTTTTGACAAACAAGCCCCAATCCCGTATACTGGAACGACTATGAAACAGACATTATCGTATGTATTGGTAACCCCATACACTATCGCAAAGAGCAGAACCGGAGGGGTTATTGCCCGGCTGCTTTCCAGAACGGATTTGGATTTGGTGGGGGCCCAAATAATCGCCCCGGACGAAAACTTTGTGCGCGACTATGCCGATTCCCTGCGCAGTCAGGAAGAGCGCAACCTGAACCGGGCTGGGGAGCTTTTGGCCAATTATGTTGAGCGCAACATGGCTCCCTCCGGGGGGCAGCGTCACCGCTCCATGCTCCTTATATTCCGGGGGGAAAACCCCTGCCGCAAGCTCTCTGATGTGTGCGGCGCCATTTTTACGGAAAACCAGATCGCGGAGGTGGAGTCTCTCAGCGGCGAGACCATCCGGGATACCTACGCCGATCTTATTTTTGACACCGATAACCCCGAAAAGGTAATTTACTTTGAGCCGGCGATTCTGACCCCCCGCCACCAGTTGCTTGCGGACGAGAATTTGGCCCTTTTTGCCCGCTACTTTAGGGACAGCGAGAACATCATGCCGTATACGGGGGCCTGTAACCCTGAACAAACGCTGGTAATCCTGAAACCCGACAACTGGAATTACGCCTCCAGCAAGCCCGGTACTATTATTGATATGTTTTCCCGAACCGGGCTCAGGATTGTGGGGATAAAGGTCTTTTATTTCTCGCTTAATCAGGCGCTGGATTTTTACGGCCCGGTAGAGGCTGTCCTTAAAGAACGGCTCGCCCCGGTGTTCGGGCAAAAGGCGAAAGAGGTTTTGGAAAAAGAGTTTGACCTGTCCCTGGAGTCCGGAGATGAGTTAAGCGTTGCCGTTGGGCAAAAATGCGCGGGCGAACAGTTCCACAGAATCGTGGAATTTATGTCCGGCCGCCGCCCCGGCGCTTGCCCCCCCGGCAGCGAGGACAAGCCCGGAAACGTAAAGTGCATGATCCTTATTTACCAGGGGGAAGACGCTGTCCGGAAAATCCGGGACGTATTGGGCCCCACCGACCCCCTCAAAGCGCCAAGCGGGACAGTGCGCCGCGAATTTGGGAGTAGCGTAATGGTAAACACCGCCCACGCTTCCGACTCGGTAGAGAGCTACGAGAGAGAAAAGGAAATCGTCAAAGTAAACACGAACACCCTGATTCCGATTATTGACGAGTACCTTGCCGGAAATAACCGGGCCGGAAAATAAAATAACCGCCGGATTACTCGCCATCGCCGAAACGCGCGATGGAAATAAGTTCAACCTCGAAGATGAGGGTGGCGTTGGGCTCTATAAGGCCTCCCGCGCCGCCCTCTCCGTAGGCTAGGTGCGGGGGAATAAAGAGTATTGCCCTGCCCCCTTCCCGCATCATGCGCAACCCTTCCGACCAGCCGGGAATAACCATGTCCAGCGGTATCTCTACCGGCATCCCATCGTCCATCGTCGTGTCGAATACGGTTCCGTCAATCGTAGTCCCCGTGTAATGCACCAGCACCACATCGCTGATAGCGGGCATGGCCCCGGTTCCCTCGACAATAACTTCGTACTGGAGTCCGCTTGGGGTAGTAACAACGCCGGGCCGCCGCGCGTTTTCGGCAAGGAACGCCTGCCCTTCTGCAAGGTTGCGTTCCCCCATTGTGGCGTGGGCTGCGATATAGGCGGACTGAATTATCTGTATGGCCTCTTCCAGCGTGAACCGTGTCCCCCTGTTTTCCACAACGTCCCGGACACCCCGGATAAAAGCGTCAACGTTAAATTCCAGCGGGGAATCCATAAGAATGTCGGTGGCTAAAGCCATGCCAAGAGCGTAGCTAACGTCCGCCCTCTCGTTGCCCGCTCTGGCCTCTTCGGCAATGCCGGCAGCGGCGCAGTACGCGGCGGCCCCCAAAAAAACAAGGGCTCCCAAAAAAATCTTTTTCATTTCTGTCTCCACTATCTGAGGTTTGAATCAGGCTCATCTAATAATATCAAGAAGTTCAACCGTGAAAATCAGTGTCGCGTTGGGCGGAATACCGCCGGGGCCTCCCGCGCCGCCGGGGCCGTAGGCCAGATGCGCCGGAATGACAAAACGGTACGTGCTTCCCACGTTCATAAGCTGGAGCCCTTCGACCCAGCCGGCGATTACCATGCCCAGCGGGAAATCTATGGGCTGACCACGCTGAAATGAGCTGTCGAACACGGTTCCGTCAAGAAATGTACCTTCGTAATGCACCAGCACGGTGTCATGGACGCCGGGCCTTTCCCCTGTTCCTTCGGCAATAACCTCGTACTGAAGCCCGCTGGCAGTGGTAACAACACCGGGCCTTTGGGCGTTAGCCGCCATGTACGCCTCCCCTTCTTCCAGATTTCTCTGGGACAAAAGCCACAATTCTTCATCGTCCTGAGCGCCTTCGGCGTCCATCGCCATAACCGCGGCCATGATTCTTTCCATCATTTCTTCCATGGTAAGGCGGGTTTCCCTGGCCTCGTTAAAGTCCCTGAACCCTTCCATAAAGGCGTAGTAGTCGAAGCTGATGCCCGAAAACCCCGTCTGAGCCGCCACCCACATTCCAAAGGCATAACTGGTGTCCCTGTCCAGAGCGTCGGGAGAGGGGCGCTCCCTCGTGTTACAGGCCGAAAAGAGCGCGGCACAGAGAAGAAGGACAAGGAGCGCTTTTGCATAAAACGAGAAAATCTTTTTCATACGTACTTCCACATTAAAAAATTCCGGGGATAACCATCCGGCTGCCTTAGCAAGGCTATCCTAAAGCATAGCCATTAATGCAAAGAGGCGCAAGGGGAAGGGCGGCCCCTCCGCACGTGAATCTAATTTGGGCTGACCGAATAAAAAAAAAAAGGAAAAACGGTGTAAAATATCCCCGAGGGGAAACTATGGGATATTATGCGGATTACACAGCGAAATGAGGCTCCTTAAGCCGGGGCGTGCCGATGGTAAGCGCAAAAGAAACTCTGGCAAGTGGCGAATTTCCGGGAAAAAAACTTGACAGCTACGGTTTTTCAGGGTTAGTATGGTGTATTAACATATTTTTTGGAGGTTCCATGAAAAGATTGATACTATTGTTTCTTGTGTTTGCCCTTGCCGCGACAGGAGTGTTCGCCGGCGGCGCGGGCGACCGGCACGGGAGAGTTCTTGTCCAAATCGGACTGGAAAACCACCCCGGAGAGCCCATCACTGACGCGATTTACCACTGGGCGCGCCTTATCGAAGAACGCTCTGGCGGCACTATGCAGGTTCAGGTTTTCCCTTCAAGCATACTTGGGTCAAAGAATGAGCTTATCGACCAGATGCTTGCGGGTATGCCGGTAATAACGCTGGCGGACGGCGGGTTTTTCGCCGACCGTGGAGCGCCGGACATGGGGATAACGATGGGCCCCTACTTCTTCGGCAGTTGGGATGACGCATGGAGGGTAATCGAGAGCGAATGGTGGAGAGAGCAATCGCAAATACTGGAAGGTCAGGGCCTTAAAATCCTCGCTCCCAACTTTGTCTACGGCGAGCGGCATACCCTTACCACACGCCCCATCCGCACCCTTGAGGATTTTCAGGGTTTGCGGCTTAGGGTTCCGAATAACCTTATGCAGATACGGGGGACTGAAGTTCTGGGCGCGAGCCCCACTCCCCTTCCGCTGGGAGATGTGTACACGGCGTTACAGCAGGGGATAATTGACGGCGTTGAAAACCCTCTGTTTGTACTGTACGGCGGAAGGTTCCACGAAATCGCGCGCTACCTTACCCTTACCGCCCACATACGGCTCATTACAACATGGTTTACCGGAACCATCTTCTGGAATTCCCTTAGCCCGGAACACCAGAGAATTCTGCTTGAAACAGGGTACGAGGCGGGCTTGTATAACAACGACCTTGTAGCCAGATCGGAAGCGGACTTTATCAACAGATTCAGGGCTGCCGGAGTAGAAATTATTGAAATAGATCAGGGGCGGCTTCAGGCCGCGACAAGTCCGTTCTATACCTTACCCGACATAACAGCCAGATGGACACCCGGGTTATACGAAAGACTTAACAGAATAAAAGCGGGAACAGAACGCTAATTGCGCTATAAGGCTGGATGAGAAAGTTGTCCAGCCTTGTTTCACGTATGGAGGCATCGTGCTAATCAAGGTTTTCAAAAAACTGGCCAACGCTGATTTGGTTGTCGCGGGGATAGCGTTAATCAGCATAATCATCTTCACTTTTTTCAGTGTTATTATGCGCTACTTTGTCAACCGCCCCGTACACTGGGGGGAAGAGTTTCAGTTGCTGTGTATGCTTATCATCGCGCTCTTCGGGGCCGGGGCCGCGTTCAGAACCGCGAGCCATGTGGCCATTGATGTCATAGTTGACCTGTTCCCTTGGAAGGCGCAAAGGTTCATATCCATAACCGTGTATCTTATTTCCATGATTATCATGGGATATTTCTTTATTCAGGGTACCGCGTTTGTGCGTCAGATGATCGCCACAGGCCGCGTTACGGACATCTTGAGGATTCCATTTTCTCTTATATACTCCGCCTTTCCCATAGGCTGCGCGTTAATTATTGTCAATTATTCCGTTGTTACTTTTTTCAAATACATAAAACCCGGCGGCAAAGAGGTCTTTGAATGATTTCCGTAGTTCTCATTTCGTCCATAGTGCTGCTTCTTACGCTGTTTTTTAAGATTCCGGCGTTTATCGCGCTGCTGTCCGGTTCGGCATTGTACTTCATGCTTCAACCGCACCTTCCCGCCCAGATTGCGGCCCAGCGTGTTATCGCCGGAATTGAGAATGTCGCCCTCCTGGCGATCCCCTTCTTTGTGTGCAGCGGCATCATTATGAACTACTCAGGCGTTACCACAAGAGTGCTGCGTCTGGGCGAAGTGCTTATGCGGCGCGTTCCCGGAGGGCTGGCGCAGGTGAATGTTACCCTTTCTGTCCTTATGGGCGGGCTTTCGGGTTCCAGCCTTGCGGACGCTGCCATGACATCGAAGATGCTGGTTCCGGAAATGGAAAAACGGGGGTTTTCGAAGGAGTTTTCTTCGGTGGTTACGGCGACCTCCGCCATAATCACCCTGTTGATCCCTCCGGCCATTGCGATGATTATCTTCGGCTCTGTCGCAAACGTTTCTATCGGAAGGCTCTTTATCGCAGGTATTGTTCCCGGCCTTTTTTTGTGTCTGGTTCTGATGGTACTGGTAGGCGTTATTTCCTCAAAGCGCAATTATTCAAAGGAAGTAACAACAACAGTGCCTTTGGGAAAAGCTGTTCTGGACGCTTTTTTCCCCATGCTGCTGCCGGTAATTATTATTGGCGGGATTAGGTTTGGAATCTTCACCCCTACCGAAGCGGGGGCCATAGCCATTGTCTACGCCGTTGTGCTTTCGATTATCTACCGTGAATTTAAAGCCGCCAATATGCTGCGCGCGATAAAAGAAACCGTTACCACAACCGCCGCCATCATGATGATAATCGGGGCGGCGTCCGCCTTCGCGTGGGTTTTAACCAGAGAGCGCATCCCCCAGCAAATAACGGAATTTATGGTGGCCAACATTGGAAACAGGTATATTTTCCTTTTATCGGTCAATTTGTTTTTGCTTATCATAGGTATGTTTATCGAAGGCAACGCCCTTATGATTGTGCTTGTTCCCATTTTTGTTCCGCTCGCCCGCGCGTTTGGAATTGACGATATACATTTCGGGATGATATTTATTTTCAACATGGCGATGGGCTCGTTAACGCCGCCCATAGGAACCCTTACTTTTGTTACCTGCGGAGTTACCCGGTGCAAACTCAAAAACTTTTGGAAAGAAGCTATCCCGTTTTACATCGCCTTGTTTTGCGTTTTAATGCTGTTAACTTTTTTCCCGCCTTTCACACTGGCATTGGTAAACCTGGTTTGGGGATAAATGCGGGGGGTGGATAGAGGCCCGGTCCGTTGACAACAACACTCTGTATACTATACTGTGTTAGCTATGTTATAATCGGGGGGTGAATATGTTCCGTTACGGAGTATCGGCGGCGCTGGAAGAATTACCGGAATCCCAGCCAGTTACGTTGCGTGGCCCAATCGAGGAAATTTGCCCGTTAGCCAAGAAAGCCGGGTACGATGCCGTGGAATTGCATCTGCGGGAGCCAAAGCGCTACGACGCGGAACGCATACGTCTTGTTGCCGGACAGCACGGGCTTTCGATCTGCGCGGTGGCTACGGGAATGGAGTACACGGTTGGGGGGCTTTCCCTTATCGACGACGATCCGGAAAAGCGGGAACAGGCCATAGCCCGCCTTTTTGAGCATGTCGATTTCGCGTCCGTAACAGACGCGCTGGTTATCGTTGGCATGATGCGGGGGAGCATTCCCAAAGGCAGGCCAGCCTCCGGGTACATCGACCGCTTTGCCGGGGCGCTAGGCCGTGTCTGCGATTATGCCGCGCAGAAACAGGTTCCCGTCGTGCTGGAATCCGTTATGCGCTATATCATCAACTATCTTAACAGTGTGCCTGAGACAATGGATTTTATTACCTCCCTGGGACACAAGAACCTCTCTTTGCATCTGGACACTCACAGCATGGCTGTTGAAGAAAAAAACCTGAAAGACAGCATTCTCTACTGCCGGGACAAGCCGCTAGGCTACGTCCATTACTCGGACAACAACCGCCTGTACCCCGGCGGCGGCGCGCTCGATTTCAAGGAGCTAACTCACGCGCTTGCGGACATAGGCTACACAGGTTACATCACCGTAGAATGTCTGCCGTATCCCGGCCCCGAAGAAAGCGCCCGCAGAGGGTTTTCGTACCTGAAAAGCATTGTAAACGCCGTTGCCATAGAGCGGCGGAATTAATGTGGGAATGACAAGGCCGTATGGCCTTTCAGAAAAAATTTTTTTAAGGAGATATGAAGATGAAAAGAGTCAAACTAGTATGTATGTTGTTTGCGCTGTTGGCAGTAGCCATCAGTTGCGAGAGACGCGATGGAGTAATCAGAGTTAACGCCTCGCAGTCCTCATCGACCCAGAGCCCGTGGCATCACGCCACCGTCGCTTTTGCCGATTACATAAACGAGCATTCGGACGGCAGATTCGATGTCCATGTGTTCGCCAACGCCGCGCTTAGCCAAGGAAGCTCCGCCATCCAGACAGAGCAAACCCAGCAGGGGGCGCTCCAGATTTCCATTGAGTCGCTTACCGTGCTTGCCGCTTTCAACGAGAACACCGGAATTCTGCAATTGCCCTTTACCTTTTCTGACGTTGACCACGTATACCGCTTTTTACAACTCAACGACCCCACATGGGAGCGCTGGATGAGGGATTTTGAGCAATCGAACTTTGTTATTTTGGGGGCCTCTCCACGCCCGATGCGCCAGTCGAACAACAACCTGCGCATGATCCGTACTCCGGACGACATACAAGGCATGAGAATGCGCGTACCCATGAACCCCTTTTTCGTGTCGATTTTTGAAACCATGGGAGCGGTTCCGGTTCCGGCCCCCGCGGTAGAAATTTACACGGGCATTCAGCTTGGCACATTTAACGGCGAGGACAACTCGATACACCTTCAGTACGACTTTAGAACCTTTGAGGTGGCAAGGTATTTTTCCATCGTGAATTATATCGCCGATTTAACCTTCGTTATCGCGAATAGGGATTTCTATCACAGTTTAAGCGCCGAAGATCGCCAGCTTTTCCGCAGGGCGGCGCAGGAGTTTGTCAGGGTAGACATGGCTGAAAACGAAGCCTACCTTCATGTAGCGATGGAAGGGGGCCGCAGGCTGGGCGTTGAGTTCTGGGTCATGCCCGAAGAGAACCGGCAGCTTTTCATTCAAAGGCTTGCCCCGTTCTACGCGGCGCAACAGGCACGGTACTCTCCGGCGGATTGGGACGCGTTCCACGACGCGGTAAGGCGCAGCGCCCACTAGTTTTAAATCTTGCCTTGTGAGGACAGTATGGTAAAGGTGTTGAATTTTCTGAAACGGCTTGATGTTTACATTGTAACGCTGCTCATGTTCGCTCTTTTTGTCAATGTCGTATTGCAGATATTCAGCCGCGTTATGCCGTTCAGGGTTGTGCCTTGGACGGTTGAAATGGGCGAACACCTGCTCGTCGCGGTTATCTGGATGGGCCTTGGGCTGGCTGTTTTGAACAACTCTCATGTCCGTTTCGATATGCTGCTCGCCAAGATGCCTTACAAGGTAAAAAAGATTTTCTATATTACCGGCAATATTGTTTTCGCCATTTTTTTAGGCATACTCGCGTACCACACAGTCAGCCTGCTGGAGTTTCATCTTAGGGTAGATAACCGTACTCCCATGCTGCGCTGGAACAGGGCCTATATCCGCGCGCCGGTACTCATTGGGTGTATAGTAGGAGCCGTCCGTATGCTAATACAGGCATGGGCATTCGCGGCAAACAAAATGCCGCTTCCTTCCGGCGAGTATGCCGAAGAATTCAGCAGTGTTGTTGAAGCCGCCAAAATAGAGGGAGAAAAATAATGCCTGTAATGACGATAACGCTCATTGTTCTTGCTATAGTAATGCTCGCCGCGGGTGTGCCGGTCGCGGCGGCCTTGGGGCTGGCGTCGGCGCTTGTCCTGTTTATTTTCAGGCCAATTCCCAACATGATGATGCTGCCCCAGCTTTTCAGCGAGGCCGCGGCGAACTTTATACTTTTGGCTGTCCCGCTTTTTGTTCTGGTAGGCGTCCTTATGGAACGGGGAACAATGGGCCGCAACCTGATAGATTTTAGTAAAGCGCTTATAGGCTGGGTAAAAGGCGGATTGGGAGCCGTGAATATTGTGGGAAGCATGATTTTTTCCGGCATATCAGGCTCGTCGGTGGCGGATACCGCGACCTTCAGTACGCTGCTCGTTCCCCGAATGGTTGACGAAGGCTACCCTGCCGATTACTCGGCGGCGGTTACGGTTACGTCCTCTACCATGTCCACGATACGGCCGCCGAGCATTCAGATAGTGCTGGCGGCGGCGGCTACCAACCAGTCTGTCGGCAGGGCGCTGGCGGCGGGATTACTGCCGGCTATACTGGTGGGGCTTTTGCTGCTTGTTCCCAATTATTTTATCAGCAAAAAAATGGGCTATGGTCAAAAGCATCCCTTTTCGTTCGCTACGTTAGTTGAAAAAACCAAGAAATGCTGGACGGCGCTTTTCGCTCCGGTAATTATTATGGGCAGCATTTTTTCCGGTCTTGTAACGCCCACCGAAGCCGCCGCCCTCGCCGTTCTGTATATTTTAGTTGTTGATTGCGTTATTTACAGAAAGCTGGGCCTTAGAGACCTTTGGGAGTGCTTCAAAAAAACCGCCGGCATTACCAGCGCGATTCTGCTGATTGCCAGCGCGAGCGCGCTCATGAATTTTATCATTGCCTTTGAGCATATCCCGGCAATGCTTACAGCCGCCCTTACAGCCGTTCCCGGCGGCAGATTTGGCTTTATGGTGCTTTTCTTTTTCCTTGCCATTATCATTGGCATGGTGCTGGACGCCACCCCCGCCACGCTGATTTTCGCCCCGCTCTTTTTGCCCGCGGCGGTAGCCCTTGGGTTTGACCCCACCCATTTTATCATTATATGGGTAATGTGCGTTGCCCTAGGAATGACCACCCCCGGTTACGGCGTGTGCGTTTTTAGCGCGGCATCAATAACAGGCGTTCCGATAGATCGAATGGTACGGCAGGCTATACCGTTTTACCTTGTAACGATTTTCGCTATGGTGTTGGTTGCCGCGTTCCCTATTATTTCGCTTGCGGTTCCCAGACTTTTGGGATGGTAGTCAGGGCGGGCGTACGCTCGCATATCTGGACATATCGTTTTAGGAGCGCTTATGAGCGAGAACACGTATCTTAAATGGATGGCGGAAAACACGGACACACAGTGGTGTAACGATTCCGCCCTGCGCCATGATTACATCAATGCCAAAGAAAATGGCGCTGTTGGTTGCACCACTAACCCTCCCCTCTCCTTCGAGGCCCTTACCACAGAGACAGAGCGCTACAAGGCCCATGTTGAAGAAATACGCTCCCGGTTTTCGGGCAGCGAAAAAGTGCTTGAATATTTCCGTGTTCTTGTTCCGGACATTGCCAAGGAATTCCTTCCCTTGTACGAAAGCTCCGGCAGAAAGACCGGCTTTGTCCGAAGTCAGGTGGAACCGGGGCGGGCAGCTGACGAACGCGCGATGTTTGAGATGGGAAAAACCATCAGCGCCTTTTGCGAAAACGTCATGGTAAAAATTCCGGGGACAAAAGCGGGGGTTACGGTTATCGAAGAGCTTACCGCTCTCGGCATTAACACCACTCCTACGGTATGCCTTTCCGTTTCCCAGCTTGTGGCGATGGCGCGGGCCTACGAACGGGGCTGCGGCAGGGCGAAAAAAGCCGGCCTTCCGGTTCCCGCGAGTACCGCCGCCTTCGTAATGGGGCGCTTACAGGACTACCTTGCCGCCCTTAACACAGACCGGGACAATCCTGTTTCTACCCAAGACCTTGAAACGGCGGTACTGGCTGCGGTGAAAAAGACGTATCAAATCTTCAAAAAAGAAGGCTACGCGCAAGTCATTATGCCGGCGGCCTTCCGCTGCGCCCGTCAAGTTTCAGAGCTATCAGGCGGGGTCTTTGAAATGACGATTCACCCCAAGATACAAGACATGGTTATTCAGGCGGACAAGAACGGAGAATTGCGGCGTGAAAAGCGCATTGATGCCGGTGTCGATGAAGACGCGGTAGACCGGGTGCTGGAAGCTTTTCCCGAATTCCGCAAAGCCTACGAAACTGACGGCATGGGCATCGATGAGTTTGACTCCTTTGGCGGGGTAATTATGACGCTTGACGCGTTCGACAAGACAGGCTGGCAGAAGCTGCTTGCCTTATAAGCTGGCTAGAAGGGGATATGCAATGGGTGTTTTAACATTAACGGGGCGTGTGGCCATAGTAACCGGGGCGGCTCAAGGGATTGGGTATTACGCCGCGAAAATGCTATGCGAAAACGGCATGAAGGCGGCGCTTGTGGACTTTAACAGGGAAAAGCTAAAGAAGGCGGCGGCGGAATTAAACGCCCTGCCCGGCTGCGCCGAAGCCGTCCCTTTTGTCTGCGATGTTTCGGACGAAAAAGCAATCGAGGCTGCCATAGGCGAAATCGCCGGGCGTTTCGGCCAGATTGACGTTGTTGTTAACGGCGCGGGTATTTTAAGCGCCACGAAAATCCAGGACATTCAACGGGAAGAATGGGATCGCATACTTGGGGTAAACCTGGGCGGTTCGTTCTTTATGGTTCAGAAAGCCCTTGAGTATCTAAAGCGCAGTAAGCACGGCAGAATAATAAACATTTCTTCCGTGGCGGGCAGGATGGGCGGCGTTGAAAACTCGATGAGTTACGCCGCGTCCAAGGGGGGCCTTTGCGCCATTACACGGGGCATGGCCCGGCATCTGGGGCCTTTTAGCATCACGGTAAACGCTATATGCCCCGGCCCGACCCGCACGCCAATCATGGACGCCTACAGCGAGGAGGCGATGGCTAACCTTGCAAGCAAAAACTTCCTTGGCAGGGTCGGAGAGCCCCAAGACGTGGCCGCCGGTGTCTGCTACCTCGCAAGCGAAGAAGCGGGCTACGTTACCGGAATTATGCTGGACATAAACGGCGGCTTTTGGATTGGGTGATTACTAGCGCCCGGGTGGGAGCCTTTGTCAGGCTTTTTTCAACATGGCCTAGGGCGCACCTTGACAAAAAGGATACTTTAGGCGATAGTTAAGTGTCTGTTTACGGTGGATGTAGCTCAGGGGTAGAGTGCAAGATTGTGGATCTTGTTGTCGCGGGTTCGAGACCCGTCATCCACCCTCGCAATTCTATATGGTATATAGAGTTAGCTAGTGGCTTGAGGACAGCGGTTCGGCAAAAGGTCAAGTGGAGGTCAAGTCCGATGGCAGATTTGCAGTATCATGTGTTCAAGAAACCGAAAAAACTCAAGAATGGCAAGACCGTCAAACGCTGGTATTACTACTACGTTGACCAAAATGGTAAGCAAGTCCAGAAATCTTGCGGAAAATCAGCAAAAAGCCGCCAACAGGCGGAAGATTTTATTCGTACCCTACCCCCTCCCCAAAGCATAGCCGTATCCCTGACTGACCGCACCATGCCCCCCAAAAACCCCGATATGCTCATCGGCGAGATTACAAGGGATATGTTTATTCCGGGAAGCCTCCATGTCCACCGCCGCCAGCAATTAAAAAAATCCACAACTGAAGATACCCTTACAGCTGGACGTGTTTTTATGCGCTATATTACGGAAACATGGGGTCAACGCATGATCAGAAGCATCGAGCTAGACGAAATTATGAATTACCTTTTTTCGCTTAAACGCTCCGCGTCGTGGAAAAATCAATATATTTCCGCTCTAAAAGAAATATACCAAGAAGCGCAATTTTCGGGGTGCAAAATATTCAAGCCTGATTTTCCCTCAATCGGAAAAACGATTAACAAGGCGGACATTTTCACCCGCCGGGAACTTGAACTGTTTTTCCAGCGTAATAATTTTTCGCATGATTTTTTCTTTTTGTTTTTTCTGTGTTCACTTTCCGGCGGATTGCGTCTGGGTGAAACCAGAGGAATGAGAGGCAAGCAAATAATATTTGAGAAAAAAGCCGTCGTTATAGATGGATACCTTAAACATAACGGGACACGTACCACATACAACAAAAAGGGATCACCTGAACATCCCAAATTGCGCGTTGTCCTCTATCCTGACTTTACTTTGGGGCTTTTGCAGGCTCATATAGCAACCAACAACATAGGCGCAGATGATTTCGTATTTTCTTATAATGGACATCCCATTGGCCAATCAATGGCGCAAACTGCCTTTAATCTGGTGCTAATAAAATCAGGGATTGCGCCAAACAAGGAAGCATTAGTTAAAAGCGGCAAGTGGAAAAAAGGACACCTAAACACAACACGAGGCTTAATCCCGGACAACAGGCGCTTAATCCACCATTCCTTACGTTACACCTATGTAACGCACATGAGCGAATACATAGATGCCCATAACCTTAAAAAATTTACAGGGCATGACTCCACCTCCATGATCGACTATTACAACCGAAGAAACCTTGATATAGCGCTCGCCTCAATCCCCGCGGCCGAAGACGCTACAAGCAGCCTGCTTCCGTTTGCAATAGACAAAACCGTCTGATCGCCGGTTACAAGTGTAACGTCATATCACTATAGATATTAGCAAACACTAAAGTAGTCCCCGCGCGCCCGGCCCCCGACTGTATTTACCAATATATCTACAAGCCCAAAACCGTAACAAACCACGCACCAGATGGCGCAGTTGTGTTGACGCAATTGGTAATAGCTCCCGCATCGTATATCTACCCCGCTTCGTTTTATAACCTCCCCCCTTTGCTTTGTATATCCTATAGGTTGTTACACGTTACACTTTTTATATATATAATTAATTTATTATTTAAGTTGTAAAAAAAATATTTCAATATGTTGAAGAATAGGAAATAATAAATTTACATTTACAGTGTGGCAATGGCTACACTGGGAAATTGTGTAACGTGTAACAGCCCGGCCCCTTCCCCCCTAAAAAGGTACTCCGCCGCCCCCTACCCCATGTGCAATTATTCGGCACGGGGCGCATTGTCTTACCTGCCCGCCAAAATTTTCCATAGGTCAACAAAAAGGCAACAATAGCTAACAAAAAAGCTACGAAAGTTAATAGCCTATTGCCCGCCGCCGCCTGTATCATTCCCACATGGCGGAAGTTAGACAGGCCGAATTTGCCCGCATCTGCGGGGTAGCGCCGTCTGTAATAGCGCGGAAAATTCGCAACAACACACTCATCCGCAACGCCGCGGGCTTGCTGGATACCGAAAACCCGGTCAATTCGCGGTATGCGGCGCGCCGGAGGCTTAAAACCAATGCCGCCGCGCTGGAAGAGAACGCATCGGACGTAGATAGGCGGCCTGTAGCGCCGCCAGTGGACTTTTCCCGCATATCAGACCACGAAATTTCCGAATACGCTGGGCTTCCGCAGCGGCTTTTGGGCCTTACCTTGCGAGAACTGGTGATTAAATTCAAAGGCCTCCCCGGAATGCAGGAATATGTGCGAATGCTCAAAGATTTAGCCTCGGCGGATGAGCGAGATCAAAAAGTAAGGGAGCGCAGACTCCAACTAATCGAAAAAGATTTTGCAATATCACAGCTTATCCAGTATCTGGAAACCCTGATGAAACAAATACTTGAATATCCCAAATCCGTTACCGATGAAATTATCGCCCTTGTGCAGGCTCAAGGAGGCGCAGCCAGACTGGACGTGATCCGCAAACTGGAGGCAGGGCTTTCCAAGATTATAAAAAACGCAAAAGGCGAACTGGTCAAAGGATTAAGCGGCTTGCGATCAAAATATCAGGACAGCGGCGGGCTGGATCAAAAAATCAAGGACGCAATCGCTGACGCAATGGAGGATGATTAAAAATGCCTGCCTCTGATACACTTCACAAAAAAGATATTTTCTCCGGCGATATTGATTTTCTTATAGAACAAATTGAAAACCTTACCGATTCCCTGCACCACGAATTACCCAGCGAGTTTATAGAGCGGGTGCGCTATTTGACAAGCGACCTTACACCCTTCCCCGGCAAATTCAGCTTTGAAAAGTTTCCGTACTTTCGGGAAATAGTAGACTGCTTTAGCCCGGAAGACCCCACCCAAGAAGTGGCATTGATGAAAGGGAATCAACTTGGGGCTACAACCGCCGCGCTGGAAACCATAATGTTGTACAACATTATGAGCGACCCAAAAGCGCAAATGTATGTAACCGCCGATGCTGGGCTTATGAAGACATCGGTGCAGGTGAAGATCGAAAAAATGATTGACAACGCCGGGGCAAGAGATTTAATTTTTTCCCAAAGCCGGAAAAAAAAGGGAAGCCGGAACTCCGGGGACAAAACGGAAGCAAAGGAATATCCCGGAGGATACCTCCACAACTACGGGGGCCGAAGCCCTGCCCGATTTCGGGGGCTTTCCTATCCGTGCGCCTTGGCTGACGAAGTAGACGCATTTCCCGACGTTATCCCCAAAGAGGGTACTGTAGTTGACCTTGTACGCAACCGTACCAATGCCTACACCGAAAACAAGCGGAAAATTTTTTGGAGTTCTACCCCGCTCGTAAAGCAAACATCAAAAATAGAAAAACTCTATCAGGACGGCGACCGGAGAAAGTTTTTTGTACCCTGCAAGCATTGTGGCATCATGCAGGAATTAGTGTGGCACGGCAAAGACGAATCTGGCTACACATGGGGCATCGTATGGGAAAACAATGAGGACTACGAGCCAATACTCGAAACCGCCGCGTATAAATGCTGCAATCCCGCTTGCGGTAAAACCATGAAAAACTATGACAAAGCGGTGATAATCCCAAAAGGCGAATGGAGAGCCACGGCAAAGGCGGTTGCGCCGGGCAGAAAGTCGTATCACATAACGCCCATTTACAACCCGCCGGGGATGTATAGCTGGGAAGATATGGTACTCCAATGGGCGGAGTGCTGGGACATAAAAAACAACCGCCTTAAAGACAAAGAAAAATACCGTCTTTTCCGCAACACAAAACAGGGGCTCACGTTTGAGGAATTAGGCGGAAAAGAAATTGAATACAGCCGCGCTATTCAGTTTAGGCGAACAGGTTTTATCATCGTCAATGATGATTCCGGTCTTACCGCTCGCGGCGTTCCGAATGATATGGCAATACGTGACGCTGGTTCGCCCATTTTGATAGTTATAGCGTCTGTTGACGTGCAATCTAACGGCCTTTTTGTTGACGTTAAAGGGTATTCCTACGGCGGCGTAACGTGGACACTGGAATTCTTTGAAATAAAGGGAAGCACGGCGGAGTTTAACGGCGTGTGGGACGAGCTTGCTTTAATAATCGGCACAAAGCGCTATGTTGGAACGGATGGTAAAATATATAGAATACAAGCTTGCATGATTGATACAGGCTACAATCCAACATACGTTTATGAATTCTTGAAAAAACACAATCTTGGAATATTTGGCGTTAAAGGAAAAGATTACTTGGCTAATGGCGAGACATATCAATTCTTTTCTCAATCGGCGACAGACAGAATAGGGTTTCCCGGCCTCTTGCACATTAACACGGGAAAATTAAAAGACAATATTTCAAACGCTATGACTTCATCATTTTGGGTTACAGGCCAAAGCCAGCCGTGGTGGTATCCAAATTTCCCGGAAGATTTCGGCGATGACTATTTCAAGCAATTCGAGGCAGAAAGCAGAAAAGAGGAACGGGACGCTATCACAAAAAAATTCCGCAGGTATGTCTGGGTAACCAAGTTTGGGCATGACAACCATGCCTTTGATACATACGTTTACAACATCGCCTGTCTGGAGCTTGCGGCGGAACACTGGTGCAGGGGGCATCTGGGACTTCCTACGCTGGACTGGGTAGCGTTTTGGGAAAGCGCCAAGCAGGGAGAGTTTTATCAAAACCAGTAATTCGGCTTAATTTCGCGCGTTGCGTTGACGCAATTAATAGCTTGTCTTTTTGTTCCCGTGCAATCTGTTGATATGAGTTTAGCGAAAATCGTTTACGATGAGGGCAACATACATTTGATGGCCGGGGATATATACGATGATCTTGTAAAGGCCGCTATCGCAACGGTAAACATTCAGGCGCGAATGGCCCGCAGGGAAGCCGTAAAAAACATTCAGGAAAACTTTACCATTCGTAATAATTTTACCGTGCGTCAGGTGCAATTTACGCCCATGCCAGAAGGCCGCTACAAGCTTACGGATGTTAAGTCCGTTGTAGGGGTAACGGAAAAAGCTGATTACATGGTCAGGCAGGAAGAAGGAGGGGAACGCACATCAAGGGGACAAACCCTTGCGATACCAACGGACACCGCCAGAGGCGGCAACCGTAGCAATACCGTTATAGCAGCCATGCGCATTAACAGAATAAAACGAAACAAGCGCATGCATGGCTCACGCAGTAACAAAAAAGCTAAAGGAAAATCGCTGTTTATTGCCCGCGCCTTTGTCGCTTATTCCAAAGGGTTATTTCTGCCTATGGGCGGCTCCAGCAATTCCGGCCCCGGCGACCGCCGTAATCTGCACAAAGTCGTATCCTTTGAAAAAAGAAACCGCAAACTGATCAGATTCCGGACTATACAGGTATATATACGCGACCGGGAAAGCACGGAAACGGAAGCCCAGCCGTGGCTTTTTCCCGCATCAGAAGTAGCGGCGGCAGAGGGCCAAGGTATATTTAACTCACAAGCGAAAAAGCTGGGGTTGTAAGGAGACATTAAACGTGAGACGTGAAGTAATAGAAAATTGCGAGTTGTATCTGGGCGATTGCATGGAACTTATGTCGCAGTATCCAGACAAACACTTTGACCTTGCTATTGTTGATCCGCCATACGGGGGGGGGGGGGGGATAAAATACCGGGGAGGAAAAAAGACCAAAGGGGGGGTTTTCCGTTTCGGGGGGGCTTTGTAAAAAAAAAAAATTTTGCAGGGGGCTGAAAAAAAAGGG
>WQUW01000033.1 GCA_009781915.1 Treponema sp. | reverse complement strand
GAAAAGAGGTGGGGGGGGGGGGGGGGGGGGGGGGGGGGGGTAACGTTACCCGCAACAGCCGCCTGCAACGGCAGTCCTACAGGCGGGGAAACTACGTTGTCAGTTATAACGCGCATCATCAAAAGAGAGTATATCCAGCTATTGGCGAAACGTCAATGTATTTACGAATTCTTTTTCAAAAATTTTTATGCTCCCGGCACGCTTCTCACAGCCTTCCCGGCTCCGCCGGGAAGGCCCCCAGCAATGCCCCCGCTGCGCGTGAGCCTCTAGCACAATGCCCGGCAGGGGAGGATATACGGTTTAAGAAGCCATTTGCGTGGAGTTTCCGCGTAGGAGACCGAGGCTCCGGAGCGGGTTCCCCACGCGGGATTCTTAAACCGTATATCCTCCCCTGCCGGAGCTTTATGCGGGAATGTTGGCTCATGCGCGGCGGGGGGGGGATCACCGTAGCCCTAGCGCCCGCTCCAGTTCCATCCGGGGATCAGCCCCCCTTCTCTGGCGGGGATTAAGCGTCCGGGCGGCGGCGACAAGACCCGGAAGATCGGCCCCCGACCGCTGAAAAAGGTCTCTGAAAAAATGGTCTTCTTCGTGGTAGAGCCTAAACAGGTCAAGGTAGGCGTTATTCACCGGAAGATCAATAAAGAAGCGGAACGTGTCGGTGTAGAACAGAGAGTCGTAGTCCGCCTCGAACCTGAGCTTGGCGGCGGCAATGATTTCGTCCTTGCGCGCCAATGTTTCTTCCCGCGGCATACCGCTTGCGTACAGCTCTTCCAGTTCGGCGATAAGACCCTGAAGGAAGGCAAAGTAGGCGGTTCTGTCGGCCCTCCGCTTGGCAATAGCCGCCTCGTCCTCCTCAATGCCCATCCGCTCCATGAACAGCCGCGCGCCCTCTACGCCTATGAACTGGGCCAACTGCTCGTTAAACTGGACATGGTTTCTAAGCCATATCGTTTCGTGAACCAGCTCGTGAATAATAAGGTCAACCAGTTCCCGGTCTGAATACTCCCGCATAAAGGAGTACAGAGGATCACGGAACCAGCCAAGCGTACTGAAAGCGCCGACCCCCCGCACCCACACGTCCAGCCCCTTTCTTTCAAGCCGGGCCTGCTCCCTGCGGGCATCTTGGACATTGAAAAAACCCTTGTAGGGGAGCCTTCCCACCACCGGAAACCACCAGTAATGGCGGGCAAAGGAATCGGCGGCGCTGGCGGAAACCACGGCTGCCAGAAAATTCCTGTCAAGGGCCACATAGGTCGTAAAGCTCCTTCCCTGTAAGCCAAGGTATTCCACGGCAAACGCGCGCATACTTTCCACCCTTTCGGCGAAAAGGCGGTCTTCTTCGCTCGCCCCCTCCCTCGTGGCCAGCGTTTCCAGAGGAACGGCCCGGTTCAGGTAGCCAAGCATCGCCGTCCCCTGCCGTATCGTGTAGCAGCCGGAAAAAAGGGCTCCGGCCCCAAGAAGAAAAAGAGCGGAAAGAATAACCGGCAAATGGGAATAGCCTTGAGCCACTATATGCTTCATACGGTACAGTATACCGCGAAAAAAGTACAAAAAAAAGCCCCCCGGGAAAAGGAGGTGAGGAAACCCGGGAGGCCAACTGAGACACGCCTGATGAACTATCATGTTGTAAAACAGATTAGCCGCTACCCGAAGGGCAACAACCAATAACGCATCTTCAGTGTTACATTAAAGATACGAAAATAAAGCCCGCAGGTCAAGGCTTTTTCAACAAAATATCAAGAAATATGCGATAAATTACGCAAAAAAATGCGTTTTTTAACGAAAATTGATTTCGCCCCGTCTTACCAGTATAGTTGATTGTAAATTACGCCTGTTCGTGCTAAAATCGTCTTGATGTATGTAAGAGAGATACAGGAAAGCCGCACCGCTCCGGTAGAAAAGGGAACCCCCCTTCAGGGAACGTGGACAAAGGCGTTTGAGGAAGTAGACCTTTTAAGCGTCCACCGGCCCTACCCGTTTCCCCTTCCACGGGCGGTAAAAGGTTCCCGCATAAAGGAGTGGGAGTCCTTTATCATTCAGGACGACCGCTATGTTCTTCAGGCCCGGCTTTGCAATCTTAAATATTACCGTACCGCCTTTGTGCTTATGTACGACAAGGAAACCAAGGAGCGGCTGGAGTTCAAAAAAACGATTCCCGGCGGCTGGTGGAACCTGCCCCGCTTTCCCGACAATTCCTCGGTCGACAGCCGCTCTTTGGGGTTCTTTTTCCGGGCCCACTCGTGGCTTGACGCCGAAAGAATCACGCTGGAGTTGGATATTAAGCCCAGGGGCCGCAGGCCCGCTTTTACGGCCCACCTGACCCTTGAACTTGGCACGGAAACGGCCACGCCAATGGCGGTAAGCCTGTTGTTTTCCGAGCGCCGGAATATGTGCGCCTATAAAACGCTGGCGGCGGTACGGGGGAATGTGGTTTCCGGCGGGCGGCATATTTACTTCGACCCCGCCACAACCTCAGGGCTGTTCTGCGATTTCAAGGGCTATTACCCCTACCGGATGCGCTGTACGTGGTGCGCGGGAATGGGCTTTGACGAGCGGAACCGGCGCTTCGGGTTCGCCTTGGGGGAGAATCAGGCACGGGAGCCGTACCGGAACAACGAAAACGCCCTTTGGGTTAATGGCCGCCTGACGCCCCTGCCGCCGGTAAAGATAACCCGCAACGGGGGCCGCGAATCGGACTGGGTTATACAGGATACGGAAGGAATGGTTGATCTTAATTTTACGCCCAAACAGCCCCGGCGCGACGCCAGAAACCTTGTGCTTTTTAACTCGGACTACGAAAACCCGCTTGGGGTTTTTAACGGAGCCGTGGTAAACACAGATGGAGAGGCGCTAGAGGTATGTAATCTTTGGGGAATATGTGAAAAAATCTATCTGCGGGTGTAGGCATGACCAAAAAAAACAAAGCGGTGTACGCCCCCGGTGAATTAAGCCGGGTGCGGGAAAAACTTGGGGTTTCAAACCTAGAAAGAGAAGAAGCCGAACTGCTTATCAAGAAATTGGGCGGGGAAGTAGGCTACGAGAAGTCCGATGTTCAAGACCCCGCATGGCAGCGGGCACGGCGCGAGCGGGTACACGTAAAAATAGGCGACCGCCCCAGCTATACCTCGCCCCCAAACCGGGAAAGGACATCCCTTGACATCCCGGATATTTCCGAGGAGATGCTCGCCAAAGGAAAAGCCCTTCGCAAAAAGGACATTGACCCGGCCGACGACCCATCGGTTCCCGTTAAAGCGTCGTACTGGGACAGGATAAAAATGGACAGATTCGCCGGACAGAGCGAGTTTGACATTAAATCCCCCATGCAGGTGTTTCAATCCATGATCTCCCTGTTTGGCGATGTTCCGGATTATGTAAGCCCCCTGTTCGCGGCCCGCCGTATGCCGGAATACTACAGAATTATCGAAGTTCTGGTGCTTTCTACCCGCAACCTGCTTCCCCGGAACAACCTTTTGCGGACGGAGCGGCTAAAAAAAAGCGCCCCGCTGGCGTACTCCATCCTTGACACCATACGGCATTGGGATATCGAAAAAATCTCCTCGGAGCTTGCCAGAATACAAGGCAGTTCCAGAAACGCGAGGGTAAGCGATTTCGCGGGCATACTCAGGGCGGTGTACCGGCCCCTCTTTATTCTGGAACTTTTGGACATGGACGCTCATATCCGGGGCGCTTACAAGGTGCTATATAAACTCTTGTACCTTGAAAACCCCGCCGAGGCCGAAAGGAAATGTCAGGAGCCTATCCGCACCGCCCTGTCCGCCTTTTCCGGGATACGCCTGAATGTTCACTATCTGCTTTATCCCCTTTTAATGAAGGCGCTTTCTGCCAGCTATGTGCCATACGAGCGGTTTTTCACGGAGCGGAAAAACCGGATTATGTCCCTTCTTAACGTTACCGAAGACGATCAAATAAACCCCGCCGCTCTTGCCATGCAGGGTCTTGCCAAGGACGATAAGCCGGACTCCAAGCCGCAGCGGGCGCAGGCTGCCGGCGGGCAGGATAGCTCTGGCGGCTCCGAAGCGGCAGGCGGCACGGAAGCGGAAAGCGGCGGCAATAGCGAAGTGGAAGATGAAGGCAAAGAGAAAGAGATTTCTGAGGAAGAAAAATCCCGCCGGGCGTCCCAGGAGGCGGAAAAGAGGGCTCTGGATCGGGGTCTTAAAACGCTGGAAATCCTTTTTCCCGCGGCGGGCTGGGAGCGGCTTCCTTCCTACCCCGACTTGTACCCCTACTTCGCGGACACGCTTGGGATGAAAAGGGGGGTTGTCAACGTGGCCCCCACCGATCCCATGCAGCAGGTAATCGTTCTTATGCACATTCTGGAAGAGCTTTTTTTCGCCGTCCGCCATGTTTCCTTTGGCTCCACCCGTGATCCGGCAGGCGGGGTTGAGGAGTTAAGTTCCTCGCTGGGGGGCATTATCAACAACTGGCGCTATTACATTGAAACGAGCATCGGAAAGGAGTACCTTCCCCGGCTGGCGGATCATGTTCGCGTTCTGGAAGGCCCCCGTGAGGAACACGCCTCGATGTACAACAAAAGGGTTATCACGGAACTGCACTGGCTTAAACGCCTGTACTTTCTGCCGTTTTACAAGTTTGAATCGCTTGTGCCTCCTCCTTTCCGGAAGGGGGAAATTGAGCCTTTGTACGCGGAAATCAGAAAACTGCGAAAGTACTTTAGCGTTGTAGCGGCAGGCATAGAACGGGGGACACGGGCCGGGGGAGCCGAGGCGAGGGCTTTTTGCGACGGCATTAACAACCCTTGGGAGCCGTATGTGTTCGAGATTCCCAACCCCCTTTCCATGCGGCTGGACGCCCTTCTGGGGCCAAAGACAAAGAACAACGCCGCCCTTGTATATTTCAGCCTCGCGGTTACGACGGTGCTGGATCACCTGCTAAACAACGAAAAGAGCTGGGCGTACAGCCCCCGCCCCGGCCCCCTTTTCCGCAGCGTAAACGGCGAGGGGACATCTCCCCTTACCGGCGTGGACGACCGGGTTAACGCCGACGCCCTTTTCCGGCAGGCTCTTAGGCGGCGGCAGGCGCGGCAAGCCCGAACAGGCAATGAATGAAACCACAGGCGCACGCGGCTACCAGCCTTGGAAAAAACGTGAAAAGCCTTGATAGTATGGCAATTATAGCATATAATTATATGTATGACGTTTGAGTGGGACAAGGAGAAAAACCTTAAAAACATAGAAAAACACAATGTCTCATTTGAAACGGCGCAAAGGGCGTTTCTTGACAAGAGCCGTGTTATACTGGAAGATGAAAAGCATTCAGGCAAAGAGAAAAGGTTTTTTTGCGTTGGGCATGACGGAACGGGCATAGTTACAGTGCGATTTACCGTAAGAGGCGAAAACCTCCGTATAATCGGCGCCGGATACTGGCGGGAAGGAAGGATTAAGTATGAGCGAGAAAAAAATAACCTACGTTAAAGCTCCTTTGGACATTGCTAAATCGTTTAAAAGCGCCAAACGGATTAGTGATTTTTTGCCTCCGCCCGAAGAGTTGATTCTGAAGGAGCCAAAGGTAAAGGTAACCATAGCTTTAAGCGGCAGAAGCGTCGCTTTTTTCAAAAAACACGCGGAAAAAAACGACACGAAGTATCAGACAATGATATACGAGGTGCTGGACAGATACGCCCGGAATTACGGGTAAGCCCTCCAGCAATGCCCCCGCCGCGCGTGAGCCATGCGTTCCCGCCAAAAGCCCCGGCAGGGACTCTAGCCCGGCGCGGATGAGGCGGCCCGCTTTGTAAGGGAACTTGTGCAGGGGCGAAGCATGTGGCTTTGGTGTCAGGCACTTTGCGCAACCAGCCCTACTCAACCAGCTCGCCTTCGATAAACTCCCCCCAGTGTGGCCTGAAGGTGATTGATCTGTACATGGTGAATTCGGTCTCGCCCGGTGATTTCACGGCTGTTCTACCACTTATTCTCCAAAGCGCGTCTTCTTTATAAATGTGCAAATCGGGGGCAGCTATCGGTGTAAAATCAATGATAGTTGCATCTGCCAGTTCTATATAATCGGGCCAAAGGGGGTCTATCTCAATATCTGCAGTGGCCCCGGGTCGCGCAAAATTAATCCTCCCCGCCATAAGGGGGATACCAGAAACTTCTATCTCCTGAAAATATCGTACTAACGCGGAATCGGGGAAAGCTATCTCTAAAAGGCTAATTCGTTGGTTGCTGTCAAACCAAATCTTCACATTGGGCGGTATTGTTATGCCTTCTACCACAAGGGTATGGCTTGCCAGCCCGTTAAAAAAGCTCTCAGGGCGTATCGAACTCAGGTGATAGCTGTCTGTTCTTCTGCCGTGCACAACGTTGTCTGCAGATATTAACGCCCGCCTGTTAAGCCTTATTTCCCCATATTCGGTTTCCAACACATGATCCCCAAACACCCGGCCTTCAAACCACCTGCCGTCAAATCCCACTCGCTGCAGCGTAAACACCCGTATTTGGTTATCACCAAAGTGTACTACCGGAAAGCAGGTCGCCGCCAACACCGCAATCACAAATACAGGCGCGGCTATCAATAGCCAATATGCTTTACTGCCATTTTCTGCGCTTCCCATACCTAACTCTCCCCTTTATAACTCATAAACGCCTTCTGTTAAGGCTTGTATATCTACGCGCATAAGCCAGTTAAAGTCATGCTCTATGTGCAGCGGCAAAAGCCCGCTGTCCTCGGCATACTCTATGTCTATTGTCACCCTTCTGGCTCCTGTTTGCCGCCACCCGCCCGCCTTGCCTCACGGCCCTTCTACTTATCGCTTTTCAGCCCCGCCCCGCAAAGGGGAATCAGGCTGTCGCCTTCAAGGCCCTTTTCCGCTGTGTAGGCGAGGTAGGCCGCGTACACGGCGGCGGTGGTATGCTCCACGTGGAAGCCACCCCGGCCAAGTTCCTCGCGGGCAGGCAGAATGCCAGCCTCGGGCGAGGTGATAACAACACGCTGCCCGGCGTAGGCGGTGTTCGACAGGATTTCCTTCCCACGCATGGGCTTTCCTATGGCGATACCTTCGGCATAGGTCGGCTCCGGCACAACGCCGCGCGGCGTATCCCCGGCGTTGTACAACGGGGCGCAACGCTCGCTCTGCACGATAAAGAGGCGGGGCAGGCTGTCGATACAACCCGCCGCCCGCAGTTCGTTTAGGGCAATCTGGCAGCCCAAAAACAGCGTGCCATTGCCCACCGGAATAAACAGGTTACTGGGGATTCTGCCAAGCTGCTCGTACACTTCGTAGATAAAGGTCTTTGTGCCCTGATAGAACATGGGGTTGTAGACGTGGTTTGCGTAATAGCGGCCCCCGGTAAGCGCCATTTTCCGGCAGGCGTCGGCGGTCTCGTCCCGGCTGCCGTCAAAGACAACACACTGCGCTCCGTGCGCCTCGATCATTTTGATCTTTGAGGGGGAAGTTCCTTTCGGCACGAATATCTGGCAGCCAATGCCGGCACGGGCGCAGTAAGCCGCCACCGAGTTGCCGGCGTTGCCGCTTGAATCCTGCACCACGTTTTCTACGCCAATGGTTTTGCAGAGCCAGACAAGCGCGGCGGCTCCCCGGTCTTTGAAAGAGAGGGTCGGCATGGCGTAGTCGAGCTTGAACCAGAGCTTTTCCCGGTATTCCAGCGTGGCGGTCATTCCTTCGCCAAGCGTTACTTCCCGCCAGCCTTCGCCAAGGGGCGGCATAAAAGCCCGGTAACGGAAGATATTCCATTCGGCGGTGTCTACCAGCGCGGGCTTGTACTCAGGCGGCGTGAAATCCAGTTGATACAGCCCACCGCAACCGCAGAGGCTGACCCGTGTGTCCAGAGGGGCGGCATTGCCGCAGACGTAACATTTAAATTGTACCATTGTGTACGCTCCTTTCTTCTTTGATGGTTGTTCCGCCGCCGTGTCCGGGGCAGACTATCGTTTCTCCTTTCATAGAAAGGAGTCGTTTAAGGCTCAGGCGCAACTGTTCCCAGTTCCCTCCGGGCAAATCCGTGCGGCCATAGTCCCCCTGAAACAAGGTGTCCCCGGTAAAAAGGACGCCGGCTTTTTCATCGTAAAAGCACACGCTCCCCGCGGTATGGCCCGGCACGTGCAGCACGGTAAACGGCCCGGCGGTATCCCCTTCCCCGAAAAGAATGTCCGCTTCCGGCACAGGCTCCCACAGAGCGTCCACATAAGCCGGACTTCCCCCGGCGGCGGTCATGCTGTCCCGGTGGGCGCTCAGGGCGATCTTTCCCAAGTAGTGGGCGTCCCCCGGATGAATGCCGGTTTTTGGAAGGGGGCCGTCCCCGAAAAGGCCTTTTTCATGTCCGGCAAGCAGGCCCGCCAACCCCGCCAGATGGTCAAAATGCCCGTGGGTAAAAAATATATAGCGCGCGTACCAGCCAAGTTTTTTCAGGCGGGAGGCAATCAATTCAGCCTCGCCCCCCGGATCGATAACCACGCAGGGCCGCCTTCCGTCCGCTCCCGCAACCTCATCCAAGGCGTAAAGCCAGCAATTGGTTTGAATGTCCCCTACAACAACACTGTCGATTCCTTTTTCCATAACATCCCCTGTGTTATAGTAGCATACCATGACACTACAAATCATTCTACCACACCCAACGCCAGTTTCCCTGACAAGACGCCAACAATCGGTTACAATAGGCTAACACGCAAAGGAGACAATGACACAGAATGAGCGCGATAGTAATTGACGGCAAAGCGGCGGCGGCAGCGTTACGGGAAGAAGCCCGCCAGCGCACGGAGCGTTTGAAGGAACGGGGCGTTACCCCCTGCCTTGCGGTAATCCTTGTGGGGGAAGACCCCGCAAGCCTTTCCTACGTAACCGCCAAGCAAAAGGCCCTTGCCGCCGCGGGCATGGAAGGCAGGGATATTCGCCTGAGCGAAACAACCACCGAAGCGCAGCTCCTTTCCCTTATTGCCTCCATTAATGCCGACAAAAGCGTTCACGGCATTCTTGTCCAGCTTCCCCTGCCCGCCCATATCCGGGAGGAAGCGGTTATCACCGCGATAGAACCGGGCAAGGATGTGGACTGCTTTCACCCGGTTAATGTGGGCAAGCTCCTTTTGGGAAGGCCGGGCTTTCTGCCCTGTACGCCCCACGGGGTGCTGGATTTGCTGAAGGGGCAGAACATCCCCACCAAGGGGGCGCACGCCGTAGTGGTTGGACGTTCCAACATTGTCGGAAAACCTCTGGCGGTACTCCTTGCCCGGCGGGAACTGAACGCCACTGTTACGCTCTGCCACACGGGAACCAAAGACCTTCCGTTTCATACCCGGCAGGCGGACATTCTGATTGCGGCGGCGGGAACACCCGGCCTTATAAAAAAGGACATGATCAAAAAAGGGGCCGCGGTTATTGATGTAGGCGTAAACCGGGTAGCTGATACATCCGCCAGGGGATATCACCTTGCGGGGGATGTTGATTTTGACGGAGCCGCCGAAGCCGCCGGCTGGATTACCCCGGTTCCCGGCGGGGTGGGGCCCATGACAATCGCCATGCTCATGCGGAATGTGGCGCAGGCCGCGGAGGAAAGAGGTGGAGCAAACGGTGATTGACGCCTTTTCCATGCCGGATGTCCAAAATCAGCCGGACGACCGGGAAGTCCCCCTGTCGAAAGTGGGGGTAAAGGGTCTTGAATACCCCATTTGGGTGCAGGACAAGGTAAACAAAATACAACACACCACCGCCGTGGTAGACCTTTTCGCCGATCTCCCCCAGCACTTCAAGGGAACCCACATGAGCCGTTTTGTCGAAATCTTTCACGGCTTCCGGGAGAATCTTTCCATGCCCCGGTTTCTGGAAATGCTTTCCCGCGTACAGGAAGACTTACAGGCCCAATCCGCCTTCGGTTCCATGACCTTCCCGTATTTTGTGGAAAAAAAAGCTCCGGTAACACTGCTTCCGGGGATTGTCTCGTATCAATGCCGCTACCGGGGCAGGGTGTCAAAGAAGGCCGCCAGCGCAAGTGGCGGCGCAGAGGGCAGCGAGGGCGGCCGGGATGCCTTTTCGGACAAGAACTTCACCGTGGCGGTTTCCGTACCGGTTAGCACCGTCTGCCCCTGTTCACGCGCCATTTCCGACCGGGGGGCGCACAACCAGCGCGGCATTGTTACGGTGGAACTGGAACTGGGCCCCTTTTTCTGGATCGAGGACATCATAGCGCTGGTGGAAGCCGCCGCATCAAGCCCGGTGTATTCGCTTGTAAAGCGGGAGGATGAAAAATACATCACGGAGCGCTCCTACGACAACCCCAAGTTTGTTGAAGATTTAGTCAGGGACGTGTACATTACAATCAGGAAGATGGATCAGTTCCCATGCTTTTCCGTGGAGGCCGAAAACTTCGAGAGCATCCACAACCACAGCGCCTACGCCTTCGCGCGGTATTGCCGCCCCTAGCGCACAGCCTTCGCGGATGTCTGCCATATTCGCGTGTTATCCCCGTTGCTTCGCCAATCCTATAGCCAGCACTGATACATTAGCAGCCGCTCCCAAAAAGAGCGGATCAATATGCGGCGGAAGTATATACCTGCCCAGTAGAAGTAACGCGATTCCCATGATCATGGCGGTTTGCACGTAAACCGGTTTGATTTTGCCCGGAAGGAAAAGAGCCGTACACAACGGCCCAAAACTGACAACTCCGCGCAACCCCATGGCAAGGAAGCTCCATTCCAAAATCAATGAGCCTACATATCTTGAAGTAAAAACAGCGGCAATGACAAGAATCAGCACAATGGAAAAGCGGTTTGCAAAAAGCTCTTGTTTACCGCCCGCTTTTTTGCCAATGTATTTTCCATATATGTTGTTTGAAAGCATTGTGCTTATGCCAAGCATCAAGCCGGCCCCTGTTCCTACCAAGGCTACAAGCAAGGCCGCCAAGGTGATCCCCGCAAGCAGGGGCGGAGTTTTTAACATAACAAAAAGCGGTAAAGCCGTTCCGGGCACAATTTCAGGGTAGTTTAGCTTCATGTAATACCCGACAAGAATACCGCCAATACCAGCAAGGGGTACCAGGATCGCGGTTATTAAAAGGCTTTTTCTTGCAATTTCCAGTGTGCGTGACATTAACAGCGCTTGAATAAATATCTGTGTTGTCAGGGTGCCAAAAATAAGGGAGATCCCGGCGCCGCTGTCTATAGCAACGCCTCTCGCAAAAAGGTTAAAATACCGTTCCGTTGGGAGCGAGGAAAAGAATACGCCAAGCCCGCCCTGTAAACTTAAGACAAGTATGCCGCATAAGCCAATGGCAGCGTAAACAAGTATTGTTTTTATAATCCCCACATAGCCAGCGCCCCATATGCCGCCGAATATAATGTACACAAAAATAAGAATAATCATAATGGCTATGGCGGCAATTGGGCCTATATTGCTAACGGCAGTAATAAGAGCCACTCCAGAGAGAATCTGGATTACCACGCTTAAAAAAGTCCCGATTGAGTTGAGTATAGTCGCGGTAAAGCCGGCCTTTTCGCCATATTCTTTGGAAAAAATCTGCGGCAGCGTTACTATGCCGTTTTTGTAGATCGGGCCGGAGAAGAAAAGAAGCATAATTACAAAACCAAGGCCGCTGCCAAGGGTAAACCACCATGCGGACAATCCGTAATTAAAGGCAAGCTGCGCTGTTCCGACTGTAGACGAGCCGCCGATTACCGTTCCCACAATGGTGCCTACTATAATGCCTGCGCCGGACTTTCCGCTACCGTACTTAAAATCACTGGCGTTTTTTACTTTTTTCCCGGAATACAATCCCGCAACAGTGATGAGGGAAAAAACCAAAATAGCCCCAATGTAATGCAATCCTGTTAAAGCCAACTATTTATCCTAAATTACAGAACTGGCGCGCTGGCGGAAAATAATGTATGTCGCTATGGCCCCAAGGCATTATAGGATGTCCGCTGCTTTTCTACAAGGCAACGTAAAACATATTGGGGCGCTGAAAGGCGTAAAAAAGATTGAAAAAATCATTGACATGGATATTGTATACATGATACTATATCCATAATATATTATATCTTTACGGAGGCGATAAAATGGCGGACTTAAGAGTAAAAGCGGCTGGGGTAGAGTTTCCCAATCCAATCATCGTGGGTTCCAATACCCCGACTATGGACTGGATTCAGACAAAAAAAGGCATTGACGGCGGCGCCGGCGGCGCTATCGTTAAATCTCTTTTTAGCGAAAAAGGCAAAATGGGAAGAAAGTTCCCCCGGCCCCGGTTTAAGCTTTATGATTACAAGAATTATCCCGGCTATCCTGAAAAACTGCCCCATGCGTTCACTTTGAATTCGCTTGAGGAATGTTCGGCTTTTGGCTACGAGGAGTACATGGCCGACATCAACAAAACAAAGGAAGAAGTTGGGGATAAAGGAATCATTATGGCCAGCCTTTCAGGAGTAACCATAGAGGAATGGATAGAAATGGTTAAGCTGGTAAACGAGACCAAGGCAGACTGGGTTGAATTGAATGTATCCTGCCCATTTGCGGCTGACATGGGCGTAAAAATGGGTTCCGGCGCTGTCGAAATGACGGCGGAAGTTGTAAAGAGCTGCAAAGACCTCTTAAAGAAGCCTTTCAGCGTAAAAGTATCGCCCCAAACTGTTGACCAATCCGCGGTGGCGAAGGCTTGCGAAGAAGCCGGAGCCCAGTCAATTAATCTTTCCGCGAGATTTTCCGGTTTCGATCTGGATATTGATTCAGCCAGGCCCATCGGGCCCGGCGCGCAGGGCGGATGGGGCGGCCCCTATTTCATCGGGTACGGCCTTAAAAACTGTGCCATTGCCGCCCGCAAGCTCGATGTTCCCATTATTGGCGGCCTTGGCGTTTGGGAATGGCAGGACATCATTAAATATATGATGTGCGGCGCTACGCTGGTGCAGTCAGGAATCGGCATTTTGCTTCAGGGGCATGATGTAAGCAAGCGCTGGGCGGAAAAAATTAACAATTGGCTGGATGCCAAGGGCTACAAATCAATCAACGAGATTATAGGGATTGCCCTGCCGAATATCCTAAAAACATCCGAGGTTGCGCGCGCCCAGGAAGGTGTATTTGCCAAGATTGATGCGAACAAGTGTACCAAGTGCGGCGTATGCAAGCGGAGCTGTATGTATGACGCGATTTCAGTTACCAAGGCCGGCGCCATTATTAACAACGAAAAGTGCGATGCCTGCGGTCTGTGTATCGAGGTCTGCCCGGTTGACGCGGCATCTATGGTGCGGCCCCAAATGAGGGCAAATTAACCTAAGGCGAATTTGCCATAAAATACCCAACGTGGAGTGAAGTCACATGGAACAAATACAATGTGATGTGCTGATTATCGGAGGCGGCGCTGCTGGAAGCCGCGCTGCTTTTGAAGCGAAAAAAGCGAATCCCCGGTTAAAGGTTGTTGTCGCTGTAGACAGCGCCTACGAAGCTGGCGGCAGTACAACCGTAATCGCTTCCGAAGCGTTGGGTATTAACGCCCCTTTCGATTATGGATCAGATGGCGATACGCCTGAAATTTTTGAGCAGGATATTCTGCAAACAGGCGGCGGCCTAGCCGATCCGGCCCTGTGCCGTATCTTGGCCAGAGAGTCAGAGGACAGAGTGCGGGAACTTATGGACATGGGCCTGAAGTTTGCCGCAAGGGACGGGAAGCCAATCGCCCAAAAACTTTCCGGCTGTACTAAAGCCCGTTCCTTGACCTGCGGCGGAAGTACTGGCCTGGAAATAGTCAGAGTTCTGAAAAAACACGCTCTTGAAAAAGGTTTAAAGATAATTGAAAACACAAAAATCCTTAAGCTTTTTCAGGATCAGAATGGCGCGGTAAAAGGAGCTTATGGCATTCAGGCCGGAAAGGCGGTGTTTATAGGCGCTGGCGCAGTGGTGCTTGCCACAGGCGGCGCCACTGCGATGTTCAACATCAATGTCTCAGCTCCAACCCAGACCGGCGAAGGCTGGGCAATGGCCTATGATGCTGGCTGCCGTTTTACCAACATGGAATTTTTCCAATGCGGCCCCGCCGTTATGAAACCCGGGATGAAGTTTATAATCCATAGCCATATGTGGCGCTTTATTCCGAAGCTGTCAAACAAAGATGGAAAAGAATTTTTATCATCGTATGTAAGCGGAGCGGTCAGCGAGAAAGAGGCACTGGATTTGAAAGCCATGTCGTATCCATTTTCGGTACGCACTAACGCAAAGTATGTGGATATAGCCATTTTCAAAGAAATCCTTGCCGGACGCTGTCTTTCCAATGGGGGAATAAATTTTGATGTTACTCATGTTTCCAAAGCGGAACTCTTGGAGAAAGCCCCGATAACATACGCGACTCTGTTAAAGGCTGGAATTGATTTGGCTCATCAGCCGTTGGAGCTGGGCATTGCCGTACAGAATTTTAATGGCGGCGTGATCATTGACGAAAACGGCAGTACCGGAGTTGAAGGGCTCTACGCGGCAGGCGAAGTAACTGGCGGGGTACACGGTTCAGACCGGCCCGGGGGCAACAATCTTTCGGATACGCAAGTGTTCGGCTTTCGCGCAGGACGCGCCGCCGCCGCCTTTGCCGAAAATAACGGCTGTGCCAACAACGCTCCTGAGATTGAAACAAAAAATATTCTGGCTGACTCTGAAGAACTAAAAATTATCGCGGAAAGCGAATCCCTTTATTACAAGGAAATGACTGTTGTCAGAAGGAAAGAAGGGGTTGAAAAAGTACTCAAGTTTATAGACGGAAAAGAAAAGAGCGCGGTTTCATTCCAGTTGAAAAACCGTTTGGCTATAGGCAGGTTAATGGCAAAAGCTATTCTTGCGAGGGAAGAAAGCCGGGGAACCCATTACCGTGAAGACAAGCCTGAGACCGTGGAATCATGGCGCAGGCGGATCGTTCTTCAAAAGGGCAGCGATTGCATGCCCAGGGAAGTATAAACAACGCGATACATAATATTTTTTTAAGGAGAAGATATGAGCGATTTTAAAGGTAAATACGGAGAAGTTTTTAAGCGTTTGTCTACTACAAATGTTTCCGATGCTTTGGACGCGCTGGGGCTTAAAGGTTCTACTTATGGCATTCGTCCCATGTGGCATACTTTCACTAAAATTGCCGGCCCTGCGGTTACTCTTAAAATGACTGCCGCCGGACTTACCAAAGGCAAACACCACCTGGGAGTAAAAGCTATCGAGGCTGCAGAGGAAGGCGATGTCATTATTATTGATAACGGAGGAAGGCTCGACACATCCTGTTGGGGCGGTATTCTTGCAAATGGCGCTAAAATGAAAAAGGTGGCCGGTGTGGTTATCGATGGCGCTTGCCGGGATTTGGACGATTGCGTGGAATGCGGCTTTAATGTATACGCGCGCGGGACTGTGGTAGCTACCGCGCGGGGCAGGGTAATGGAAGAAGCGACCAACGTCATGATTCAATTCGGCGGCGTACAAGTGCGTCCGGGGGACATTGTTTTTGGGGACAAAAGCGGCGTTGTCATTATTCCAATTGAACGGCTTGAAGATGTAATAAAAAAATCGGAAGAACTCTATCAGAAAGAGGAATCAATGATCGCTGACATCAAAGCGGGGATTCCCATGATAGAAGTTGACGAGAAATATAATTACGAGAAAATGCTCAAGTAGCCAGGGAGTGAACTTTATTATGGACAAGATTATTGATTCGTACAAAAAGCTGCCGCTGGGAAATATCTGCGATGCCAATGATAAAGGCGGCGCTATGGATTCCGGCATCAAGCCAGTTGATCCTGCATGCAAGATGGCAGGGCCGGCTTTTACGGTAAAAGCCGGCCCTGCCGATAATGTGGCAATTCACAAGGCCATATACGAAGCGCCGGCAGGTTCGGTGCTGGTAGTTGATGCGGGCGGGTTTGGCAGGGGGCATTTCGGCGAAATTATGGCGCTTGCGTGTATGCAGCGTGGTATCGCCGGGCTTGTTATTGATGGCGCTGTCAGGGATGCCAATGACATTCAAGAATTTGGCTTTCCGGTATTTTCAAGGGGCTTAAATCCCGGCGGAACCCAAAAGGAAATAGTGGGTATCAGCGGCCAGCCAATTATCTGCGGCGGCCTTTTAGTTGCCGCCGGAGACATGATCGTTGGCGACCGGGATGGAGTTGTCGTTGTATCAAAGGAAAAGATAGAAACAGTTCTTGAAAAAGCAATGGCCATAGCCGCAAAAGAAGAAAAGGTGCTACAGATGCTTAGAGAGGGAAAGACAACAATAGAGATTTACCAATTTTCAAAGCTGATGAGCAATAAGTAAGGAGCGACCAATATGACGGATGGTTTCAATAAAGAAAAGGCTGATAAATTAAAGAAATTTGGGACTTGTACAGTTTCTGACGCGATGGATCGCCTGGGAATTCCATGCGGCCTTAATGGCATAAAACCGATTGTAAAAAACAAAGCAATTTGCGGCCCCGCGTTTACAGTCCACTATATACCTTGCGGGCTTAAAAAAGGAACGGTAGGAGATTTTCTGGATGATGTCCAGCCTGGCGAAGTAGTGGTGATCGATAATGCCGGCAGAGATTACGGTACGGTTTGGGGCGGGCTCATGTCGCTGTCTTCTTCTCTCCGCGGCATTGAAGGCACTATAATCGATGGCGTTTGCAGGGATTTAGAAGTCATTTATGAACAAAGTTATCCCATCTTTACCAAAGGTTTTTATATGGTTACCGGTAAAGACCGTGTGGAAGTTGACCAGGTTGGCGGGATCGTGTCAATATCCGGAATCCAGGTAAAAGCTGGTGACATTATTCTTGGAGACGACACAGGTGTTTTGGTAATTCCCAGAGAACGCTTTGACGAAGTCTATGCTACATCTCTGGAGATTTTTGAAAAAGAATCCCTTATGGAAGAGAACATTCGAAAGGGTATGTCTTTAAGGGAAGCCCGTGCGCAGGTTTCCTACCACAATCTGCAAACCCGTCGCAGCTAAACCCTGCCAGAAGGATAGAACGATGACGCTGACCAAAGAAGAACAGGCAATGCTTGATGGTGAGTATGGCAAGGCTGTACAGCAAAGCATGAAAGTGCTAGTTACGTTAGGAAAGATTTACGGGGCTGAACGGATGATCAAAATAACAAATGTCCATTCTCCGGGAGTGTCTTACCGTGTAACTGGCGATTCCGGGCTTAATTACGTAAAGGAAGCCAGCAGGGACGCGGTCTTTAAAATTCCCATGACCCTTAATGCTATTGGAATAGATTATCAGGACTGGAAAAAAATCGGCTTTCCTGAAGATTTTTCGCAAAAGCAGATAGAACTTTCAGAGGCGTACCGGAAAATGGGCGCTATTGAGGTCAATAGCTGTACTCCCTATCTCGCTGGAAACTTCCCACGGTTTGGCGAGCATATTGCATGGGGCGAATCCTCAGCGATTGTTTTCGCCAATTCAGTGTTAGGCGCAAGGACAAACAGGGAAGGAGGGCCTACGGCGCTTGCCGCCGCGCTTACCGGATGCGTTCCGGAATGCGGGCTCCATTTGGACAAGAACCGACGCGGTACTCATTTGATTAAAGTGGAAAAGCAGCCTGTCACTGATAAAGATTATGCCGTACTCGGCTACTTTGCCGGGAAACTTGCCGGAAAGGATGTGCCTGTTTTGGAAGGCGTGCATAACTGCCCCTCGATAGAAAACTTTAAAACTCTGGGAGCCGCTATGGCATCTTCCGGCGCGGTTGCCCTGTACCATATTATAGGCCACACTCCCGAAGCGCCGGATAAAAATTCAGTTATTGATGATTCAATTAAGCCCGTGGTTTTCGGCCCAAAAGAATATGATGAAGTTTGCGCGAAATTCGAGTTAAGCGGCCCCATTGACTTTGTCGTTATCGGCTGTCCGCATGTCTCTATTATTGAGATGCGGGATATTGCGCGGCTATTGGAAGGGAAAAAATTAAAGAGTGGGCTTTGGGTATGCATTGCCCGTTCAGTTAAAAATCTGGCGGATACTATGGGGTACAGCAAAATTATTATTGACGCGGGCGGGGAAATTATTTGCGATACGTGCCCCGTACTCTGCTGTACATTGACTCAGCGGAATTATAAAACCGTTGCGACCAATTCGGGAAAAATGGCTCATTATGCCCCCGGCCTTTGGAACCTGCAGCCGGTTTTACTTAACCTTGATGAATGTATCCGCGCGGGGATTGCCGGAAAATGGGAGGCGTAATTACATGGCTGAATTTACAATCAAAAGCCGTTGTGTAGTCGGCGGGGTCGTGGAAGGGGAAGCCATCGTTACTAGCGACGCCATATCGTTTATGGGAACAGTAAACCCTAAAACCGGCGTAATTATTGAGCGGAAGCACGAGATTGAGGGCGAGTGTCTAAAGGGAAAGGTATTGGTGTTTCCTTATTCAAAAGGTTCAACCGGCGGCTCCTATATGCTCTATGACGCCGTGAAAAATGGCGTTGGCCCTGTGGGAATTATCAATATCGAAGCTGAATCGGTTGTAACCATCGGGGCTATTATTGCCGAACTGCCAATGGTAGATCAGGCGGATATTAGCCAGATAAAGACCGGCGATTATGTGTATCTGAACGCTACCGAGGGGAACATTCGCATAATTCGCAAGTGAGGGAGGGGAGGGGTAAGCATGCATTGGGTATTATTGGCATGTAATATCAAATATTTTGTATAAAATATACTTGATATTGGATAATATATGTGGTATTATATGAAAATCTTGTTGTACAGCAAATGCGTATCTTCAGTATTTATATTTTTTACGGAGGGAACTATGAGGAAAATTTGCGTTTTGGTATTGTCGGCGGCAGTATTGCTTTCGTTTTCTGCCTGTAGGGACGGCGACAGGCCGCTGGTGTTCTCCCTGGCAACTGCCAGCCTTGGGGGAACCTACTACATAGTGGGGGCCGGTCTTGCCGAAGTATTAACCGGCAGCATACCCCACTTGACTGTAAATGCCGTTATCGCCCAAGGCTCTACTGGTAATCCTTTGATGTTGGGAAGGGGCGAAGTGGATTTAGCAATGACCAACTATTATTCCGCATGGAATGCGCTTCACGGCACGGGTATCTATGCGGATATAGGGCCGATTCCCCTTGCCGGTATTGCTAAATTACAGTACAGCATTTTGCAATTTTTGGTTTTTGCTGACTCTGGTATTTACAGCATAGCGGACCTAAGGGGCAGAAGGGTCAACATTGGGCCTGCCGGCGGCGGCGGCGCCCTGTTGTTTAGCGAATTACTTCCTTTCTGGGGACTTACCATGGCCGATGTGAATATCAGCTTTGTTTCGTACGCTGAAGGCTCGGAGGCCCTTGGAGACGGAAGGCTGGATGTCAACGTACCACATGGCGCGCCGCCCCTTGGAGCTATTTCCAGCGTTGCGGCTTTTAATGATATAAGGATATTGGATCTTGAAGAGGACATATTACAGCGAGTTATAGAGCAATACCCTTATTACGATATTGCCTATATACCGGCGGGAACCTACCGGGGGATTGACAGACCTGTGCGCTCTATTGGTATTCAGGATATTTTGGTTGTAAGCCAAGATATGGATGAGGAATTAGTCTATCAGATTACCAAGTCAATTTACGAGAGCTTGGCTTTTCTGCGCCAGGTACATCCATCGCTTGCTGAAATGTCATTCGATGGGTTTAGGCACTCTCTTGTTCCGTTGCATCCGGGCGCTCTGCGTTTCTATCAAGAAAGAGGTATTCCTTTAGAGTAGCCTGTAAGTAAAGTTGTTTATAAGGCCGGAAACAACCGGCCTTAATTCTCTGTAAATATCTCTGTATATAAGAAGGTCGGTATGGATGAACTGCCGCAGGGCAAAGCCAAGAAAATTGTGTTGAATAACAAACGGGAACTGACAGGCGCCCCCTTTATCGTTGTTACAGTTGTGGCTGTAGCGGGTGTGTTATTTCAGCTCTATAATGCGGGTTTTGGCACTCTGGCGGAAATCCAGGTGCGTTCAATGCACTGGGCGTATATTTCTTTAATCGCGTTTCTCATTTATCCGCCTTTTTCCCGTTCCGCGCGAAACAAAGTGTGGGTTGTAGACTGGGTGTTAGCGGCGGCTACCTTTGCCAGCGGGCTTTATGTTTATATATTCTGGCTGGAAATAGCAGGGAGGCTTGGTTTCACGATCCCCAGAGAAGTGGTTTTTGGCGTAATAACAGTCATTCTGGTATTGGAACTGATGCGCCGGGTTGTTGGCTGGCCATTAGTCATTACCGTAGGAATATTTATCGCGTACGCTTTCCTTGGCCCTTATATGCCGATGATTATAATACACCGGGGAATCACGCTAGAAGGACTAATACGCACACTTTATATCTCAACTGACGGCATATTCGGAATGCCTATGGGTATTTCCGCTTCCTTCGTTATTCTTTTTATAATTTTTGGAGCTTTTTTACAAGAATCCGGCGGCGGCAAGCTCTTTACTGACGTTGCCTTTGGCATGGTTGGAAGGTCTACTGGCGGCCCCGCGAAAGCCTCGGTTGTTTCAAGCGGCCTTGTGGGGATGATTTCTGGAGCGGCGGTAGCCAACGTGGTAACAACCGGCGTATTCACTATTCCCCTTATGAAAAAAACCGGTTATACAAAAACTTCGGCGGCGGCGATTGAGGCTGCCACATCAACAGCCGGACAGATTATGCCCCCTGTCATGGGCGCCGCCGCTTTTATGATGGCTGAATTTACCGGCATTCCCTATGCAACCATAGCCCTCTCTGTAGTATTCGTCGCTGTGCTGAACTTCGTCTTTCTTTTTGTTTACGTTCATCTTTTGGCTAAAAAGAACGGCCTTAAAGGGATGAGCGCTGATATGCTGCCATCGGTTTTTCAGTCTCTAAAGGAAAGAGGGCATCTGCTTATTCCTTTGTTTGTCCTGATTGGCCTTTTAATTGTGGGCCGCTCTCCCGGAAGTTCAGTTTTCTGGGCTATCATCCTGATTATGGGAATTAGCACCCTCAGAAAGAATACCCGGATGAGCCCCAAGCAGTTTGTCAGAGCCATGCGAAACGGCGCGATAAACGCCCTTCCTGTAGCGGTTGCCTGCGCCGGAGCAGGTATCATTACCGGCATAATTGGGATTACCGGTGTAGGCTTGCGCTTTACATCAATCCTGGTTTCCTTGTCCGGCGGGTATCTCACCCTTCTTTTGGTTTTAGCCATGATAGCCGCGATAATCATAGGAATGGGACTACCCACTTCGGCAGCTTATGCCATCCTTGCGATATTAACAGCGCCAGCGATTGTTCACTTGGGAGTGCCGCCCCTGTCCGCGCATTTTTTCATTTTGTTTTTCGGCTGTCTCTCTACCATTACCCCGCCTGTTGGACTTTCTTCGTTTGCCGCCGCCGGAATTGCCGAAGCCAATCCCATGAAAACCTGCATTGAAAGTTTCCGTATTGGTTTTGCGGGGTATATCCTTCCCTTTGCGGCTGTTTTCAGGCCATCCATACTTTTAATAGGTACTCCGTTTGAAATCGTCTTTAATATGAGTTTTACGGTAGTGCTGGTGATTAGCCTGGTTTTCGCTATTTCGGGCGTGGTATACAGGAAGCTGGAAATATATGAACGCATTCTTTTTCTTGCTCCTACAATAATACTTTTCCTGCAGCTTCCCATAATGTTTGATTTTGTTGCCGTAGGCATTGTTATAATCGCGTTCTTGCTGAGCCGGCGCGGCAGGCCGGTTGAAGCTGTTGCCCGGTAAAGGATATATATGCTATAATGATATATATGCTATAATGAGCTGGTTATTTTAAAATGGGAGAATTATTAGCCTTAATCAGCGCTGTTAACTGGGCGCTCAGTACAATATTTGCCAGAAGGGCCCAAGGAAAGGCCAAGCTTGATCCGATGCTTGGCCTTTTTACCACTATTTTGGTCAACAACATAATTAACCTTGCGGCTTTAGCGGTTCGCCATGTCGTTTGGCATCCGGTTCCCTTAGACCCCGCAGGGGTTGTGTTCTTTTTCTTTGGAGGGACGTTAAACAGTTTTGTGGGCAGGGGCCTACTTTTCATTTCCATAGCGATGATAGGAGCCGCCAGGGCGGGGATCACAAAATCTACCATGCCTATCTTTGTCCTTTTCGGGGGAGTATTCATACTTGGCGAGCGCTTGGGGCCGGTGACATGGCTGGGGATTAGCGTTGTGCTTGTGGGCTTGTTCCTCATGTCATTTGACGCTGCCCGCAAAGGCGGTGTAGCAGGCCTTAACCTTAACGGGAAAGAGGCCAGCCGCTTTCATCTGGCTAAGGGCATCTTTTTCGGCATTGCCTCGGCCTTCTTTTTTGGGGCCGGCAACATATCCCGGAAAGCGGGCATTACCCTGATACCTGATACGGTTTTGGCAGTCGCCATCTGTTCATTCTTTGCCCTGCTTACCTGCGTCGTGGTTCTTCTTTTCCAGCGAAAAGGCCGGGCCATGCTTGTTGCCGCGAAAAACATGGAATTTAATTACGCGATGTCAGGGCTGTTCACAAGCGGCGCTCTTTATACCCTGTTTATGGCGATGCGGCACATCCCCGTTTCCATTGCCAATTCCATTACCGCCACGGAAACGCTGTTCACCATTTTGTTCGTGTGGCTCATAAAAGAAGGGAAAAAGGAAAAACTCGGAATCAGGACAATTCTATTCGGCATTGTCATGGTTACCGGGACGATTATTCTTATAGCGGGGTAAGATACCAGATGTTTGGTTACCCAAGTGATTGAATTTTGACAAAGGGCGATGACGCGGATTTACCAAAAATATCTTCGAGTAAAATATTAAGGCTTTCCCGCACGTGAAGGGCAATTTTGTCCGCCGCGCCCTGTTTTTTTCCGGCGCACAAAAGCTCCACAATCTTGAAGTGATCTTTGACAATCCGTTCCTGATGCTTAGACTTGGCAAAATAGATTCTGCGGTATCTATCGCTTTGCTCCCATAAATTGTACAAGGCCCCTATAAGCGTATCATTCTTTGTAAGAGAGAAAATGGCGAAATGGAAATTCCGGTTTTGGTTAAGCCTGATCTCTATGTCATCTGAAACATGATCTTGGCTGTCCAACAGGCCTCGTAATGCCCTTATTTCCTCCGGACTCGATTTTTCCATGGCCTCCAATACGGCTATCGGCTCAAGATAGCAGCGCAAATTGAAAATATTGGTAAGGTTGTCTACCGAGATTTGCGTTACAATCGCGCCCTTTCGCGGCTGGATTACCACCAGCCCTTCCGCAGCCAATTTATCCAGCGCGCTTCTTATGGGAATGCGGCTTACCCCCATTGTTTTCGCGAAATCATCCTGATTGATATGTTCGCCCGGAGTACAGCGCCCGGTTATGATCCAGTCTTTAATAGTGTTATAGGCAAACTCGGTGGTGGTGATAGGTTTTTGAATTATTTCTGTTGATAAAATTGAATTTGCCATTTTGAACTTAGCTCTCCTTGCTGTTCAGAAAATAGTATAAATTATACTTTATGCATGGTGTTCATCATATTATAAACATTTTTTTCAGTCAATATAACCTGAGCATTAGGCCTGGGGCTCACGCGCGGCGGTGGGGGCGAAGCTCGCCAAGAAAGCGTAACAGGCCCGCTTCCCGCAGGGCTTCCCGCACGAGCTTTGAGTTTTCTTTCCGGTTAAACTGTAAAAGCGCCCGCTGAAGGCGTTTTTCCCGTTCTGTGGGAACATGAATGGCCGCCCCCGTGCGGGGATCCATGCCGGTGTGGTACATCGCCGTGGAAAGCGTACCGGGGGTGGGGTAGAAATCCTGCGCCTGATCCGGGATAAAGCCGCTTTTTTTAAGGTAAAGGGCAAGCTCAACCGCTTCGTTCAGAGTACAGCCCGGATGGCCCGAAATAAAGTAGGGGATAAGGTACTGCTTGAGCCCCAGTTTTTTGTTAATGTCAAAAAACCTGTTACGAAAATGTTCGTAATCGCCGCCCTTTCCCATTGCCGCAAGGACGCTCGCCGAAACGTGTTCGGGAGCCACTTTAAGCTGGCCTGAAACATGATGGCGGCAAAGGGTTTGGAGAAACTCGCCGCCCCGCCCGCGATCCAGTTCAATAAAATCGAAGCGTATCCCTGAGCGGATAAAGACCTTTTTGATGTTCGCTCCGGCGTTTCGCAGGGCCGCAAGCGTTGTAAGGTAGGGGCCGTGATCCGCCTTTAGGCGCGGGCAGGGCAGGGGATACAGACATTCCCGCTCGGCGCAAAAGCCCCCCTTTTTCTGCTTCTCGCAGGCCGGGCCGTAAAAATTCGCCGTGGGGCCGCCGGTATCGTGGATATAGCCTTTGAAACCGGGGCTTTCGGCAAGCGCCTTTGCCTCCCTGACAAGGCTTTCCCGGCTTCTGGATTGAACCGCCCGCCCCTGATGAAAGCCGATGGAGCAGAAAGAGCAGCCGCCAAAACAGCCCCGGCTTGAAACAAGGGAAAAGGCGGTTTCTTTCAGGGCCGGTACGCCCCCCGCGTTGTCATACATGGGGTGGCTTCTACGGGTAAAGGGAAGCTCGTACAGGCGGTCGAGTTCGGCTTGCGCTAGGGGAAGGGCCGGGGGATTCTGTATCACCCAGCGTCCGGGGGCGGCGGGCCCCGCGCCGGTTTCCTCCGCCAGTACGCGGCCGCTTAGCGGGTCGGCGTTGAGTTTCTGGATCATGAAGTGTTCGGCATAGGATTTAAGGGACAGAGCCGCGCGGCCCGTTACCGCGTCGTAGCCGGGCAGTTTCAGGGCCCCCGCCGGGCATTCCCTGCCCCGCACGCAGGTTCCCCGCGCGTCCCGGACGCTTTCGGCAGGCTCTCCTAAGGCAAGGCGGCGGGCAATTTCCGTTATTGCCCGCTCTCCCATGCCGTACACCAGAATGTCCGCCTTGGAATCAAGCAGTATCGACCGCCGCACGGTGTTTGACCAGTAATCGTAATGGGCGAAACGGCGAAGGCTTGCCTCGATGCCGCCTATGATAACAGGGATGTTCTTGTACGCGCGCCGTATTCCTTCAACATATTTAAGGACGGCCCGGTCGGGGCGCAGACCCGCCCTGCCGCCGGGGGAATAAGCGTCCTGGGAACGGAGTTTTTTGGCGGCGGTGTAATGGGCAACCATCGAATCAAGATTGCCCGCCCCCACAAGAAAGGCAAGGCGGGGACGGCCCAAAGCGGCGTAGGGTGAAGGGCCGCCGCTTGAAGCGTCCTGCCCCGGCTGGGTCTGCGGCTGGGCGATAATCCCCGCCCTGAACCCCTCGGCTTCCAGAAGCCTGCATACTAGCGCCGCCGCGAAAGAGGGATGATCCACATAGGCGTCCCCGGAAACAAAGACGAAATCGCACTCGTCCCAGCCCCGTTTTTCCATGTCCGCCCGGCAGACGGGCAGAAACTCAGGCGAATCCACGGGCCCCCGCGCTTTACGCAGACGTTACACCCTGACCACGGAATTGACTTGGGGTATTTCCCTTTTTAGATATGCTTCGATTCCTGTTTTAAGGGTCATTTCGGCTCTGGGGCAACAGCCGCACGCTCCGGTAAGTTTAACGGACACAACGCCATCGTCAGACAGGGACACAAATTCCACATCCCCGCCATCGGCCTGAAGGTTGGGGCGTACATCCTGAAGGCGCGCCTTGACTTGTTCTTCCAGCATATTTATCTCCTTTGGT
>WQUW01000032.1 GCA_009781915.1 Treponema sp. | reverse complement strand
CCGCATGCTTTATCATAAATTCGTAAGCCACCGCAGGAGCAACGCTCCGAGGAGGCTGGAGTGAGGGGGAGCGGCGTAAGTAATGTTAACGGCGACAACAAGAAAACGTAGCGCATTTCCAGTCCCTGCGCTCCCCCTTTTGGTGGAGACCATGCACAGGGACGAGCATATCTATGAATGGGGCAAAAGCCTTATAGGGCTTGACGTAACCATGAGCGATATGGGTAAGGCAACCGGGGTACAGGTGATAAGCCATGACCGGATGACGGGCGAAAGCTTTATGGGGGAATGTAAGCTTGAAGACGTGAAGCTGAAGATAGGAGGCACGAATGACTGGCGATCTGTATACGCCGGAGTCGCCAGAGATAGCATACAGACGGTAGTTGACCCAAGTGTTCAAGACAGGACGGAAGCGGAAGAAGTAGCCGAAGCGATACTGCGCGAGAAGAGCTTTGATTTTATTAAAGGCAACGGTGAAGCCGAAGGAGACGCTGGGCTTAGAGCTGGGGCGGTAGTAACGATCAAGTATGCCGGGATAAGATATGATGGGGAATACATAGCCGAAGAAGTAGAACACAAGCTAAGTATGAAGGGCGGGTATACGACAGAGTTTGACATACGGCGCAACATGATAGGCGATGAAGCGGTGGAAGCATTGGGCGGTAGCAGAGCTGTCGGGCCGAGCCACGCCCCGCCGCCCCAAAACAAAGGGCCGGAAAGTGAACATGTTTCTGTATACGAAGAAGAGGAAGCGCCCGAACCACTACTGAAAGAAATACTGTCGGTAGCGTGTTATGACAGAGATGGCAATGAGACAACAACGTGTTCTGAAGGCCAGCCGTTGACGATTGAAGCGAGGTGCAATTCGGACGTGAAGGCGTTGATATTGGAGGGCAACGAGGAGATGCGATTTACGCCGCAATGGGCGGAAGAGTTACAATGACAGGTATATTAGGAGGATCTGAATCCTCTTGCATAACAGTTGCAGGGAATGACGGAAGAGTATATCGGTATATTCATATAGCCATTCCTACAATTGCTCAGAATGATAGCGAAGTACAAACAGGACAGCAAATAGCAACCATGAGTGATGTTGGTTCAGAAGGTCGCATTCATCTGCATTTTGAAGTATTCCCGACTGTTACCGCATATAATTCCAGAGAGAGGGGTACGAATAGGATAGATCCTTTGTCGCTATTTCCTGATTTGGAATTTACATTTTTACGATAAGGAGCTTGATATGACAACAAAAAATAGACTTTGTATGTTTTTTCCAATTTTTATACTATCTGTTGGCCTTTTTACAGTAGGCTGTACTAGAACAAATGCTGAAAAAGCAACGGAGGAAATACCTTTTCCTGCTATTGGAGAAAATAGCTCCTCTACTGAAGTATCTGCGGTTGAATTTACAGCAGTTAGATATGTTACTGCGAGAGACGGTTTGATCATGAGAGAAACTCCTTCTACTTCAAGTAACAGACTTGGCATCAGGTTATATGGCGCACGTATCAGTATAAGTAAAAGAAGTGTTTTTCCAGAAACCATTGGGGGAATGACAGCCTACTGGTATAGAGGCAATGGTTTCAATGGGATACCAGATGATAGGGTAAGGGATTTCTGGCTTTTTGGCGGATTTTTATCTCCTGAAATACCCGATGATGTCTCTCCGCTTCTTGGACATTGGAACACAGACCGTGGGGAGTGGTTTGTGTGGGATTTTTGGCCCAATAATACTGGCAGCTTTAGTATTAGAAATGGACACGGGATTTTATTTAATTGGACGCTTATTGAAGATACGCTTACTTTAATATCAATACCTACTTACGAGTTTGAAGAAAGCGAAACAATGGTAGCAATTGTTTTTGTAGATAATCTAAGCCAGATATCGTTCACCTTTGTTGAAGGCAGGTTAGAGGGAAGAGAAATTTTAGACAGGAGCAATGATATATTTTATTAGTATGCAGGTACAGTCCGAAGTGTCAGCTAATTCAAAAACGTCGGCAGTAAACGAGTGGGGGTAGCAAATGCCGTGGGCTGATGTTCTGCGGAGCCCCTCCAGCAATGCCCCGTCGCGCGTGAGCCTCTGGCCTAATGCTCGGCAGGGGAGGATATACGGTTTAAGAAGCCATTTTGCCCAGATTTTTAAGCGTAGGAGACCGAGGCTCCGTAGCGGGTTCCCCATGCGGGATTCTTAAACCGTATATCCTCCCCTGCAGGAGCTTTTGGCGGGAATGCTCACCCGCGGCGGGGGCTCACGCGCGTCTTTTAACAGGGCGATAAAATCCCGCCTGCGTATTTCCCGCGCGCCAAGGCTTTCCATGTGGCTGGTGTACGCCTGACTGTCGATAAAACGCACCCCCTCGTCAAAAAGGAGGCGGGCAAAGGTAAGAAAGGCGGCTTTGCTGGCGTTTGGCGCGCGGGAAAACATGGATTCGCCGAAAAAAACGTTCCCCATGCGCACGCCGTAACAGCCGCCTGTAAGCTCCCCTTCAACATACGCCTCGGCACTGTGGGCCCAGCCCAGCCGGTGTAGTTCCGTGTAGGCCGCTATCATGTCGGAGGTTATCCAGCTTCCCGTTTGGCCGGGGCGCTGTATCGCGGAGCAGGCGGCGATAACGCCGGGGAAATCCCGGTTAAACGTTATGGAAAACTCCCCCCGCTTCAGTACCTTTTTCATGGAGGCGGAAACGTGGAGTTTTTCCGGAAAGATCACAAAGCGGGGATCGGGCGAGTGCCAGATGACCGGCTCGTTTTCGGTGTACCACGGGAAAAGTCCCTGCTCGTACCCGGAAAGGAGCATTCCGGGGGAAAGATTGCCCCCCCACGCGACAACGCTGTGATGCGCCGCCTTCAGGGGATCGGGGAAGGCGAAGCGCTCGCTCTCGCCGAGGTACGGGAAACCGGGATCGGGGCCGTTTGGCAGGGGCAGATCGCTAAAAGCCATGCCGGGCTTTACGCGCCTTAGGCTCGCTCATACTCGCAAACCTCGATCCGGTATTCCCCTTCAACATAATCGGCCCGCGCCTGCCCGCCGGACTGGAGGCGGCCAAAGAGGACTTCATCTACAAAGAAGGATTTAATCCGGTCTTCCACAAGCCGCCCCACGTTGCGCGCGCCGAATTCCCTGCTGTACCCGTCCGCGGCAAGCTGGTCAAGGCAGGCTTCGCTGACGTCCAGCGTTACGTTCTTTTCCGCGAGCTGTTCCCTGAAAAGATCAAGGGACTTGGTAACGATAGAAAGCATGACTTCCCTGGACAGGTGGCCAAAGCGGACTACGGCGTCCAGACGGTTGCGGAATTCCGGCGTAAAGGTCTTTTCAACCGCGCCGTCTACGGCAGTCTCGTCCATTGAGCGCTCCCCAAAACCGATAAGGCTTTTGCCTATGTCTCTGGCCCCGGCGTTGCTTGTCATAATAAGCACGGCGTTGCGGAAATCGGCCTTGCGTCCATTGTTGTCGGTGAGCGTGGCGTAATCCATAATTTGAAGGAGGATATTGTAAATATCCGGATGGGCCTTTTCGATTTCGTCCAGAAGCACAACGCCGTGGGGCTGCTTGCGGATAGCGTCCGTCAAAAGCCCGCCTTCCTCGTAGCCCACATAGCCCGGCGGCGCTCCCACAAGGCGGGACACGGAATGCTTCTCCTGATACTCGCTCATGTCAAAGCGGTGCATGGACACCCCAAGAATGTCGGCAAGGCTGCGGGCCAGTTCCGTTTTGCCTACCCCGGTCGGCCCGACAAAGAGGAAGTTCGCCACGGGCTTGTTCGCGTCCCTGAAGCCCGCGCGGGATCGCTTAACCGCGGCGGCCACGGCCTTGACCGCCTCGTCCTGCCCAAAGAGCCGGGTTTTAAGGCGGTCTTCCAGAAAGCGAAGCTTGTCTTTCTCGTTTTCGCACACCGACCGCTCAGGGACACGGGCGATTTTTGAAATGACGGTTTCTATTACCGGAAGGCCAATCTCGATTACCTTGACGGAGCCTTCCTGCACGCTGCCGGGCGAATCGTCCCTGTCCGCTTCGAGCTTGTGGGCCTGAATACGGGCGAAGGCTCCGGCCTCGTCGATAACGTCAATGGCCTTGTCCGGCAGCCGCCGCTCGGTAATGTATTGGGCGGACAGGCGCACGGCCCCTTCCACGGCTTCATCGGAGTAGTGTACCTTGTGATAGTCCTCGTATTTGTTCTTCAGCCCGGAAAGGATTTGTATGGCGTCGCTTTCGCCGGGCTCGTTAATGTCGATTTTCTGGAAGCGCCGGGAAAGGGCACGGTCTTTGTCGAAAAACTTGCTGTATTCCTCGTGTGTGGTGGAGCCTATGCAGCGAAGCCGCCCGCTTGTCAGGGCAGGTTTAAGGAGGTTCGATGCGTCCAGCGCTCCGCCCGAAGCCGATCCGGCTCCCACCAGCGTGTGGATTTCATCAATAAAGAGGATGGTCTTTTCCTTTTTGAGCAGTTCTTCCACGACCCGCTTGATGCGTTCCTCAAAATCCCCCCGGTATCTGGTTCCCGCCACAAGAGCGCCCATGTCAAGCGAGTATATCGAAAAATCCTTCAGGGGTGGGGGGATTTGCCCGGCGACGATGCGCTGGGCAAGTCCTTCGGTGATGGCGGTTTTTCCCACGCCGGAGTCGCCTACGTGAATCGGGTTGTTTTTCAGCCGCCGGCACAACACCTGAACGGTGCGGTCAAGCTCGTTTTCCCTGCCAAAGACCGGTTCCAGCCGGTTTTCCCGCGCGAGGGCGGTGAGTTCCGTGGCGAATTTTTCCAGAGCGGTTCTTTTGCTTCCTTTGTTTTTGGAAGGGTCTTCTTCGGCAAACCCGTCCCGGACGGTGTCCTCGCTGTCGTTTGCCGGGGGCCGGGAAGAGGCGCGGCCTGAGCCGTAGCCGTGGGAAATAACGCTAAGCAGGTCATAGCGCTTTATGTTCTCTACCTGCTGTAGATAATAGGCGCAGTAGTTTTTTTCCTCATCGTAAAGCGACACCAGAATGTCCGCCGCGTCCAGCACTCCTTTTTGGGCTGCCTGGCTTGTTATCACCGCCCGCTCGATAACGCTCTGAAAATTAACTGTCTGGATGGGGTCTACCCCCGATTTGACGGGAATCTTCTGCTCAAAAAAATCCTCCATCCCGTCTTTCAGGTGTTTTAGGTCAGCGCCGCAGGCGTGGAGTATAGACCGGATTTCGTTAAACTCCAGCGCGGCGTACAGTATATGCTCCGGGGTCAGGTACTCGTGGTTGCGTGACTTGGCCTCGTTATATGCCCGGTTTATTATATTTTTTACAGGCCCTGAAATTTCCATCTTTCTCTCCATATCGCGGTTATAACAAGCATAAACGCCTTTGCGGTAAATGAACAGGGGGTCACGCTTCTTCCACAACGCAGCGAAGAGGGTAGTCGTACTCCCTTGCTATGGCGTGTACCTGATCCGCCTTGGTGATGGCGATGTCCCATGTATACACGCCTACCATTTCCTGTCCCTTGCGGTGGACGTTAAGCATAATCCGGGTGGCTTCTTCGGGGCTTTTGTGAAAAATCAGCATCAGGACTTCAACGACAAAGTCCCGTGTCGTGTAGTCATCGTTCAAAAGGATGACGGCGTAATCCTTGGGTTCTTTTAGTTTTTCCTCGTCCCTGGTAAGCAGGCCCGCTTCGCCTTTGTCTCTTACAGCCATTGTCTTTACGGTATCAGTTTTTCCACCAAAAAACAACGGCCTTGTCCCCCGCCGCGCGTGAGGTGAGCATTCCCGCCAAAAGCCCCGGCAGGGGAGGAGAGTCAGGTTTAAGAATCCCGCATGGGGAACCCGCTACGGAGCCTCGGTCTCCTTCGCGGAGATGCCATGCAAATGGCTTCTTAAACCGTATATCATCCCCTGCCGGGCATTGTACCGCTTATCTCACGCGCGGCGGGGCATTGCTGGGGGGAAAACGCATTTTCGAAAAAGGGTTGACCCGTCCGCCTGCGCTAGCGGGCAGTCAACCTTTTCCTTGAAAGAGCCAAGCCTCCGTAGGAGGCTTGACACAACCTGCATTACCGTGCTAGTATTACCCCATGATGCGTGGTGTAACTGCCAACAACCAAGGCTATTTCTCGAATCTGGGCGGCTTTTGCCCGAATTCGCCTAATTTGGCACATTTTCTTCCATTAACACACACACACACACACACACACACATAAGACTCACTCGATCCTTTCCTTAAAAAAATTTACCCAAAATTTTCCATTTTTCCCACTCATACCCCGGTCAGGCATCGCAGAAGGGAATCTGAGCATATTCCAAAACTTGGTTAATTTAGGAATATGCTTTGGAAAAAAGCGTCTATACTCCGCTTTTTCCATTAAATCTAAGGTAGCAGTTCCAAAATATGACATTTTGGAACTGCCTCAGATTTCTCTTCGTAATAACAGCCCAAAGCACAAGATTGCGGCGGGCTTTTATGTATGCCCTGCTTGTATGAGCGGGTAATCACGTGATTACCCGCTTAAAGGAAGGCGGGGTCACAATGCAAGGGGTGTTTTATATGAAAAACCCATTTAAATTTTTTGGGATTGCCGTGTTGGTTGCGGCAATCGGGCTTTCAATGGCGGCCTGCGACACCGGCAGTACCAATGCTGGAAATGGGTTACCGCCCGCTGGAGACGGCAGTATCACGTTTGCCCCCGGCGCGCCGCCCATGACGTTTACAGGGGTTGTTGATCAGGACGGGAACCCGGTTAACAGAACTATGGATTTTACCCATTTTTTGATATTTCGTGAGGATGATGAGGTTGTAGCAGATGTATCCCTCGTTATCCCCGGTTCGGAAATAAGGCTGGACGGCGATACCCTAAATCTTAGGCTAGGAACCCCGTGGGAAGAATTGTTGATATCCGCTTCTGATTGGTGGTTCGGCGGCATAAGCGGTATCAGTGCTACAACAGGCTTAAGGGTAATCTCAATGGATGGGGAAGGATCCTTTCATAATGCAGATCGTTATTCTTTAAATTGGATGATTCCCCCAGACCCTGATGCATACGATTTTACAAGTGTTGTGTTTGTGTACGCCAACATTGCGGGAACTATTAGGGGCATAGGCATATATCAAGACGAATACAACGGATGGAGCGAAGTTATAACGCTTAACATGGAACTAAGGCCGGGCTGGAATACAGTGATTGGTACAATGGGGCCTGACCCGATTCTGTCAGGACGTTGGAATCTGACCGCGGTTACCGGAAGGCCCGGCGAGGACTTTGTGTGGGTTCTCCGGCGGTGGGGAGACGATTAGAAAACGTGTGAACGAGCCACGCCGGAGTATGCGGGTTGCGCATACTCCGGCGTTATTCCCGGAGGAACCGGGAATAACGGGCACAGATGTTCTTCCCTCCATCAATGCCCCCGCCGCGCGTGAGCCATCGGTACAATGCCCGGCAGGGGAGGATATACGTTTTAAGAATCCATTTGCCCAAATTCTTAGGCGAAGGAGACCGAGGCTCCGTAGCCGTGTTCCTTGGGCGGGATTCTTAAAACGTATATCCTCCCCTGCCGGGGCTTTTGGCGGAACTGTTGGCTCACGCGCGGCGGGGGGCCTTTCTTTTCTTCACGCCCCTGCCAAAGATAATGTCAAAGGCGTCCACCGCGCTTCCCACAAAGTGAATGTTCAGGGCCTTCTTGATGTCGTCGTCCAGTTCCTGCCAGTCCTCCCGGTTGTCTTCCGGCAACAGGACTTCTTCCATGTTGTTTCTAACGGCGGCAAGGAGTTTTTCTTTCAGCCCGCCAATGGGAAGGATGCGCCCGGTTAGGGTAAGCTCCCCGGTCATGGCGACGGCTGGCTTTGGCGGAAGGCGGCACAGCGTCGAAAGAAGGGAAGCGGCCAAGGTAATGCCGGCGGAAGGCCCGTCTTTGGGGATCGCGCCCTCCGGCACGTGGATGTGGAAATTCGTTTTTCCCATGTCCTTGATTTTAAAGGGGTAACGATCCTGAACGCTCCGCAAAAACGAAAGGGCAATCCGGGCGCTCTCTTTCATCACGTCCCCCAAATTGCCGGTAATAATACATTCCCCGCTGCCCGCGAACAGTATGGACTCCACCGGCAGCATCGTTCCGCCCGTCTCCGTCCACGCGAGGCCGTAGGAAACCCCAACGCGGGCCTCCTTAAACACCACGTCGTTCTTATATTTGCGCCTTCCCAAAAGCGTTTCAAGGTCTGCCTGCCTGACGGTCTTTTTGTACGATTCAACAGGCTTGTCCGGGCTTTTGCCGTATTCCTTGTTCACCGCGCGCCGGGCAATGCGCCTAACGCAGCGGGCTATTTCCCGCTCCAGACTGCGAACCCCCGATTCCATCGTCCAGTGCCGGATAATTTCCCGCACCGCCTCGTCTTTGAACGCTATCTTCGCGCGGGAAAGACCGTTTTCGGCAAGCTCTTTCGGGACAAGGTATTTTTGCGCGATGGCAAGTTTTTCGTTTTCCCCGTAGCCGGGGATTTCTATGATTTCCATCCGGTCAAGAAGAGGGTAGGGTATCGAATGGAGCGAATTGGCGGTGGCGATAAACAGTATCTTGGAAAGGTCGTAGGGCACTTCAAGGTAGTGATCGGTAAACGTGGAATTCTGTTCCGGGTCTAGAACTTCAAGCAGGGCGGAAGCGGGGTCGCCCCTGAAGTCGTGGGAAAGCTTGTCGATTTCGTCCAGAAGGAATACGGGGTTCATGGTCGCGGCCTTGCGCATGGATTGAATGATCTTTCCCGGCAGCGCTCCCACGTAGGTTTTTCTGTGGCCCCGGATTTCCGCTTCGTCCCGGACACCGCCCAAAGAAATGCGTACAAACGCGCGGCCCAGCGCCCTTGCCACGGATTTGCCAAGGCTGGTTTTGCCCGTTCCCGGCGGGCCGACAAAACAGAGTATGGGGCCCTTTACGCTTACCGGCTCAGGCGGGGAAGGGGAGGGGGCCTCTTCTTCGGCATCCGGATGGCACAAGCGGCTTTCAAGGACGCTTAACTGGCGCACCGCTATAAATTCGATAATCCGTTCCTTGGCCTTTTTCATCCCGTAGTGATCCTCGTCAAGAACCCTTTCGGCCTCTTCCAGGCTACTAGAGTCGGCGGAGTATTCGCTCCAGGGAAGGTCGGCGATCCATTCAAGGTATCCTCGCAGCACCCCGGCTTCCGGCGAAAATGGCTGGAGCTTGCGCAGGCGGGCAATTTCCTTGCGGGTTTTGGCCAGAACCTCCTCTCCGGGACGGTGCTTTTGGATATTCCGCTCCATCTCGGCGAACTCGTCCTCGGCGGCGTCCTTGCCAAGCTCCTTGTTTATTTCCTTGATCTGCTCGTGAAGTATGTATTCCCGCTGATGCTTGTCCATCCGGCTTTTTACCTTGCCGGAAATATTTTTCTGAATCCCGAAGATTTCGTTTTCCGTCTCCAGAATTTCAAGAAGTCTCTCCAGTCTGTCAGCGGGCCCGGCAAGGCGGATAAGGTCGATCTTCTTCTCGGCTTTTACCGGAAGGACATTCCCGATGATATTGACCAGCCTTTCGGCGCTGTCGGTTTTTTCCACGGCGGCGACGATTTCGCCGGCAATCTTTTTTGAAAACTCGGCGTACTGGCCAAAGGATTTCTGAACCGCCCGCATAAGGGCGGCGATTTCCTGAGCCACGGCGGCGGCCTCAGGCGAATCGGTCTCAGCGCCGCTTGGGGCAGAGGGGGGCAGGGCGGCCTTTAGCGGCTCCACTTTTACAATAGCCGAATCGTTTTTCAGCCGGGAAGGCCCGGCGAGCGCCGCCCGGTACTCGCCCTGCAGTACCACCCGGAAGGTATTGTCGGGCAGCCGCAGATTCTGGACGACACGCACCACTGTCCCGACATCCCACGTCTCCCCGGTATCGGGGTTTTTAAGGCATACGGCGAAGATTTTAAGATCCCTTCTTAGGGCTTCTTCCAGGGCGCTGATGCCCGTCTTGTAGGTAACGTACACAGACATTACGGTTTGGGGAAAGATTACCAGGTCTTTAAGCGGGAGAAGGGGATACTCTTCAACGCCGGATGTTCTGCCCAAAAGTTCCGCAAAAATAGTGCCCAGCGCCGGGCCCTTCGCGTCCGAAGGCTCTTTCGGGGTTTTGGGCTTGGAACCGCCAAAAGGTTTCATCGCGTACCTCCGGCGGGATTAGGCGCTCTTCTGGAGAAGGGGAATTATCTCAGGCGGCTCGGCCCTTATCACGGTGTCATGGGTAATAATCACCTGTTTTTGCCCTTCCATCGAGGGAAGTTCGAACATGATGTCGGTCATAAGCTTTTCGACTATGGCTCTTAGCCCCCTTGCCCCGGTTTTCTGCTTAATCGCCGTGTCGGCAATGGCGTCAATGGCCCCTTCCGTAAACTCAAGCTTTACCTTGTCAATAGCCAGGGACGCCTGATACTGTTTGATGATGGCGTTTTTCGGTTCGCTTATTATGCGCTTTAGCTCTTCCCGTTTAAGTTCTTCCAGCCCCACAACAATGGGAAGGCGCCCGATAAATTCGGGGATCATCCCGAAATAGACAAGATCGTCCGGGTGCATACTGTCGTACAGTTCTTTAAGGTTTTTCGAGGATCGTTCCCGCACGTCCATTCCAAAGCCCATAGGGTGCTGGACGACCCGGCGCTCAATGAGCTTTTCCAGCCCCACAAAAGCGCCGCCGCAGATAAACAGAATATTCGTGGTATCAATAAGGATCATCTCCTGATTGGGATGCTTGCGGCCCCCCTGCGGCGGTACTGAAGCGACCGTTCCTTCGATAATCTTCAAAAGCGCCTGCTGTACGCCCTCGCCGGAGACATCACGGGTTATGGAGACATTTTCTCCCTTCCGGGCGATTTTGTCGATCTCGTCAATGTACACAATGCCCCGTTCCGCCGCGGCGATATTCCCCCCGGCGCTCTGGATGAGCTTAAGAAGGATATTTTCCACGTCCTCGCCGACATACCCCGCTTCGGTAAGGGTGGTGGCGTCCACAATGGCAAAGGGGACTTTAAGCTTTTTCGCCAGCGTCCTTGCCAGCAGGGTCTTTCCCGTGCCGGTAGGGCCGATAAGCAGGACATTGGATTTTTCTATCTCTACTTCCCCAGCGTCCTTTGGGCTATTGGCTATGCGCTTGTAATGGTTGTACACGGCGACGGCAAGGGCCTTTTTGGCTGTGTCTTGGCCTATGCAGAAAAGGTCAAGATAGTCTTTAATTTCCTTTGGCGCCGGAATATCCCCGGTAAACTGGGTGGAGAGTTCCTGATCCTCTTCGGCAAGGATATTCCGGCACATCTCGACGCACGCGTCGCAAATAAACACATCTTTGGGGCCGGCGATAAGCCTACGGGCCATGTCCGCGCTTTTTCCGCAAAAGGAACAGGCACGGTTGAAATCGTTCTGTCCGTTACGAAGTCTTGCCATGTTTTTCCCTCGTCAATATCGAATCAGCCACGCCGTAGGCGACAGCGTCTTCCGCCGACATGAAAAAATCCCTTTCCATATCGGCGGCGATCTGCTCCACGGGCTTGCCCGTGTGCTTGGCGAAATAGCTGGTGGTAAGCTTTTTAAGGCGTATTATTTCCCTTGAATGTATCCCGATGTCCCGCGCCTGCCCCTGAGCGCCGCCCCACGGCTGATGGATAATCACTCTGGAGGACGGCAGGGCGTAGCGCTTGCCCGCGGTTCCGGCTGTCAGTATCAGCGCCGCCATGCTGGCCGCCTGACCCACGCAGATGGTCTGAATGTCGCTTTTGATGTACTGCATGGTATCGTAAATCGCCAGCCCCGCGGTAACGGAGCCGCCCGGAGAATTAATGTAAAGGTTTACGTCCTTTTCCGTGTCCTGGCCGTCCAGAAACAGGAGCTGCGCTACCACAAGATCGGCGTTAAGGTCGGTTATATCCCCGTCCAGAAACACGATACGGTCTTTCAGAAGGCGGGAATAAATGTCATACGACCGCTCCCCCATGCCGGTCTGCTCCACCACGATGGGGACAAGGGCGCTCATTTTTTCGTTCATACTATAATCTACCTATTATTTGCGATCAGGTCTACATACTTTTCTTTTTTTCCGGGTTTTATGGTGTTTTTTTCGAGAAGAAGGTCAAAAACCTTGCGCTCTTTGAGTTCTTCCTTCAGGAACTCCCGTTCCCGCCGCTCCGGTCCGTAGTACTCCTTGACTTGTTCAAGGGTAACGCCGTCCGTCCCGGCCAGTTTTTCAATCTCTTGTTCCACTTCTTCGACGGAGGCGTCGAGCTTCAGGTCTTCCATGAGGGTTTCGATAATGAGCCGGGAATGGATGCCTTTAAGGGCGCTTGGTTTCCATTCTTCGATGACAGATTCGGCCCCGAAGGGGGAATTGCCCATTGCCTTGTACAGTCCGGCTGAATCGGTGTTAAACTGCCGGGCAAGGTCTCTCCAGCGGGAGTCCAGTTCCATCCTGAGCATGGATTCAGGGATTTCCACGGGCGTTGTTTCCATGATTTTTTCAAGAAGCGCGTTGATTTTCATGGCTCTTAGCCTACGGGACAGGTCTTTTTCCAGCCGTTGGCGAATATCAGCCTTTAAATCGTCCAGAGTTTTGTATTTTTCGTCAACGTCTTGGGCAAGGTCGTCGTCCAGGTCGGGGAGTTGTTTGGCTTTTAGGGATGTAAGGGTTACGGTAAGCCTTTTTGTCTTTCCGGCGAGTTCTTCATGCTCAAAATCCCCGGAGTATGTTTTGGAAAACTCCTTGTGTTCCCCTTTTTTCATCCCGGTAATTTCATCGTCAAACTTGTATATAGCGCGCTCTGAGCCGAGGGTAAAACTAAAGCCCTGCCGCTCGCTGTTCGCCAGGGGCTGGCCTGAATCATCCAGTTCGCGGTAGTCCACGGTTACGACATCGCCTTTTTCGGCGGCCTGTCCGTCATCTTTGTCCAGCACAATCGCGTTCCGGTCCCGGATTGCCTCAAGCTCCCGCGACAAATCTTCTTCCCCAACAGAAACATCGGGGACTTCAACCTCAAGCCCCTGCCATTTTCCCACCTTGACCGCGGGAAGCACATCGTAAACCATCGAAAACGACAAATCGCTTTCCAAGTCCAGCTTCGGCTCATCTTCCATTTTTGGAGTGGAGTAGGGCAGGGGCCTTGACTCTCTTGGCAAGGCTTCTTCGTCCTCAAACACCTCGCCCAAGGCTTTTTCGATGATTTTACTTAGAGCCTCGCTTTTAAGGCTGTCCCCGAATTTCCGCACCAAGACTTCCTTTGGCGCTTTCCCTTTTCTGAAACCGGGGATTTGAAGGGTCTTTGCGTATTCCGACAAAATCTCATCGTACTGGGAGCGGACATCGTCTTTCCCGATGGTTACGCTTAGCTTTACGCTCGATTTTTCCCGCGAGGTAATCTCTTTTGTTACAGTCACTTGGCTTCCCCTCTATGGTGTTTATGTTTTGCGAGAGAAGGGACTTGAACCCCCATGCCTGCGGCACTAGATCCTAAGTCTAGCGTGTCTACCAGTTCCACCACTCTCGCAAGACTAAAAAAAAGGCATATCCCTTTGAATGGTCAGTGTACCCGGATAAGGTGGCGGGTGTCAAGACTGCGGGACAGCCGGGTGGAAGGATTGCGGGGGGGAAGCGGCGGGCGGGGGGGCGGCAAGACGAGCATGTGTATGAGTGGGGTAAAAGCATAATAGATTTAAGGGCGTTCTTGGCACATATTCAACTATGCATAATGTATGTTCTGTCTACTTCGTTATGGGGCAAACAAACCGGGCAACCCAACCCACGCGTTGCCCGCGTCATTTACCGCCCCAGCTTCAGTTTGCCGCGACGGAAAGAACATACTCTTTAAGCTCTGACTCAGGCGACTTGCCCTTGATAAAATCCAGCACGCCCGGAAAATTCAGCGCCGCGCGCACCACGTCCTTATCCATCACCTGAATGATTTCTTTCATGGACTTGTGGGCGTCAACCGAGAGCTTTTCCAGCCTGCCCCTTGCTGTGCACTGAATTTCCTTGCGGGCGGCGGGATATCCTTGACCATACGTGTCGTTAAAAAGGTTTTCAAGCATATATTTCAGGTTCAAATCCCCGCCAAGGCCGTAATTTTTGTTCAACTGGAACGATACGCAATTGCCGGCGTTAACTTGGGAAAAAAGAAAACTTTCCACAGGGTCAATAAGTAGGCCGCAAAAAACTCCGGGAAACTGATGCGCCGCGATCATGTATCCCTGACCGGTTCCGCACCCGCCAAGCACAAAATCCACCGCCTTCAGGTTCAGCGTAAGGGCCGAAAGAAACGCTGTATGAAGATAACTCAAATCGGGCTCCCCTTCAACGTTCTTCATGCCCAAGTTGTATATCTCGTGCCCCTGATTAAGGCTTTCCACAGCCCTGACAACATCAACGTTTCTCGCCTTTGTGCTTCCCTCAATTATTACCGCGATTTTCATGGCATCCTCCTCAGATTTTTTCGTTAAAATAAACGTATCCGGGTTCAGAATACCTTAAAATTATCCGGGAAGTCTAGCGGGGATACAGCCGTTGGTATACTTCAAAGTACGAAACGCCCGGCTCTGCGGCGGGGGCCTTGGGAGGCCGGGCAAGCACGGAAAGGCGCTCCATGCCGTATACGCTCCCGTCCGCGCCGTGGCGGGAAGCGCGGTACGGCTTTTCCTCAGCGGCGCTTACCATGTCGGTGGCTCCGTCTCTTCCCGCGTACACATACCCCCACAACAGCGATGAAACCGAATGTTTTTTTTCTCCCGGACGCACAAGGAAATTCATCGCGCGGCAGACAGAAAGCCCGTCCGGAAGAACGGCGTTAAGGCGTTCCTTACATTGTTCCGCCTCGATATATTCTTCCGTGTCTATCGTGGCTATTTCCCCCTTGGCGGATATGCCCAAGGAAAGCGGAGAAGCGATATCCAGCCTAGGTAAGGGGTTAAACCCCCGCGAATAAAGAACCGGGATACGCGCCCGCACAAAAGCCATAGAAAGAATTTCCAGCAAGGCCAGATGGGGCTGGAAAACACAGCTCCCCTGCTTCGAAAACGAAAACAATATCCTAAACGTAGCTGCGTCGGGGGTTTTAGCGATACCGGCGAGCAAGGGCGGTTGAGAAAACACTTTATCCTGTATGGTATTTTGTACAACACTGGCTTTCGAGGCGCCCTTTTCACATATTCCGCAAGGATTTGTACAATTTCGTATACACTGTGAAGTTAATTCTCCGTATTGGGATTTGCTCAACTCCTTCTCCACGTATATCGCGGCCATTCCGGAGTCTACGCTCGACCACGGCAATGGGCAGGCTCTGTCTTTCTCGCCCAAAAACTCGCTTACAAGGCTTTTGTGCGTTTCGACCAGCCTCTCCCACACATCCCTTTTCAGGTATTCGCTCCACGGGTCAAGCCTGCATCCAAACCGGTACGCTTCTTCAAACACCTCCCCTGCCCTTTCATCGCCCCGGCTCATAATGCCTTCAAGCACGGAAAGTAGAGCGTCCTGAACGCCCACTTTGTGCCCCTGCGGTTTAAGCCTGACTCTTAAAACGTTCAGCTTTTTTTCGGCTTCTTCCCGGCTTAACTGACCCGCCCACTGAAACGGGGTGTGGGGTTTTGGCACAAAAGCTCCCACGTTAATCGTAAAACGCATCCCTGTCTGCCCGGATATTCTTTCGATAAATGCCGCTATTTCTTCCTCTTCGGACGCAAACTCACGCCCGCCGCTTGAGCCGCCTGAGTCACGCGGGCTTTCCAGCGGGAGCCCTATCATGAAGTAGAACTTCGCCGTCCGCCATCCCCTGCGCCGGGCTTCTTTAAGAATGGAAACGACATCTTCGCCCGATACTTTTTTGTTGATTGCCATCTGCCAGAAATCCACCGGGGTTTCAACGGCGAAGGTAAGGCCGCTCTTTCGCACCTGTGAAATTTTTTCCAGCAGGTTAAGGGAGAAACTTGAAACCTTCAGGGAAGGAAGCTGAAAGGAAACGCGCTGCCCGCGGTATGTGTTGTTAAGGCGTTCAATCAGGCTGTCCAGATGCCCGTAATCGCCGGACGACAGCGAAGAAAGCGTTATTTCCCGGTATCCCCCGCGGCGAATAAAGGCTTCCGTTTCGGCCTCTATGACGCGCGCGTCTTTCTGGCGCATGGGCCTGTACCAAAACCCGGCGTGGCAATAGCGGCAGCCGTTGGGACAGCCCCTCATTATTTCCACCGGGCCGTGCTGGTGAACCACCTTCATGCTGGGAACGGGAAAAATAGCCGGGCCGTTTTCCCCGGCAGAAAAGCCTAGGTCTATTGCCCTAAGCGCCCTCCCCTTCCCTTTTGTCCAGACAGACTCATGCCCGACAAGCCGCTGCAAAAGCGCCTGCCGTCCGCCGCCTGACGCTTTTATCCGGGCAAGGTCTTTAGCCAGATCAAAAAAACCGCCTTCGGCCTCGCCGATCCAGAAAGCGTCAATAAAATCCGAATACGGCAACGGGTTTGAAACGCAAGGGCCGCCCATGAGTACCACAGGGTCGTCGTCCGCGCGGTCGCGGCAGCGGAGGGGAATGCCTGAAATGTCCAGCATGGAAAATATCCCGTTCAAGCCCAGTTCGTAGCCAAGGGTAAACATAAGAAGGTCTGTGTCTTTAAGGCTAATCCCGGTGTCAAGGCCGTAAAGCGGAAGCCCCTTGGCCCGTAAAAGCTCTTCAAAATCGGGGGCCGGGGCAAAAGCCCGGTCGCACAGAATGCCGCCGGCGCGGTTAAGGCTGTTGTACAGAATACGCAGAGCCTGATTTGACATGCCGATTTCGTACAGGTCGGGAAAGGCGATAACGGTTTTTAGCGTCCCGCTCGCGGCGGGGTCGGGCGGGCAAAGCCGTCCGTACTCCCCCCCGGTATAGCGGGCCGGTTTTTCAACCGTTAAAAGGGAAGCGGCGAGTGTTTTAAGGGGATCGATATACCGGGTCTGCATTTTTCTAACGCTGGTACTGGTATCTTCGCACGTGAATGCTCAAAGCCAACCCAATTCCTGTCATGGCCGAAATAAGGGCTGAACCGCCGTAGGACACAAACATCAGCGGGATACCGGTAATGGGCATGACACCCATAGTCATTCCCACGTTGATGAAAAAATGGAAGGCGTACATGGAAACCAGCCCCGCCACGATGTTGGAGGCGAAGGAATCGGTGGTAATCCGCATAATTCTGATAAGCCTAAGGCAGATAACCAGAAACAGTATGAACACAAACACCCCGCCCATAAACCCCCATTCCTCGGAAAGAATGGCGAAAATAAAATCCGTGCTTTGTTCGGGAAGAAAGTGAAACTGGCTCTGGGTTCCCTGAAGGAAGCCCCTGCCGTAAAGACCGCCTGAGCCTATCGCGGTAATGGACTGTATGATATGCCAGCCCGAACCTCGCGGGTCTATATTGGGGTTCATAAAGACGATAAGCCGCAAAACCTGATACTGGCGCAGAATCATCTGGGCGGCGAAGGAAATGCCCAGAGAAAGGGCGAACACCCCGGCGCTGTAGCATATCCAGAAAAAACGCTGTTTGTCGAAGCGAAGAAAGCCGAACCAGCTTATAATCCCGATTAACGACAGTATAAGGCAGGCGGCAAGCACAAAGCGCCGGTTCACAAGCAGCATTAAGGCCGGATACGCGTTGTCCATAATGTACGCTTGCCAGAGGGGCAGCATTAGGAAAATGCCCGAAACTGAAATGGTCAATCCCAGAAAAAAAACGTACTTCAGGGAAACCCCGGCAAGAAAGGTCATGCCCAAAAGGATAGGGATAAAAACAAGCGAGGTTCCCAAGTCCGGCTGAATCAGGATCATCATCATTGGAACCAGCACAATGGCGCAGGACACAACAAAGCGAAGGAGCGTTTTCTGGCTTCTTTTGGTGATGTCCAAGTACCACGCCAGAAAAATGATGGTGGTAATCTTGGCGAACTCCGAAACCTGAATGGCGAACCCGGCGATCCTGATCCAGCGGGTTCCGTGGCCCGCCCAGCCCAAGATAAGAGTGTACATAAGCAGCGCGAGGGTTACCAGATACAGGTACACGGACAGGTCGTAAATGCGGCGGTAATTGAATATCGCCAGAACTACCGCGAGAGCCAGCCCCGCCGAAGCCCACGCTATCTGCCTGCGGTATTCGTTGGAAACAAGGATCCCCGAAGACGTCATCCCCGAAGAATAAATGAACAGTATCCCCACAATCGTGAGAACAAGAGCGGACAGGAGGAGGAAAAAATCAATCTCGAAAAAATCGCGAACTCGCATATATCCCCATCCCCGCTACGGAGCCCTAACCCCTGCGGCGGTGCGCGGGAATTCCAAGGGTACGCACGGCTTCCTCAAAGGTTTGATTGGCGAAAACGCCCTGAAAAATAACGGCGGAGGCAAAGGGAGCCCACCACTCCCACTCATTGGCGGCCTCGACAATTACCGAGACGACAATCTGCTCATCCGGGTTATCCGTCCGGTAAGGGGCGTAGGCGGCGAACCACGAATGCCAGCTATCCTGAAACCCGGTAACTTCGGCGGTTCCGGTTTTCCCGGCGATTTCCACCGCTCTAAGGCCCAATGGATAGCGGGCGGTTCCTTCCGTAATAACACTGCGCATATCCCGGCGCACCTGAGCGAATACTTCCGGGGAAACGGCGCTTCTGTGCAGTACCTCTGGCTGGACACGGCTTTCCAGCGCTCCGGTAAGGGGATCGCGGACTTCTTTCAGGACATGGGGCCTGTAAATAACCCCGTCGTTGACTACCATAGCCACCATATTCGCCATTTGCAGGGGGGTAACCAGCGTGTAGCCCTGCCCGATGGATATATTCATGGTATCCCCCGCCATCCAGCGCTGGTTAAAACGCTGTTCCCTCCACTGGGGCGTGGGGACAAACCCGCTTACCTCGCCGGGCAGGTCGATGCCCGTAAGGCTCCCAAAACCAAACGCCTGTGTGTGCCGCACAAGGCTATCCACCCCAAGGTGATCCCTTGCCAGAACAGCGTAGTAGATGTTGCAGGACTGGGCCAGCGCCTGTTGAAGATTAAGCCTGCCGTGGCCGGGGACGCGGACATGACAGCGCAAAACCCGGTCGCCGATGGTTATCTCCCCCCGGCAGTCGATGGTCTGCCCCGCGGGAAAGGCGTTTTCCGCCAGAATTGCCGCCGACATGGCGATCTTGAAAGACGACGCCGGAGGAAACGCCGACTGAATGGCCCGGTTAATAAGGGGCCTACTGGGATGGTTAAACAGGGCCTGTATTTCCATTTCCATATCCGCCGCGTTGTTAAACACATTGGGGTCGTACCACGGGTAGGAAACCATAGCCAGAATCTCCCCGGTCGAAGGGCGCAGTACCACCACCGATCCGATACGGTTACCCAAGGCCCGCTCGGCAAGGGTTTGAATATGCCGGTCGATGGTAAGAACCAGATTTCTGCCCATTTCCGGGGGGACACGGACACTGCCGCCGCCGGGCACAATTCTTCCCCGCGCGTCCACGGTTCTGGTCTCCCGGCCCTCGCTTCCGCGCAGAAGCTGATCGTACTGGCGCTCAATGCCGTCCCTCCCGATTATATCGCCCTGATGATACCCGTAGTTAAACAGCACGGTGAGTTCTTCGCGGGTGATGTTTCCCACATACCCGATAATGTGGGAAAGACTGCCAATATCAGGATAGCTTCGCACGGGCCTTGACTGCCACGAAACGCCGGGCAGCGAGGCCACCTGCTCCGCCAGCACCGCTATGGTAGCGAAGGGAACATTAGCCGCAATCTCCACGGGGTGGTACAGGTGGAAAATCGAAGGCGGAAGCCTGCGTTCAATGTGGTGTACCGGAACGCCAAGAATGGCCGCGAGGCGGGCGGTGAGCTGGGGTATTTGGGAGCGGGGAACCTCGGCGGGGGTTACGCTGACGGCGAAAGCGCTGGCGTTCATCACCAGAGGCTGGTCGAAATGGCGGTCGAAAATCTCGCCCCGTTGAGCGGGGATAACAACGGTCTGGCGGGCGATGCTTTGGGCCCTTGCCCGGTACACATCCCCCCGCAGCACCTGCATTCCAAACAGCCGCGCGGCGTAAAGGACAAACACCGCGATAAAAATAACCCGCAATACAATGATCCGAATCTCGGATTTCTCCGTCCGTTCCGATGCCATTAGACAATTCTCCTTTGACCCACCAGAAGGGGGCCGCATAACCTTAAAAGAGCGAACAGAAAGGGGGCCAAAACGACATTGAGCCCCATCTCAATCCAAAAATCAAGCCCGAAAATATTATAGAACGGAACCGCTCCGGCCAAAAGCAGGTGGAGCAGGAAATAAATCAGCGCTTTGAAGGCGGTGGCCCCGGCGCAAAGGGCCATAGGAAGAAAGAAAAAATCGACAAAGAACGTGCCCTTTATAAAACCCGTTATCGCCCCGATAAGGGTGCGGACAAAGGCGTGGAACCCCAAGGGCGACGCCGAAAGAAAATCCATCATGAAGCCTGAAAAAAATCCCGTAACCTGCCCGGTCATGGTTCCGTTCATGTAGGCGACAAAGACTAAAATGGTCAGCGCTATATCCGGAACCACGCGAATGTGCAGCGCCAAGCGGGAAAGAACCGTAGACTGAAGCAGCGTGGCGGCGATGATAAAAACCGTGGCCCATATAATCTTTTTAACCATCGGTCTCCTCTTCCGGGTGAATCACAAACACATACTCCAAACGGAAAAAGTCCACGACCGGTTCCAGTTCCACTTCCATCGAAAGCTCGGTTTCCTGAAAATGTATCCGGGTAACCCGCCCGATATTGATCCCCGGCGGGTATATCCCCCCCATGCCGCTGGTTATAATCATGTCGCCAACGCTGATTTCGTCTCTAGCCCGGCTTATAATGTACCGCATGAACAGGGGATCGCGCGGGCTTCCCCTGCCCTCCACTATCCCCTCGTAACGCGAGTGCACAAACCGGGACGCCACAAAGCACCTGGAATCGTACAGGGGCATGACAAGGCTTTCAAAGGCCCCGCTGTGAATAACTTTGCCCACAAGCCCCTGCGTCCCGCCATGAACGGCGACAACGGGCATATTAACGGCTACCCCCGCCCGTGTCCCCTGATTTATCACTAAGGCGGAAAAAAGGTTGTTCGGATCGCGGCCTATGAGCCGGGCCGGAATATGCCTGAGGCGCAGTTCCTGAGAAAAGCCCAACTGCTCCCTAAGGCGGACGTTCTCTTGCCGTATCTCGGCGGCAGTCCGCTCAAACTGCTCGTAGTGGGCGATCCGCTGAAGAAGCTCGGTGTGCTCCTGCCTGAGGGAATTGAGTTCCTGAATTGACAAAACCGTCCGGGATACGGTGGAGAAAACCTCGTCAATGCCGCCCCTGACGCCGGAAAACATGGTAAGCCCAACGCTCTTGAACTCTACAAAGGCGGGACGGGACGCGAAAAAAAGCGTCAAAAAAGAAACCAGCGCGAGGGTGATGAAAACATACAGCTCCATCCCGGTTCGTCCCTCTTGAGCCCTTTCTTCCCTTGACCTCATACGCATCCCTTTTGAGTACCTATTTTGTTCTTCCGCCAAGCCTTCCGGCCCGCGGACACCACTTGGTTTTAAACGCTCTTTTTAAATGATCTAACTATTCAGATTGTCGTAATTATTGTGAAGATTCTCAAGATCCCTGTTCTCAAAATACTTTCCGGCCCCCAGCGCGACACAGTCCAGAGGGCTTTGGGCGATAATGACGGAAACGCCCGTTTCCTTGGAAATAAGTTTAGGCAGCCCTTTTAATAGCGATCCGCCCCCGGTCATAACGATGCCCCTTTCTACAATATCGGCGGCAAGTTCCGGCGGGGTTTTGCCCAAAATCGTTTTTATTTCGTCTATGATCTTAAACACGGGGACTTTCAGCGCTTCCCGGACTTGCTCGGAATCAATTTCCAGCCGCCGGGGAAGGCCGTTGCCCGCGTCAGTTCCCTTAACTTCCACCTTTTCGATTGTTTTGTCGGGAAAGGCGTTGCCTATTTCCACTTTAAGCCGCTCGGCCGCCCCGCCCCCGATAATAAGGTTAAGTTCGCTCCTGACATACTTGGTGATGGCGTCGTCAAAATCATCCCCGGCTGTCCGGATAGCGTTGGTTACGACCATATCGCCAAGGCTTATAACGGAAATCTCCGTTGTGCCGCCGCCTATGTCGCAGATCATGTGGCCCGCCGGCTCGTGGATGGGGATTTCCGCCCCGATAGCGGCGGCGAGGCTTTCGGGGATAACCACGACGTCTCTGGCCCCGGCTTTGTAGGCGCATTCCTCCACGGCCCGGCGCTCCACCTCGGTGATGCTGGACGGGATGCCGAACACCATGCGGGGTTTGAACAGCCGGTAGCGGGGCAACGACTTGGAGATAAAGTGGCGGATCATTTTTTCCGTGGATTCCAAGTCCGCGATAACCCCGCCCCTCAATGGCCGGATGGCGTGGATGGAGCCGGGGGTTTTGAAGAGCATCCGTTTCGCGTCAGAGCCCACGGCAACGACTTTATTCGTTCCCTTCTCCACGGCGACTACGGACGGCTCGTTGATTACAATGCCCCTTCCGGCTATATAAATAAGGGTATTACATGTCCCTAAATCAATTCCGATAGCTGATGAACTTCGTCCAAACATACTTCCTCCGATGCTTCCTGTCCCTTCTCACGGCTAATTCAACCGGGCACGGGCCGGCCCGTGAGCGGGATCGACTCTGAGCGCCCGCCGCCATTCCGCGCGGGCTCTGGTTATGTCTCCCACAGAGGCGTACAACACCCCAAGCCGGTAACTCGCCTCGGCGTTTTCGCCGTTTTCTTCTATAATCTTTAAAAATTCGGCCTCCGCGCCGGGGACATCCCCTGTTTGATACAGTATATTCCCCAAAAGCAGGCGCGCGGTGGTCATGGTTCTTGAATCTCTGGATACTTCCAGACAGCGGAAAAGATAGCGCTTCGCCGATTCCACGTCTTCAAGCATAATGTAGGATCGGGCAATGGAAAGAAGCAGCACGTCCGAAGGCTCCCTGCCCTCTTCCGCAAGGGCCAGCGCGAAGGCGTCCACGCTGCCACGGAAATCCCGGAGCGCGGCGTACGCCAGCCCCAAGTATTCGGGAATATCGGCGGCGGCGAACCCGGCGGCTCTGGCTTTTTGCAGGTACTTTACCGCCAAATCAGCGTACGCCGGCCCCTTGTGATAGTAGGCCTTTCCCAGTACGTAAAAAATCCGTCCGTCCGAGGCTCCCTGCCGCAAAAGCATGGCCCTTCGCAGAGACCAGATGGCGTTATTGATGTACGAAAGGGTGTCGAAACTGTTTATCTGGGAGACGGCGATTTGATACGCCGAAAAGCCGTTGACGGTCAGCAGAAAGAAATCCAGCGGCCTTTCGACAAGCATTTCCCTGCTTTGGGCAAAGGCCCTTTCAAACGCGCCGGACTGGAAAAGCGCCTGAAGCTCCCTGCGATCACTGCCGCCATGCTCCCTGATCCTCAGAAAAAGCATGGGCAACGAGGAGATAAACGCGAGTACGATAACGGCCAACAGCACATTCTGGAGTACTTGCTTCCGCTTAAAACCCGCTTTAGACGCAAAAGGACGCTTAGAGGACATGATTTCGCATGATACACGTACTTGATAAAAAAGTCAACTGGGCGAAGTGCGTGTGTCGACGGGAAATTCAATGTCTGCTAGAGGAAAAAACGTTGGCTCACGCCCGCAGCCCCGCTCTACACGGCCCACAGCCGCACAAGCTCCGTAACAATCCGGCAGGCGGCGGCGAGTTCCGGAACCGAAAGCCATTCAAGGCGGCTGTGGAAGTTGCGGCCCCCGGTAAAGATGTTGGGCGTGGGAATGCCCATCTCGGTAAGCTTGGAGCCGTCCGTGCCGCCCCTGATGGGCCGTTCCCGAATCTCCACGCCGGTGTTTGTGTAGGCTTGGCGCAGCTTTTCCAGCACATCGGGCCGCTCGCTGATTTTTTCCCTCATGTTGCGGTACTGGAGCCGCGAGGAAACCTCGGCCTTTCCGCCGGGGAACTGGGCTTCTACCGCGCGGGCGTATGTTTCCAGAGCCGCCAGCCGCCGCTCGCCTTCGGCAAGGTCGAAATCCCGCACGTACACCTCCACAGAGGCGCTTTCGGCGTTCCCTTCAATCGAAAGGGGGCAGTAGTAGCCGTAATAGGCGTCAGTGGCTTCGGGGCTTTCGTTTCTGGGCAACATGGCGTTGTACACCGATGCCATAAGCGTCGCGTTAACCATGCGGGAGCGGGCCTGCCCCAAGTGCATGGAAACCCCGGTAAACTGTATCTTCGCGGCCCATGCGTTAAAACATTCCCATTCAAGCTCCCCAAGCGGGCCCCCGTCCAGCGTGTAGCAGATGTTCGCCCGTATGCTGTCAGCGGGAAACTCCGGAAGTCCCTTGCCGGTTTCCTCGTCCGGGGAAAAGATAATTTCTACCCGCCCCCGCTCTAGTTCGGGATGGGCCAAAAGGTACTCCGCCGCCCCCATTATGGCGGCGATTCCGGCCTTGTTGTCCGCCCCCAACAGGGTGCTTCCGTCAGCGTGGATAAGGGCCTTGCCCTTGTGCGCCGCCAGCGCCGGGTATTCGTCCGGATCAAGGCAGAGCCCGCCGCTTAGTTCGATGGGCTTGCCGTCATAATTTTCTACAAGGCAGGGTTTTACGTCCTTTCCGGATACTTCCTCGGAAGTGTCCAGATGGGCAAGGAAGCCCAGGACGGGGCAATGCTCCTTTCCGGGGCTTGCCGGAATCCGGGCTATCACGTAGCAGTGATCCGTCAGCGTGATGTCCGCTACGCCCAGCCCCCGCAGTTCTTTGGCAAGGGCCTTCGCCAGTTCCCATTGGCCCGGCGTGGAGGGGGTATCGGGATTGCGCCGGTCGCTTGTTGTCCAGTAGCGCGCGTAACGCAGAAACCGGCCTGTCGTGAGGTTCTGGAATTCTTCGGGTGTGTCCCGCACGGGTTCTCTGTCCATATTGCGCCAGTACCTATAAGTCTACTATACTTTCGGGTATGGCGATACCCTCATTCGCGGAATCTGAAAAAAGCGACGGTGTTGTATGAAACATTCAGAGCGTCATGTACGCCCTTCCCGGTATTATTACCGGGGGTGCCGCCGATAAGAGAGCTGCCGTTGCCGATCTGTCCAAAGCGGTTGTCTCCCCAGCCCCACAGTTGGCCTCCAATTGTAACGGCCATGGCAAACCTGCGGCCTAACTGCCCATTGTGGACGCCGCCGTCGCCATCGCCGCCAGAGCCGAAGGTATACAGCGCGTACCATCCACTTTTATGCCCGCGTTATGGAAGCGGCGCTGGAGGAAGCGGGGTATCGCTCGGCCTGAGTCCTCAGCACTTTCGTAACGGTAAGCACCGTTTCCACATCCCGCTCGTCAAGCTCGACCAAGAGCCGGAGTACCGTGCCGATGGCATTTTCCCGCTTTTCGCTTTCCCGTGCCTGCGCCTCCTGCCCGCCGCTTACAAGAAACTCTACCGTTACGCCTAACGCTGTGGCTATCTTCGCGGCGATGTCCGCCGGGGGCATCGAGGCACGCACGCCAAGGTAGCAGTCCAGCGTGCCCTTGGCAATGCCTGTTATCACGCTTAACTCCCTGACCGTAAGGCCGCGGGAGGTAAGCGCCGATCGCAGGTTTGTCTTGAAGCAGGTTCCGTTCATAGCAGGCACAGTACAGGCACGTTTCGGGCACGCCGCGGGAGGCTGTCCGCCTAGAACGCCCGGATGGTTACGCCAAAACCGAATGTGTGGCTGGCCCTGTCCATGTCATCCAGCCTCAAAATGTATTCCACGTACAGCATCGCCGGGCCTGTAAGCGTGTATTCCAAAAGAGGATTCAGCGTCAGGTTCGTTGTCGTAAAGCGGTCGGGGGACTCCAGCGT
>WQUW01000031.1 GCA_009781915.1 Treponema sp. | reverse complement strand
CAGATTAAACACGGGCTCGCCCTCCCTGCGGTGGTGGGGGTAGATGGTGTTTTCCTGAGGGCTGCCGTCGCGGGCGTTACCGTAGGGAATTTCCATCTGGACACCAGCGTACAGACTGCCGCTTAACGTGAGCTGGGCGAAGGCGTTGGCAGTCAAAGCGCCGAACAGCAGGGCAAAAACAATAAAATTTTTCATGTGGTCTCCTTTGTAGTCTTGTAGTATTGTTAGAAATCAACCCCGGCGCTCATAAGGGCGTTTTCTCCGGCTTCCCGTATCGCGTTGCGGGTAACGGTAGCGCCCGTCATGCTATCCAGAAAGGTAAAGGAATTGAACAGCGAGGCGTTTCTTTGCGCCAGTTGAATAAGCTCCCGTGTGTGGGACGGAGTTTCCCTTCGCGCGTCAATTCTTACGTTTTCGATATAGCCGCCTACTAAATCCAGTGTTACGGTAACCGTGCCGCCCCAGCCCCGCGCGGAGCCGGTCGCGTTCTGTGCCGTAACAGGCGGCCCCAGCGTGTCCCCTATCGCCATCTGTCTCCAGGCTGGCGCCCGGTCAAAATCGTATTCAAGCACACAGGCGTTGAATAAGACGCCTACAGCCAGCGCCGCAATCGCTGCCATATATGGTTTACGTGCCATATTTCGCTCCTTAATTGTGTTTCTACAAGGAGTATCCCTCGTATAATTAGTATAATATCATTGATATTATTACGTGTCAATGATAAATTTCGGATTTTGATTACGGTTTGGCGCGGGTCTTTTCCAGTAAATACGTCTTATATGGTTGATTATGGCTGATTTCTGTGGCTGGATTACGCTTTGGCTTTTTCTGTCAGGTTTACTATTTCGTTGAACGATTCGTCATAGGCCCACTTTATTCGCAACAGTTCCTTGACGGCCTCGTACGCGCTTAACGGCTGTGTGTACGTATCCGTATCCATTGCCGGCGATGCTGGCACTAATAATTGGAAAGCTTCGATTTTAAGGGCGCTGGCGAGGCTTTCTAGGGTCTTGTCGCTGACCCATGTCCGGTGGCACTCGATGCTGTTTATGGTCTGCCACGACAAATCCGCTATTTCCGCCAGTTTTTCCTGCGAAAAATGAAGCGCTTTTCTATGTTTCTTTAAGTTGGCAGCCAAAACCCGGCGCAATCCTATGTCTTTGCTTTTCATGATTATAAATTGTCGTTCATTAAAAAAAACTATTGACACGTATTGATATTAATACTATAATATTAACATCAATAGGGGGTAGTTACACAAAACAATCCCTCTCTTGGTAAAGCAGGGCGAAATGCCATGCAAACCCGGCTGTTAGCCGGGAAAAATGTTAGGAGGGATAACAATGAAAGGAAAAAAAGCTATCTCCTTCGGTTTCATCGTTCTATTGGCGGTGATGTTCACTTTGGCGGGTTGTGATAACGGCACTACGACTAGGTACGTGTACGACATGAACAGGTTGTTCCCGAATGACACCTACACACACGCTACGGGCGCTGGCAGTAAGAATATCCTTACTGGCACTGGCTTGGATGCCGCAAGACGGTTCCTTATGGCTCACCAACACTATGGGTACATAGACATGGGCCTGCCAGCGATAACCTTCATGACCCCGGCACGGGACGAAGTGTTTAACCCTGCTTGGCGAGCGCCCTTTAATAACCGTGTGTATCGGGGCCCGTTCTTCGATCCTATAATCAGGTCTGTGAACTGGCTTACCATCAACCCCAACGGCGCGATAAACAATTCTTTGGGTTCCTACTGGATGATTGTACCGCCGAACACACCTTTGCGTGAAACTCCCGTACCTGCGGGCCAACACCCAATGACCGCCGGCCTGTACATCCCTAACAATGAAGTACAGGGCTATCAAATGGCGAATGTTTGGCAGCTTGCTACCTCTATGGCCCCGGGCCAATCGGTAACTAACTTTATTGAGCGCAGACGCGGCACTTTTGCCATTGACGCTGCCCTCTTTGGCCACCCTGCGGGCAACTTCACAACCCCCGGCGTAGCTGCGGCGGCAGGTGGAGTTACAAGAGGATGGCAGGATCGGAACCATCTTTTCGTAGAGGTCAGGCTTCGGAATTATTCCCATCGCTTGGTTACCGCTTATCAGATGTACCGGGGCTGGCTGCCCACAACTACGACTGGCGTGGCTGTTGGCCGATGGCAAACAGTTAGCGGGTGGGGAGCGGATGCCATTACTGCGGAAGCCATTGCGGCTACTGGCGTTGCCAGAGCGCAACTTGGCCCTGCCAGATCGTTAGCCCAATTTTGGGGCGAAGCTGCGGGAGCCGGAACCGGAGTAGGCGCGGCGCACTGGAATTTGAATAACCAAGCCGAACGGGATGCGTTTATTGCTCGTGCCGAAGCTGATTGGGCTCGTATCGCCCCGGCAAAGGCTGGCGCGATCGTGGATATGTGGTTCGACATAATGCAGATCGTCAATGTAACCCAGGAATTAGGGTTTGATTACGAAATGCCCAGTGGCGCAGTCAACGGCCTTATCCGAGAGCCGCACTACGGCTTAATATGCAGGTTCCCGGCGGACTGGGGAGCGGCTGCGGTAACTACCGTAGAGAATTTGGTAAATGCTAGGCAAGCGGCTGTAGATGCCGGAGACGCAGTACTGCCTCCGCTTCCGACCCAAGCCCAACTGAATGCGGCGATCTTGGCAATAACGCAAAGGGGCAGGGTTATTCTCCAGAACGAGTGGGAATCAAGGACAGCCTATTGGACTTTCTATCTAGACCACAACCAGCCTTGGTGGTGGGGCGGTTTTCCTGCTGCTTTTGGTACTCCTCCTGGCGTTGATGCTGTTCCCCTCCATTTCCCCGGTTTTGGTAGCACTGGTATCGCCAGCGGGCTCGTACCCGTGCCTGCTCCGGCGTGGTATAACGCTGGTGCGCTTCTCACTGCGGCTAACTTGATGGCGGCGGTTGGCTGGGATTGGAATATCGGTCCGGGCGGCTTTACTTTGTCCAATGCTTGGGATGGCATTCCTCTGCGCAGATGGGGAAACAACATAGGCCAGCCTCTTCGCACCTTGGCTGGGCCAGATGGACCGCCCGTGTTTCCGGCGTTCCTGAACCCGGAGAATTGGCCAAATTAATTTTTAGGTAAAGAGCCGCCTGTCTGCGGCGCACCCTGCGCTTCAGGCGGCGGCTAGGTGTTTCAGGCGTATCTGTACATGATGCGCCTGAAACGCTACACAACAAAAGGAAAGAAACATGAAGCGGCGCAATTATTTTTGGGCGTTCTGCGCCTTTGCATTACTGGTAGTATTGGCTAGCTGCCCTATTGAATACCCCATGGGGCCACAAGTAGCAACCCCTTCCATACAGGCAGACCCGAACAGATCATTTGGCAATACTACCGATGCGCGAATATCAATTACCCTGACCTCCACTACCCCCGGCGCGTCTATTTACTTTACACTCGATGGGTCTGTACCCAGCGCAGTGGACGGTACTCCATATACCGGGCCTTTTTACTTGCCATCCGGCACAGGCATGGCTTTCCGTGGACACATCATTCTTCGGGCTATCGGCGTAAGAGAAAACCATCCTGACAGTGTCATAGCCAGTCGGGCTTTCCAGATTTTTCCCCGCGAGGCAATTTCAGGTGCAGCGTTTAGAACAGGCACAGGCATCGGGTATCAAGGCGGTGAAGTAGGCGTAATGCTCACACTGGCTGACGGGTTTATAACCACTGTAATTTTCGACAATGTTGGCGGCATCCAGTCGCCGGGATATTGGGAATTAGCCAGCGATCATGCGCGGGATTTTTTACTGGCGATGAACTGTTGGGATTTTATCCCGGTATCGGGCGCCACGTATACAGGTGAAGCTATCAGACAAGCCGCCAGACAAGCGATACAAGGCACACCCTGAATAACTTATGTAAGGCCTCCCGCAACGCAGATGCGTTACGGGTAGGCATATTATCTACCGTTCTGCAAGTTCCCACCACTGCGGCCCTTCAATGCGGTAAAATGGCCCGCCCCGCGCTATTGCGGCAAAATGATCAACAAGCCACAATCTGTTGTTATCAACATAATATCTTTGGGTAGCCGGGTTAAGAAAATCATGCCGTCTTGTAATTATTGTATTCCCGGTTGCGTCAATCCAATGGCCCCAACTGCGAAGCTCCTGATTTACCCAAAATTCAACACGAGATACGGATGAAGTGTTAATAAATACAAACACAGCTTCCGGGTTATTGGGATCATTGCCCCCTCCCCCCCAAAAGCCAATTCCACTACTTCCGGTGAAATTATGCGACGAGCCGGAAAGATTAGGCGGCTGGCTGGGAAATTCCCATGACCACCATGACGGCCTTTCTCGCCGCCAGAATATTCCGCCTGATGTTAAGCTAACATTCAATTCATCAAGTTCCAATCCATTGTCAAAAATAAAATAATGTTGAATGATTATCTGCCCATTTGGCGCTCTGTATGTAATTGTATCCCCGGTACTATCCAGCCACTCAGCGCTGCGTAGTAATTCCCGGCCCTCCCAATATTCAATGCGGGTTACAAGTGAAGTTCTAACAAACACAAGCAATGCCTGTGGTTCATCAGGATTGTTTCCCCAACCCCAAAAACCAATCCCGGAGGAACCGGTAAACCTTTGCCAGGCATCATTGCCCGCCGGAATTTCAAGCAAGGTATTCTGGCATCCTGATAACGCCAAGGCGAACACTGCAATCGCTACAGTTACAATCTTCTTCATGCCCCCTCCTTACAACCGAGGTATGCGGACAGTATATCAAAAACACGTATTATCAACAAGTATTTGCATTGATAATAATAAATATATTCGGTATACTGTATAAAACAATTTCGGAGGAACGAAATGGCACGATATAACGTTTGGCCGGGAATGCTCGCGGTGGCTCTTGTTTCCGCGCTGGCGCTTTCCGGCTGTAAAAGGGAAGAATCCGCCCTTATTGGAACATGGGTCGATGGCGCGGGGCACGAAAAACAGTTTCGCAGAAATGGCAACTGGGAAATATCCGTAAACGGCGTACCCAATGTAAGGGGAACGTATACCGTAGATGGCGGCACTATAACAAGAAGAATGACGCATTTGCACGGCGGCCTTTTTGACGGTCTTGAACCAGCGTGGTATTCCGAGCGTGAACTATCTTCAGCCATAAATAGAAACGTGGAGGTGCTATTTCCATTCAGGATATTACTTCCTTTTGAACGGCAAACCGAAATCTACACATATTCAATAAGCGGCAACACCGTTACCTTCACACACACAGGCACAGATTGGGACGAAACGGAAGTGTTTACGCAAACATTTACCAGAAGATAAACCAAGCAAGGAGAATGCCTTATGCGTACCCGCCGTCTTTTCCTGTTTTGCGCTGTTGCCCTTGCCGTCTCGCTCCCCATAGCCCGCGCCACGGGCTTGCTTGAACGTTTTTTCCCCCCACGCGCGCGGGCGGCGGCGGCCCCGCCTTTCCTCGGCGAATTCGCGCTAAACACCTTTTGCGTCATTACCCTGTTCGACCAGGCAAGCTACGAACTGTACGAGGATATTTTTCGCCGCATCCGCGAAATAGAGGGCCGCATGAGCCTGTTCCTGCCGGGTTCTGATGTTTCCCGCGTCAACGCGGCGGCAGGCATAGCTCCGGTGCGGGTACACGGCGATGTGTTTACGGTTATCGAGCGGGCGGCGCGGATTGCCGAGCTTTCAGGCGGCGCGTTTGACCCCAGCATCGGGCCCTTAACGGCCCTTTGGGACATAATGGGCCCCAACCCCGGCGTTCCTTCGCAAGAAGAAATCAACGCCGTTCTGCCGCTTGTGAACTGGCGGAATATCGATCTTGACCGGGAGCGGCGCACGGTGTTCCTCACGGCCCCCGGCATGGCGCTTGATCTGGGAGCCATTGCCAAAGGGTTTGCGGCGGACGAGGCGCTCGCGATTATTCGCGCGGCGCGCCTTGACCGGGCGATTATCAACCTGGGCGGGGACGTTATCATGCACGGGGCAAGGCCGGACAGAACCCCGTGGAGGGTTGGCCTACAAACGCCCCACGCGGACGATAGAACGGCCCTGGGAATTATAAGCGGCTGGGACATGACGGTAACAACATCGGGTGTATACGAACGGTATTTTGTGTACAACGGGGCGCGCCACCACCACCTCCTTTCCCCCTTCGACGGCCACCCGGCCAGAACCGGCATTCTTTCTACAACAATTGTGTCGTCCGGCGCTTCTATGGACGCGGATGCCCTTTCCACGGCGGTTTTTGTTCTGGGCTACGAAAGGGGGCGGGCCCTTGTTGACTCGCTCGAAGGGGTAGAGGCGATCTTTGTGTTCGAAGACCTAAGCGTCCGGGCAACCGCAGGCGTGGATTTCACGCTTGTTGACGGCAGGTTCCGTCTGGGGGAGTGACGGGCGAAGCGTTGCTGTTGCGTTTGCTGTTGCCGCCCGCAAGACAAAATCAATCTAGCCGGATGTCGTACAGGAAAATGTCCGCTTCAAACACTTCCCCGTCAAAATCGAAGGCCGCTTTTCGCTCCAGCCGTTTTGCAAAGCCCTGACTCTCATAAAAGCCGGTATTACATTCGGTGTCAGAGTACAGGTAGATGCGTTTGGTGTTGTTTTCCGCGAAGTAGGCTTTCAGGGCCGCCCACAACCGTTTTCCTATGCCTAGCCCCTGCGCTTCCTTGGCTAGAACCAGAAAATCCAGCGTTCCATCGTAGTCGTCCATGATGCCGCTTGTAAGCTCTTCGTAGATAGCGGCGATTTTAGCGAAGTAGCCCAGGATGGTTTTGCGATCTGACTCCGGGGCGGCGAGCAGTGTCAAGGCATGGGCTGTGCCGTCCTCCAAAAGCGTACGGTACTTGGGCTCTACCCCGTCCACAGAGCCGAAGATCACCCCGGCTACCTTGCCGTTTACAACAGCCGCCCTTCCAAACGTCGCCTCGAACAACACCTGATTCAGGTATATGCCCAGCGCCGCGTCAAGAGTGCGCTCACCGTCAAACATTCCTTCCCAGTCCCAAACCCCGGCGATAATGGCTTTAATTTCCGGAACGTCCTCTGCACGCACATCCCGAATTGTTATCTGTCGCATGGGCCAGCATAGCACAAACCTGCCCCCGCGTCCCGCCCCCCGCCACTGCGTCTGTACAATGCGCGGCGGGTGTATCACACAACGCCGCAGTTATGGTATACTTACCGCCATGCAGATAGTATTGGCAATTCTTTCTGTGGGACTTCTTGGCTTGATAATTTACTTTGCCGTCTCTTCCAAATCTTCCCGGCCCCTGCGGCTCGCGGCCTTTGCCGCGCTGGCGCTTATCGCTATAGCCATAGCTGTAAGCGGCGTTGTTCTTATCATAGGGCCGGGCGAAGGGCCTGAAATTATCCCGTTCCCCTTTCTTCCCGACACTGACGCGCCGCCCGCCGAAAACGGCAACACCGGGGCGGTAATTATTTTCATGCTTGTTTTTCTGCTTATTTTGGGGCTTGTCATTTGGCTGCACCACAGGGAACAGCGAAAAAAAGAGGACAAAAGCAAAACCGCCAAAGATTTCAAATCTTCCCGGTCTATGAAAAACTGGAGCCCCTGATGAATATCAAACCATATATTGACGAAATTGAAAAACGCAAACTTCATGTAGAAGGAATAACCGTAATTCAGGGGGGCAAGGAACGCGCGCGGCATCGCTGGATACCCGAACATCCGCGGACAATGTATTCGGTAAGCAAGGGCTTTGCTTCCATTGCCGCGGGGATGGCTATAGACGAAGGCCGCCTGCGTCTTTGCGACAAGGTAACCGGAATCCTAAAAAGGCAGGAGCCCGACCCGCGCTGGGACTCGCTGACGCTGGAGCATCTTTTAACCATGACGATGGGCCATCCGCAATTTACCCGCCCCGGCAGCCTTAAAGAAGCGCTGTCTTACAAACTTACAAGCGATCCCGGAAGCTGTTTTATCTACGACAACACCTGCACGTTTTTGATCTCCGCCATGCTGACGGAAGTAACAGGGCTTACGCTGCGGGATTACCTGTTGGACAGACTTTTCCGCCCCTTGAATATCCCCGATCCCGAATGGACGCGAAGCGCTGACGGCTACACTACCGGGGCTGCCGGCCTTACGCTTACCACTTCACAAATGGCCCTTTTCGGGCGCTTTCTGTTACAGGGGGGAAACTGGGAAGGCAGGCAGCTTGTTTCGCGGGCGTGGATAGAGGCGGCCACCCGCACACAGGTTCCCACACGGCAGACTCAGGACGACGCCGACTGCGATTTAGGCTACGGGTATCAGTTCTGGACGTGCCGTCACGGGGCATACCGGCTGGACGGCAGGGAGGGCCAGTTTTTGGTAATCTTCCCGGCGCTGGACGCGGTGGCAGCCATCAACTCCACGGAAAAAAACATCATGCCCATACTCTGGGCCGTCTGGGATCACATTCTTCCAGAGTTAAAGGCGGCATGTCATTGACTTACTGTTTTTTCCATAATACTATGATTATACCAATACGTTTCGTAAACACACACATGGAGGTTATCTAATGGCAGGAAAGAAGAACGTGTATTTCTTCGGCAACGGCAAGGCGGAAGGTGACGCGGGGATGAAGGATTTGCTCGGAGGCAAAGGAGCGAACCTCGCGGAGATGACAAACTTGGGGATACCTGTTCCCCCGGGATTTACCATCAGCACCGATGTATGCGCCGCTTTCTACGAGAACAACAGGAAGTATCCGGCGGGGCTTGAAAAGGAAGTTCTGTCTGTTTTGCAAAAGCTGGAAAAGGCCATCGGCAAGAAGCTGGGAGACCCGAAGGATCCCCTGCTGGTTTCTGTCCGTTCAGGCGCGCCTGTTTCTATGCCGGGCATGATGGACACCATCCTTAACCTTGGGATGAACGACAAGTCCGTAAAAGGGCTCGCGGCACGGACGGGCAATCCCCGGTTCGCGTGGGACGCCTACCGCCGCTTTATCCAGATGTACGCTGACGTGGTTATGGAAGTTCCCCATGACGAGTTTGAAGAGGCCCTCGCCGCCATCAAGAAGGCCCGTGGGGTTCAGCTTGATACGGGACTGAGCGCCGCCGACTTGGAAAAACTGGTGGACGAGTATAAAAAAATCGTCAGGCACAGCGCCAAGAAAGATTTTCCGCAAGACCCTCTGGAGCAGCTTTGGGGTTCGGTTAACGCCGTGTTTGGCTCGTGGATGAACGAGAAAGCCATCAAGTACCGGAAAATCGAAAACATCAAAGGCATAAAGGGAACGGCGGTTAACGTTCAGGCTATGGTGTTCGGCAATTTCGGGGACGATTCGGGAACCGGGGTATGCTTTAGCCGGGATCCTTCCACGGGCGAAAACCAGTTCTACGGCGAGTACCTTATGAACGCTCAGGGCGAGGACGTAGTAGCCGGCATTCGCACCCCGGAAATGATTTCAACCTTGGCGAAAAAAAACAAAACCGTGTACGACCAGTTAATCGCCATAAAAAACAGGCTGGAAAAGCATTTCAGGGATATGCAGGACATAGAATTTACCGTCCAGCAGGGCAAACTGTACATACTCCAGACACGGAACGGTATGCGTACCGGAGCTTCGGCGGTAAAGTGCGCCGTTGATATGGTAGATGAAAAGCTTATCACGAAAGAAACGGCGGTTCTCAGGGTAACCCCCGCTAACCTCGACCAGCTCCTTCACCCCATGATCGACTCCACCGCTCAGAAAGCGGCGAAAGCCCTTGTCAAGGGGCTTAACGCTTCGCCGGGGGCCGCCTGCGGAAGAATCGTGTTCTCCGCCAACGAAGCTGAGGCGTGGCACGAGAAAGGCGAAAAGGTGCTTCTGGTACGAAGGGAAACAAGCCCCGAAGACATAGGCGGCATGGCGGTTGCTCAGGGAATCCTTACCTCCACCGGCGGAATGACAAGCCACGCGGCAGTCGTCGCCCGCGGCATGGGAACCCCCTGCATTGCCGGAGCCAAGGACGTGATTATTCAGGGCAAGACCATGAACATAGGCTCGAAGTCCTTTAAGGAAGGGGACTGGATCACCATCGACGGCTCCCTTGGGGAAGTCTACGAAGGCAAGCTCCCTCTGAAAACCCCGGAAATTACCCGGGACATGAGCGTTTTCCTCGCGTGGTGCGACGAGATTTGCGCGTCTTCCAAACGGGAAAACATAAAAGGCTTTGAAGTGTGGGCCAACGCCGACCAGCCGGAGGACGCCAAGCGGGCCTTCCAGTTTGGAGCGCAGGGAATTGGGCTTTGCCGGACGGAGCATATGTTCTTTGACAAGGAAAAGCTCATCCATTTCCGGGCCATGATTGTCGCCAACACTCAGGCCGAGCGCAAGGATGCCCTAAAAAGGATACTTCCCCTGCAGCGAAATGATTTCTTCGGTATCTTTAAGGCAATGGAAGGAAAGCCCGTAGTTATTAGGCTTCTTGATCCCCCCTTGCACGAGTTTGTCCCCCACAGCGATGAGGAAATCGCGGAACTTGCCAGCCAGCTAAGGGTTCCCGCCACTGTCCTTAAAGCGAAAATCGACAATCTTCACGAGCAGAATCCCATGCTGGGGCATAGGGGCTGCCGCCTCGCGGTAACGTACCCGGAAATCTACGATATGCAGGTAGAGGCAATAGCCTTGGCCGCTGTGGAATGCGTAAAGCAGAAAATCCCCGTACAGCCTGAAATCATGATTCCCTTGGTAATTTCCCCCAACGAGTTAAAGCTCCTTAGGCCCAACGCCGAGGCTGTGCTGAAGCGGGTGTTTGACGCTGCCGGCGTGAAAGTGCCCATAAAAATCGGCACTATGATTGAAGTGCCCCGCGCGGCCCTGCGCTCGGCGGACATTGCCCCCTACGCTGATTTCTTCAGCTTTGGAACCAACGACCTTACGCAGATGACGCTCGGTTTCAGCCGGGACGATGTCGGCTCCTTCCTGCATTCCTATCTGGAAAAAAATGTGCTGGAAGTTGATCCTTTTAGTTCCATTGACGAGGACGCCGTGGGCCTGCTTGTCTCCGCGTCCACCCAGTTGGGAAGGGCGGTCAAAAAAGACCTTAAAGTGGGCATCTGCGGCGAGCATGGCGGCGACCCCGCCTCTATCGAGTTCTGCTACAACGCCGGCCTTTCCTACGTGTCCTGCTCGCCCTTCCGTGTTCCCTTGGCCCGGCTAGCCGGCGCTCAGGCGGTGCTGAGGAGCAAGGTTGAAAAGCCAAAAGAACCCAAAGCCTCCGCCGGAAGAGGGCGGCCCGCGAAAAAGGCGGCGGACAAGAAAGCGGCGGTGAAAAAGCCAGCGGCAAAGAAGCCTGTGGCGAAAAAGCCTGCGGCGAAGAAAGCGGTGGCAAAGAAGGCTGTAGCGAAGAAAGCAGTGGCAAAGAAGCCTGCTGACAAGAAAGCGGCGGCGAAAAAGGCTGTGGCAAAGAAGCCTGCTGACAAGAAAGCGGCAGTGAAGAAGCCAGCAGCGAAGAAGGCCGTGGCGAAAAAGCCTGTGGTGAAGAAGTAAGTAAACAGGTAAGCCTGTCCCGCGGCTAAGCGGGACAGGCAGTTAGCGTATCCGGCAAGCGCTGTAAGAGCCAGCCGTGCGGCGATGCCGTGGGCTGGTGTGTTTTGCGGAGCCCCTCCAGTAATGCCCCCGCCGTGAGTGAGCCACCAGTACAATGCCCGGCAGGGGAGGATATACGGTTTAAGAAGCCATTTGCATGGACTCTCCGCGAAGGAGACCGAGGCTCCGTAGCGGGTTCCCCATGCGGGATTCTTAAAACGTATATCCTCCCCTGCCGGAGCTTTTGGCGGGAATGCATGGCTCACGCGCGGCGGGGACTCACGCGCGGCGGGGGGTTAAGTGCCAGCATTTTACCGCATGACCCTCGCCAGCATCGACGCTTGGGGGAAACGCCGTCGAACATTCCGGCAGCGCTCTGTCGCAGCGGGGGTGGAACGGGCAGCCCGGCGGCAGTTCCCTTGGGTCGGGCATACGCCCCTTGATCGGCGTAAGGGCCGCCACGTCCTTCTTGATGTCCGGCAGCGAGTTAAACAGCCCCACCGTGTACGGGTGCTTGGGATTCTTGAAAAGATCGCGCTTTCCGGCATACTCGACAATGCTTCCGGCGTACATGATCGCCACCTTGTCGCAGACATCCGCCACAATGCCCAAGTCGTGGGTTATCATAATCATCGCCGTACTGTAGTCGGTTTTCAGGCTCTTCATTAGTTGCAGAACCTGCGCCTGTATCGTTACGTCCAGCGCCGTTGTCGGCTCGTCGGCGATAAGCAGTTTGGGATTGCAGGCTAGCGCGATAGCTATCACCACACGCTGGCGCATCCCGCCGGAGAACTGGTGCGGGTACTCCCTTCCCCGTCCCGGGTCGATGCCCACCCTGCCCAGCATCTCTTCCGCCTTGCGTATCGCCTCGGCTCCGGTTACGCTTTCGTGCAACAGGATAACCTCGGCGATCTGGTCACGCACGGGAATGACGGGATTAAGGCTCGTCATCGGGTCTTGGAAGATCATCGAGACGCTGGAACCCCGCACCTTGCGCATCTCCTTCTCCGTGGCGGCGGCAAGGTTCTGCCCGTCCAGCCAAATCTCGCCGCCCATAATCCTGCCCGGCGGGTTTGGGACAAGGCGCAGAATTCCCAGCGCCGTCGTCGTCTTGCCCGCCCCGGTCTCGCCGACAAGACCCAGCGTTTCGCCCTTGTTCAGCTTCAGGCTCAGCCCGTTCACCGCCTGAACCACGCCGTCGTCCGTCAGGTAGTGTATCGTAAGGTTTCTGATGTCCAAAATCTCCGTGTTCTCCACAAACCGCTCCTTATCGCTTTAGTTTCGGGTCTAGCGCGTCACGCAGGCCGTCGCCCATCAGGTTGATAGCAAGCACAACTACCACAATCGCAAGCCCCGGAAAAATAACCATGTGTCCATGCTCAAAAATAAAGCGCCGCCCGTCGGAAAGCATGAACCCCCACTCCGGGTAGGGCGGCTGAACCCCAAGCCCGATAAAGCTCAAGCCCGCCGCGCTGAGGATCGCGCTGGAAAGCCCCAGCGTTGCCTGCACGATAATCGGCGCAAGGCTGTTAGGCAGCACGTGCCGCACGATTATCCTGAAGTCATTGCCGCCAATGGCGCGGGCCGCCTCCACAAACTCACGCTCTTTAACCGTAAGCACGGCGGCGCGGGTAATTCTCGTGTAGCCCGGTATTGACGCAAGACCTATCGCAATCATAACGTTTACCATGCCCGGCCCAAGCGCCGCGACAATGGCGATTGCCAGCAGTATGCCGGGAATCGCCATGAGTATGTCGATGAAGCGCATTACGGCATTGTCCATCATCCCGCCATAAAAACCGCTCAGCGAGCCTATCACCAGCCCCGCGAACAGCCCGGTGGCGACAGCGGTAAAACCAATGCGCAGCGATGTCCTTGTGCCGAAAATTATGCGTGAAAAAATGCAGCGCCCGAAATTGTCCGTTCCCATCGGGCTTTGTAGGCTTGGGGACGCAAACGTGTTCCCCAAGTCCATAGCGATAGGGTCTGCTGGCGCGATTACGCCCGCGAACACTGCCGTAAGCACCAAGAGCCCAAGGACGAAAAGCCCTATCATGGCGGCGGTGTTCTTGCGGAAGCGCCGCCACACATCCCAAAGACCGCTCTTTTTCTTCCCCGGTTTCACGTTTTCCATTGCCGCTGTGCCTCCTTTCGCGTTACCTGTACTGCGACCGTATCCTTGGGTCGATAAAGCCGTACAGGATGTCCACAAGGAGGTTTACAAAGCTGAATATGAAGGCGATCATCAACACGCCGCCCTGTATGACCGGGAAGTCCCTTGACGAAATCGACTGCACCATGAACGCGCCGACCCCCGGTATCGAAAAAATCGTCTCGGTAAGAACCGCTCCGCCCATGAGAGCGCCGAAGGACAGGCCGACCACGGTAACAAGCGGAATAAGCGCGTTTTTCAGGGCGTGCCTTACGATGATCGATCCTTCGCTCTGCCCCTTCGCCCACGCTGTCCGTATGTAGTCCTGCCGGACAACCTCCAGCATCGAAGACCGGGTAAAGCGCATGAACTCGCCGGAAAGGGAAAGCCCGATTGTCAGCGAGGGCAGAATCCAGTGCATGGGTGTGTGGAAGCCCGACACCGGCAAAAGGCCAAAATTTACCGCAAAGAGCAGCACAAGCATGAGCCCCAGCCAGAAATTGGGGACGGAAAGCGCCACAAGCCCCATAACCGAGGCCACACTGTCCAGCACGGAGTTGTGCCGTATCGAGCAGAGTATGCCCATCGGGATGCCCACGGCAAGCGCAACCAGCAGGGCCATGACTGCTAACTGCGCCGTATTGGGGAAGCGGAAGGAAAGCTCATCGAAGACGGGGCGGTTCGTTATGAACGAGTGCCCCAAGTCCAGCCGGGCCACTCTGGAAACGTACCCGGCAAACTGCACAAGGAATGGCTGATCCAGCCCCATCTCCGAGCGGAGCTGCTCAAGCGCCTGCGGCGTGGCCCGTTCCCCAAGGATTACCTGCGCCGCGTCGCCGGGTGTAATGTACACAAGCGTGAAAATGACGAACATCACGCCCAGCAGCACGGGAACCATCATCAACAGCCTGCGCAAAATGTATTTGTGCATCAGCCTTTCCCTTCTGCCTTGGAGGAAAACATGGAACCTTAGTCAAGCCGCACGGCCCACAGGTTTTCCTCTCCTGCGGGGTTTACGATAAGCCCGGAAACATTGCTGCGCGCGGCGACAATCACTTCGCCCTCCTGCACCATGATCAAGGGCAGGCCCGCCATAATCAGCCTTTGCGCCTCGATATACATATCGTAGCGGGCTTGCGGGTTGGTCTGGCCCCTTGCCGCGTCCAGCAGGCGATCCACTTCCGGGTCGCTCCAGAAAAAGCGGTTGCCCGCCGCCCCGAAGTTGCGCGAGTGAAAGATGTCCAGCCCGTAGTCCGGGTCGCCGGTTACGGTTACCCAGCCCAGCATGAACATATCGTGACCGCCCGCGGGGTTGGCGGTCATTTCAAGGTAGGCCGCCCACTCCATAGCTCGGACTTCCACGCCGATGCCCACCTCGGCAAGCATAGCCTGCATGATTACGCCGGTGTCCATGCGCTGGACGTTGCCCTCGTTGAAGTAGAAAGACAGGGTAAAGCCGCCGCCCGGATGTCCGGCCTCGGCAAGGAGTTCCCGCGCCCTTTCGATGTTGCGGGCGGGAAGGGGAAGCACGCCCGCCGCATTCGCCCACACCTGCGAGGTTACCGGGGCCCGGCCCGGAGCACCAACGCCCATGAACACGTTTTCCACGATAAGACCAAGGTCAAGGGCGTAAACAATGGCTTGCCGCACCCTAATGTCGTTGATGAAGGGGCGAGTGGTGTTAAAGCCGACATAGTTGGTGTTCATGCCGGGCCGCCTAAGCACGTTGATCTGCGGGTTGGCGCTTAGGCGGGCGAGGTCTTGCGGCTGGGGCGCGTACATCACGTCAATGCCGCCGGTTTCCAGCTCAAGGAGCCGGGTTGCCGCGTCGGGGATGGTGCGGATCACTATGCCGTTAAGGGTCGAGGGGGTTCCCCAGTAGTAATCCCAGCGCTGGAGCCGCAGATGGTCGCCGACTACCCAGCTCGCAAAGCGCATGGGGCCAGTGCCCACGGGGTTCTGCCCAAAGGCCGCCTCGCCCATTTCCCGCACTGCCCGCTCGCTGACGATAGAGGCGGCGTTGTGGGCGAAGTGGCTGAGCGCGGGCATCCACGGCTCGGAAAGGGTGATGAGTACCTCGAATTCGCCGACTATTTCCGTGCCCGCGACCGGGCCGAACATGAAGCTGACGTGCGCGGAGGCGATGGCCCGGTTCAGGCTAAAGGCCACATCGCTGGCTCTCATCTCATCGCCGTTGTGAAACAACACGCCCTGCCTAAGGAATACCCGCAGGCGCGTGTAGGGGCCGGCGGGCCCGTCCTCGAACTGCCAGCTCTCGGCAAGGGCGGGGCTGATGGACAAATCCACATGGCTCTGGTCGAACAGCCGGTCGAAAATCTGCTGGTAGATCGCGGACGAGGCGGAGTCGTTGGTGTTGGCAGGGTCAAGCGAGGGCGGGTCGCCGATATTCCCCACCACAAGAACGCCGGGCTCCCTTGGCACGCCGCCGGGACAGCCTGTTAACGCAAGCATGACCACCATTACAGCCGCCGCCAGCGCGAAAATACCTTTTTTCATACCACCCTCCAGATACGTAATCAGACCACTTCAAGCGTACATTGTCAAGCGGGGGCCTAATTCTTCAGACACCCGATTGGAACCACAAAAACCCCGTCTTGCCTTCGGTACGCGAATTCGTCTGCCGCAGTCATTACCATTAAAAATGAAGGCGGCTGCGTTTTGTCATCGTCTACTTTTTTCGCCAATGTGTGCAGGTTTTTTGCCCCTTCATTTATGAGCGTTTCACCGCCAAGCTTAATTTCAATTGCCCCCCATTTGCCGTTATTCAGGTGGACTATTGCATCGGCTTCCAGGCCATCCTTATCACGGTAATTGAATATATGCCCATCCAGCGTTTGGGCGTATATCTTTAAATCCCTTATCGCGAAGTTTTCGAATAACAGTCCGAGCGTACGTAAATCGCCCATTAAATCTTCAGCCGTTGCGTTTAGTGCGGCAGCGGCAATCGATGGGTCTGAAAAATGGCGGGTTTGCGTTGCGCGAGTCGCGGTTTTCGACCGTAATCGCGGATGCCATGCCTCGGTATCGTTTATAATAAAGAGTTTCGCAAACGCATTCAGATAGGAATCGAGTGTTCTTGTGTCAGCTACCGTTTGATTTGCCGTGTCCTTTTGTATGGTTGCGAGCGAGGCTCTGGAAGAAACGTTACGTGCGTATGACCTTAAAATCGCCCTTGCCCTTGCCGGATTCCTTTTTATTTCGTCCACTTGAGTTATGTCGTGCGCAATTATTCCTTCGACATAATCAATCGCCTGCCGTAACGCCAACTCTTTGCTTTGTTGAAGCACCGCCGCCGGCCATCCTCCACGGCAAACCAGGTAGGCGATGTCTTTTAGTCTATGGCTGTTTTTCCCGGAAATCCTGCCCTTGCCTTGAAACAATTCTCCAAGAGAGACTTCCCCTGAACTTTCCTGACTTTCCCACAGACTCATCGTCTGCATTACCATTTTCCGCATTCGCCCAAGGCCGCTATGTCTTTTTTTATCTTCTACGGGTTTCGCAGACCCGGTTAGTATAAAGAGGCCATGCCCCTGCGTTTCGTCGATTTCTGCCCTGATGTAATCCCACAATTCCGGCAGTTTTTGCCATTCATCAAAAAGCAGGGGCCTTTCGCCCGCGAGTAAATTTGGGTCGCCAATGTCCGCAAGGGTTTTATATTGCCTAAAAGTCGATGGTTTTTGCAGTTTCACAACGCTTTTCGCGAACCGCTGCGCAGTCGTAGATTTTCCGCAGGCTTTTGCGCCTTCAATAACAATGCATCCGTTTGTTTTCATGCCCGATTCGATTGCGCTTTCAATAAGTCTTGGGAAATATGTGTCGTTTTCCATGCCTGTGTCAATAATGCCCTAAAATGCGCCAAATGTCAACAGTTTATTGCGTGATTTGTCGGCTTAAAAATGCGTCATTTGTCGGTAAAAAAATGCATGATTTGCCGGAATTTCGCCGGGGGCAAAGCCTAACGTCCCTTCTGTTGCCTTTTGTCCCCAGAATTGTTCTTATTTTTACACAGTAGTAGCGCCAAGCACTCGCATATGCGGATGGAATGCGGTACAATACAATAATACAAGCGATCACAAAAAGCGGAAAACAGCCGTGGTGTGACGTACGTATTACATTATCCATGAAAAGGAGTTTTTTCTATGAGCCTTTTGCCTCGAGCCCTTTTACTAGCGGGCATTATTCTGTTTTGCGCCTTCTCCGTCCATGCACAAGCCCCCGCCGGGGGGGAGGCGTTGCGGCTTACCCCCGGTCAAGCCGTGGATATGGCGATTAGAAATAACCTTAATCTGGAAATGGCCAGAATAGGCCTTGATATTCAAAGGCGGGGGGCGAATTTCGCGTGGAACCAGTTTGTCCCCAGCGTGGGTGTCAGGGGAACCATGTCCAGAGCCAACTGGCCTAATGTCGTGGCGGGCATGGATATTCCTCCCATCAGCATACCCCCGACAACCCTTCCGCAGTGGACTCTGCTGGGGGCGTTCTATGCCGACCTTGTCTTTAACCTTGCCCAAATCGAAAATATCCGGGTTTTGCGGCAGCAGCACGCCGAGGGCCTTATCAACTTTGAAAGGGCCAGCCTTCAAATGGAGCAGATTGTGCGGCGAATGTACAATAACATCCTTCTTTTGCAGGCAAACGCCGCCCTTCTGGAAGAAAGTTACCTGAACACACAGCGTCAGGCGCAAATGGCGGAAGCCAGCTTTAACGCCGGCCTTGCCCCGCGGCTCGCGTGGCTTCAGGCGCAGGTGGCGGTGGAAAACATGAGGCCCGCGATAAACGACCTGGAAAGCGCCCTTGAAACCCTTATGGGCAATTTTGCCCTGCTATTGGGTCTGCCGCATTACACTTCCTTTGAACTCCAGCCGGTTCCCCTTGGGGTCTCTGTCATTCCCTACGACTCGGCAGACCTGATTTCCCGGGTCGCCGCCGGAAACCCGGACATTAACGCCCTACAGGCCGGCATTGTGGTTCTGCAATCACAGCGAAGGGCCATGCGGCTGGGAAACTACACGCCCTCCCTCATATTCGGCTGGACAGTGTCTTCCATGTTTGACCCGCAGTTGGATCCCCTGAATAACAGTTGGTCCGAAAGGAATAACTGGAACAGGGATGGTCAGGCAGGCGGCGCTTTTTCCATCACCCTGAACATGAGTTTTAACGGCTTCCTTCCTTTTACCCGGGAAAGCCAGCAGCTTAGGGACATGAACGCCGCGCTACAGATACAGAACATCATGCTTGCCCAGACAATCCGGGAAACGGAACTGGAAATTTTCACCAAAATCAATTCGCTGGAAAGGATACGCGCCAACATGGAAGTTCAGCAGGCAACGGTGTACCTTGCCGAAGAATCCTTTAGGCTTACAGAAGAAGCGTTCCGCGCCGGTCTTCAGGATTTTCAGGCTGTGCAGAATGCGTCCTTAGCGCTGGAGCAGGCGAGGCTTCAGGTTTTGACCCAGCAGTTCAATTACCTAAACGATCTTATAGATTTGGAATATTCGCTGGGGATTCCCTTTGGAACTTTGAGCGGAAACGGGAGTATGTGATGAAAAAATTTGTACGGCAAGGGACGGCGCTGGCGGCAGTGTTAGCCACAGCGGTTTTGGCCCTTTCAGGATGCGGGCGTGGAGCCGCTGGAGGCAGGGGCGGCGGGGATCAGCCGGAGATTGTGTACGCGGTAAACACCACGACTGCGGTGCAGGGGAGGATCCGGGATTACTTCGCGCTGTCCGGGGATGTTATCGCCGCTTCCACGGTGGACGCCTTTTCGGATGCCGCAGGCAGGGTAAGCAGGCTCTTTGTAACCGTGGGCAGCCAAGTACGGCTGGACGACCCAATAGCGGAGGTAGACCCCTCCCGTCCGGGCATGGAGTTCGTGCCTAGCCTGGTCAGGTCGCCCGTTGCGGGAACGGTGGTAACCCTTCCGGCCCAGCTTGGAATGACCGTAAATCAGGCGTTTCCCATGGCGCGGGTCGCAACAGACGGGGGCCTTGAAATACGGCTCTTTGTCGCCGAGCGCTTTATTTCCCAAGTCGCCCTTAACCAGCCCGGCGAAATTGTCCTTAACGCATGGCCCGGAGAGACCTTTCACGGTAACATTATTGAACTGAGCCCCGTGCTGGATCCTGTTTCCCGCACCATGGAAATCCGGGTGGGCGTAAACGACCCCGGCACACGGCTTAAAGCGGGAATGTTTGCCCAAGTGCGAATTATCACCGAGCAGAGAGAGGGCGCAGTGCAGATACCCGCCGCCGCAATGGTAAACCGCTACGGCGAGCAGTTTATCTTTGTCGCTGACTATGCCGACCCTGACGCTCCCGTAGCCCGCAGAAGAGATGTAGTTTCGGGCATTATGATTGACGGCGTAATGGAAGTCCAGCAGGGCCTGGCTCCCGGCGAAGAAGTCGTAATCCGGGGCCAAACCGTCATTTATGACGGAGCCAGAATCAATATTGTTGACCGTGTTCAGCCCCTAAACGTGAATTAGAAAGCGAGCGAATTATGACAGTTGCAAAATCCATTGTTTCACGCCCTACCACAGTGCTGATAATCTTCCTTCTTTTAATAGGGTTGGGGGTGTTCTCTCTGGCGAACCTGTCCGTTGATCTTTACCCGGAGATCAACTTTCCCGTTTTGGTGGTGATTGCGCCCTTTCCCGGCGCAGGGCCAGAGGAGGTTGAGCGCTCCCTAGTTAGACCTCTGGAAGCGGCCTTTGCGGGCATATCCGGGCTGGAAGAAATTACCTCTACATCAAGCCAAAACTCAGGCTTGGTGATGCTACAGTTTACCTTTGGCTCGGATTTGGCGGATGCGTCAAATTCCGTCCGGGACGCTCTGGAGCGAATACGGAACGTGATACCCGCAGGCGCGGACACGCCGATGATTTTCAGGTTCGACCCCGCCATGATTCCCATCGTGGGCTTTATGATTTCCGGACGGCGTTCGGCGGAAGAACTGCGGGAACTTGCCGAGGACATCATTGTTCCCCGCATAGAGCAAACGCCCGGGGTCGCCACAGCGATGATTGTCGGCGGGCGGGAAAGAATTATCCGCGTAGAGATTCCCCAGAACCGGCTGGAAGCCTACGGCCTTACGATAACCCAAATTCAGCAGGTGATCGCCGCCCAGAATGTGCAGATCGCCGCCGGAACCATTATCGAAAACGACCTTTCCTTTATTCTTACCACAATGGGCGAGTTTACCTCGCTGGATCAGATCAGGAATACGGTAATTTCCCACACGGGCGGCGGAATGTTCGGCGGCCAGCTAGAACTGCCCCGGCGGGTGTACCTGCGGGATCTGGCGGACGTGTTTGAAGGCTACAGAGACCAGCTTAGCGCGGTCTTTGTAGACGGTGAAAGCGCGGTAATGACGCTGGTGCAACGGCAGAGCGGGGCGAACTCTGTTCAGGCGGCTAACGATTTGCGGGCCAGAGTACAGGCAATGTCCCGCGACTTGCCCCCGGACATCAACATTATCGAACTTTTTAACACCACCGACATCGTTGAAAACTCGCTGAATCAGGTAACATTCACCGCCTTGTACGGGGCCATTCTTTGCGTACTGGTACTCTTCCTTTTTCTGCGGGCGCTAAAGCCCACGCTGATCATAGGAATCAGCATTCCCGTTTCCGTTTCCATCACCCTGATGCTGATGTACTTCTTTGACCTGACCTTGAACCTTATGACAATGGCCGGGCTTATTCTGGGCATAGGGATGCTGGTTGACAACTCCATCGTTATTCTGGAAAACATTTACCATTACCGGGAAAAGGGGGCAAAGCTAAAAACCTCGGCAATACTTGGCACAAAGGAAATGCTTTTGGCTATTGCAACCGCCACCCTGACAACCATCTGCGTGTTCGCGCCGCTGGTCATGTTTCAGGGCATTCTGGGGGTGGCGGGGGAAATGTTCGCCGGACTTGCCTTTACGGTGGTTATCTCCCTTACGATTTCCCTTTTTACGGCGGTGTTTCTGGTTCCCGTGCTTGCCAGCCATTTTCTTCCGCTGGTTACCCGCAGGCAAAAACCCCTTACGGGAAACTTGGCGAAAGTTGACGGCGTGTTCGCGGGCTTTCTTAAATGGCTTGACAACAGTTACCGCCGGGCCGTGGACAGGATACTTAGGCGCAAGGCCATAGTTATTATTACCGTTTCCGTTCTTTTTGTGGGAAGCATTCTCCTTGTCCCCGTGGTGGGCTGGGTTTTTATGCCCCCGCAAGAGGACGACAATGTGATTGTCAGGGCCACCCTTCCTATGGGTACGCCCCTGCCGCAGACCGAAGCCGTTTTGCGGCAGCTTGAAATGATTATAAGAAACGAAGTTCAGGGCTTTGAAGCGCTGATAATTAACGCGGGCGGCGGCGGCTTCTTTGGCGGGGCCACCAGCCATTCGGGAACGCTTAGGGTGAACCTGCCCCCGTTCAGAGACCGGACTGAAACCGCCGAGGATATTAGAAACGTATTCCGCCGGCATTTCGACAGCTTCCCCGGGGTGGCCTTTACCTTTGAAAGCGGTTTTGGCGGCGGCGGCGGCGGAATGGGCGGCAGCCCGATACAAATTACGCTTCGTACCGACGACTTAGTCCGGGGCAAGATAATGGCGGACAGGATAGCGGACTTGCTTAGCGAGCGGCTTGTGGAAATAACCGAGCCGGAAGTTGATCTGGACGACGGCCTGCCCCAAATCGAGATAACGATTAACCGGGAAACGATGTACGCGCTGGGCCTTAATGCCTTTACCGTGGGCAACGAAATCAGGGCGGCGGTGGACGGCATTACCGCCACAAGGTTCAGGTCGGGCGGCAGGGATTACGACGTAGTCCTGATTCTTGCGGAAGCGGACAGAAGCACAAGGCCGGCGCTGGATCAGATTTTTATCAACAGCCATCTCGCCGGGCGGGTTCCCCTTTCCAGCTTTGTCCACTACGAAGAAGGAACCGGCCCCATTACCATACGCCGGGAAAACCAGAGCCGGGTTATCAATATAACCGCCGGGGTCGTGCCGGGAACCAGAGTCAACATTCTTCAGGCGCAGGTAGAAGCCCTTATCGCCTCTGAAATCCCGGTCGAGGACGACATTATTATCGAGTTTGGCGGGGATCAGGCGGAGATGCTGGAGATGCTGCGCAATTTTATCCTCATCGCTGTTGTGGCGATTGCGCTGGTGTTTGGCATTATGGCAAGCCTTTTTGAATCGTTCAAGGCTCCCTTTATTATCATCTTTACCATACCGCTTTCCTTTGTCGGCATTGTCGCCATCTACCTGATATCGGGCGACACCTTTAACGTGCTTACCGCCGTGGGCCTTTTGGTGCTGATTGGCGTAATAACGAATAACGGCATTGTGCTGGTGGACTACACCAACCTGCTCCGCAAACGGGGAATGCCCCTTCACGAAGCCTGCGTGGAAGCCGCCGGAAACAGACTGCGCCCCATTTTAATGACCACCATTTCTACCGTGCTGGGTCTTGTGCCAATGGCGTTCTTTCCCGGCGAAGGCTCGGAGTGGATAGCGCCCATTGGCAAGACGGTTTTGGGCGGCCTGTCCTTTGGCACGCTAATGACGCTGTTCCTTATGCCCACGATGTACTATATTATGAACAGGCGCAGCGACGAGCGGGCGGCAAAGGCTCTGGCCCGCCGGGAACGGATCGCCGCGGGGCTCAGACGCAAAGACATTAAAGCACAGGAAGCCGCGCTTGGCGCGGGAGCAAGCGGGCAGACCCTTTTGGGGGGAGCGACACTAACGGGGCAATCCCCCACCGAGGAGGCCAACCGATGATGCGGGTGGAAATAATCGCGAATCACTCTGTCGAAGAAAACATACTGGAAGCCCTTAAGCTTGAAGGAGTGGGCAAGTATTACACGAAGTACCCCGGCATCTTTGGGGTTGGCGCTTCCGGCCCCCGCATGGGGGATGCCGTCTGGCCCGAAGAAAATTTTGCCATGATAATCTGGTGCGAACAGGAAGAGGCGCTAGGAATAGAGCGGGCCGTGGCCGACGTAAAGAAGATATTCCCCAACGAAGGGATAAAGGTGTTTGGTTTGCCGTAGGGCTTACTTCCAAACGCCTAATTCGACAAGCGTTTTCGTAACTTCGCCGCTCCAGCCTGCGTTTGCCTTGGGGCTTGCGGGGCTGGGGTGGAGTATCTGCGCTGTGGAAAAGGGCTTTTCGTCCAGCAGGTCGATTCTTTTTTTGGCGAAAGCGCCCACGCCGATAACCCACTGCGGTTTAAGCAGTCTAATCGTGCCGGCAAGGGCACGGTCGCATAGTTTAAACAGCGGCCCGGCTTCGCGGGCGGGAAGTTTGTCCGGCGTGATGTTCGCGCCGCTTTCGTCCATGAAAACAAGCGGGCAATAATTCGCCACAAAATGCTCCCGGAAAAATTCCGCAGGCGTGTAAAAGCGCTCCCGGAAAAGACCCCAAAGGCGGCGGCCGGAAACCTCTGACCGGGCGCAGGCGAAGCCTTGAACCGGGCGCTTGGGGTGTTCCTGTTCCGGCTTTTCCGTTTGGGCCTCTATGCTTAGCCAGTCCCGCACCACGGAAACCTCGCCAAAGGGAACGCCCGTCTGCGCCATGCCCCACGGCCCCGGATTCATGCCCAAAAAGATCACTTTTTTGGGGGCCGCCCCGGCAAGCTCCAAGTACATATTATGGGGGCGGGCGGCGTAAACCAAGGGGTTATACACCGCCCGGACATTCGGGCCAAAACGCAAGCCGCCGCACTGTGATGCAAGGGCGGAGCTGATAGTTTGTAGTTCAGTCAAGCCGCTTACCCGGCAACGGAATTGTAAATCGCCGTTATGGCGTGTTCGTCCAAATCCATGAGGCCGATAATCTTTCCGTTGTGCGCCCCCAAAACACGCCCGACTATGGCCGGAATGTCCTCTTTGGGGACACCCAGTTCCTTTAGGGATAGGGGCATACCAAGACTGCGTATCCATGCCCGGAAAGCCTGGAGACCCGCGTTGGCCGTGGCTTTGATGTCCGCCATGTCCGCCCGTACGCCGAACACGCTGACGGCGAACTGCGCGACACGGGCGACCTGTTCGGGGGTTCCGTTGTCCACGATGTACTGGAGCCATCCGGGCATCATGACCGAAAGACCGGCCCCGTGGGCGGTGTCGTAATGGCCTGAAAGCTGGTGTTCCAGCGGATGTTCGCTTCCCCGTAATCCGGCGCGGCCTATCGCCATAAGGTCGTTATGGCTGAACGAACCAGACAGCATCAATTCCGCTCTGGCATCGTAGTCGTCCGGTTTGGCAATGGCGATGGGGGCGTATTTTATCACCGTCCGCAAAAGCCCTTCGGCGAACTCGTCCCCCAAGCGGGTCGTGTGCATCTCTTTCATAAAGTAGCGGTTTACCGAGTGGGCCAGAATGTCCACCGATCCTGCCGCAGTCTGGTAGGCGGAAACCGTGTATGTTAGTTCGGGATTCATGATGGAGAACACCGAGCGGCAAGGATCCCACATAAAGCCAAGTTTATGGCCTTTTTCCAAATCGTCCACCAGCACCGAAGAGCGGCTGGTCTCGCTTCCGGCAGCCGATATGGTGTGAATCGTGCCGACCGGGGCCATTTTTTCCGCCGGAACGCCGTTGTAAAATTTCCAGTATTCCCCGCCATTGGCCAGAGCCAGCGCGATAGCCTTGGCGGTGTCGATTGAACTGCCCCCCCCAAGGCCGATCAAAAAGTCGATTTTCTCGTCTTGGGCGATTTTGATGCCCTTTTCCACAAGAGACCTTCGCGGGTTAGGCTGAACCCCGCCGAACTCGACGCAATAAAGACCTTCGTCCTTGATGGCCTGCGTTACCCGGTCTAAAAGACCGCTTTTCTTCGCCGACCCCCCGCCGTAGACTACCATTACCCGCGTCCCCCCGTGCTTGCGGATCATTTTGCCCGTTTCCTTTTCGGTGTCTTTCCCGAAAAGAATGTCGGTATAGGGGTGAAAACTGAAATTCGTCCGTTTACTCATTGCTTGGCTCCTTTAGGATTATAGGTTACTGTCAGTATAGCATACGAGGGCGGAAAAATACAGGTTATTTTGTGGCCCCCGCGGCGCGAGATGCGAACATTGCCGCAAAAAGCCCCGGCAGGGGGGTTGACGCATTGTTTGCCTGTGCGCTAAGATACAACTAATGGTTAAAAAATCCGCCCAATGGATGGCATTAAAAAATAGTTCTGGCACGGTCGCAGGTCGCAGGTCGCAGGTCGCAGGT
>WQUW01000030.1 GCA_009781915.1 Treponema sp. | reverse complement strand
CGATGCCAAGCTCTTCGGCAATGCTCTTTATTGTACGTTCACCGCTTAGGCAGAGCTCAACGGCAGATTCCTTGAACTCACTCGTGTAACTTTTTCTTCGTTTCCTCATGATCTACTCTCCTTCGGTTATCATGAGCTTAACTTTGTGTCCACTCAATCGGGGGAAGTTCACATATTTTTTCGATGGGAGCATTTTCGCACGTTACTGCGGAAAAAGTTTCACGAATTAATCTAGCGGTACTTTCTCCTGAAGCGGAGTCTTGCCAAGATGCCAGCGGCCTCTCCGACACGGCGGCGGCTTCCGTTTTATCAGAATTGATGTAACGGAAAAACCCTTTAAATTCCGCATGACTGTTCAACAAACCATAATAAATGCATTGTAGCCGCTTATCCAGTCTTTTAAACGCCGCTATTTAGTCATAAAACAAATCGCGGGCTTTTTTAGCGTCGTTAAGGGGGTTATTCCGTTCATCCGATGCCAGCTTGTCGTCTTTTACTAAACGGTGGTACGGCTTTTTCGGAAATAATAGCGGCGATAAATACAGTGTGTCAATAAAATATTCCGCGCTGCTGTCCGCTATTTCTTTTTCAAGATATTTCAAGTCGTGTTTGATAATATTATGACCGCAAACATACGCAGCGCCGTGTAAAAAATCAGAGAAAGCTGCCAGGGAGCTTGAATGAAACTCCCGCCCGCTCCCCGTGATTGCGCCGATGTCAGAGATTTTTTTACTGTTAAAACCAACCTCGGTGTCAATAAATACAATTTCGTTTGGATTCAACTATATTACTCCAGCTTTACCAGCCTATTATTGACGAATTTTCAAATCTTGTTCAAGTTCGATTGGGTTTACTCAAAAACCCGGCCCATCCCCGGCTTTACAGTTTTCCGTATCCCCGGTACATTGGTAGCACCATGAAGAAAGTTTCTTTAACCGGAATTAAACCCACCGGAGACCTTCACAAAACCGCCCCCCGTATCTCCGCCGCAAGATAAAACGAACCCGTCCCCAATACCGCAAGCCCTTGCTCAACCGCGAGGCGCAGCGCTTCGCTTACAGCCTGCGCCGTGTCCGGAATAAAAATTACTTGCGGGGGGGCCGGGAGCTTTTTCGCTTCTTCAGTAAAGGCCGTGTAAATTGCGCCGGGATTGCTTTTTTTAAAAGTCCCCGGCGTGGTAATAACGATCCGGGAAAAGCGGGGGACGCACAGTTTCGCCATGGAAAAAATGTCCTTGTCCGCCGCGCAGGCGAAAACGAGTACCGCCCCGTCCCCGTACAGGCCGGTGAATGTGCCAACGCACATCCCCACGCTGGCGGGAGTGTGGGCCCCGTCAATAACCACGGGCGGCACGGCGGAAATGCGCTCGAACCGGGCAGGAAGCGTAAAGCTCGCAAGCCCCCCGCGAATACCGGCCTCGGTGATGGCGGGAAAGGCGGTTTTTAGCGCAAGAACCGCAAGACCGGCATTGTACGCCTGAACTTCGCCGGGTATGGGCACAAGAAGGTCGGTGAAGGTTTCGTTTTCAACACTAAGGGTAAAGGAAACCCCCTCCCGGCTTAAACGTATATCGCAGAGACCGGCACGGTCGGGGAAGTAAAGAAGGGGGCTTTCTTTCCGCCGCGCGTGTTCCCGGAATACCTCCAAAGCTTCATCACGCTGCCACGCGAGGACAAGGGGCCGCCGGGGCTTAATGATTCCGGCTTTTTCTCCGGCAATGGCGGCAATGGTAGTGCCCAAGTATTCGGTGTGTTCCAGCTCGATAATCGTAATCACCGACACTGCCGGGTCTAATATGTTCGTGGCGTCCAGCCTTCCCCCCATTCCGGTTTCCACGGACATAGCCTCGCAGCCGGCATGGCGGGCGCAGAGAAAGAACCACAACGTCATAAGTTCAAAAAAACTTGGGGATTCGCCCTTTTCGGAACGGGGGTCAAACAATTGCGCTTCGGGGGAAGAAGGAATGCCGTCAACAATTTCCCTTAGTTCCTTTCCCGCCCGGATGTATATCTCTTCGTCAAAAAATCTGCTTCCCATAGTAAGCCGTTCCCTGAAATCGCTTACGTGGGGCGAGGCGTAGCGGGCGGCGCTGATCCCTGACGCTTCAAGAATCGCCGCCATCATCCCCGTAACAGAGCCCTTTCCTTTCGATCCGGCAACGTGAAGGGTCGGGGCGCATTTTTCAGGATGCCCCGCCATCTTCGCAAGGGCGCTCATGCGATCAAGGCTGAAGCTTTTTAGGCTTTGCCCCCGTTCAAGGTTGGTAAAACCCGAAAGCCAGTCATATATTTCCCGGGAATTTTCCGGGAACACTCCAGAAGGTGTTGAAGCTATCATATATTTTTTATACCATTAAAGCATGAGTCTGGATATACCGGGAAAAGGCAGCAAGGTTTACTTTATCGGCATTAAGGGCACGGGTATGTGCGCCCTGGCGGAGCTTATGCGCAACAGGGGAGCCTGTGTGTCCGGTTCGGATCAGGGGGAAGAGTTTTACACCGACAGTATCCTTAGGGAATTGGAGATACCCTACCATGAATCTTTTGACGCTTCCCACATTAGGGCAGCGCAGCCGTCAGTGGTGGTCTATTCCGCCGCCTATTCGCCAGAGTCCAATCCCGAAATGGCGGAGGCCCAAAGGCAGGGCATTCCCATGTACAAATACACTGACGCTTTGGGCGCGTATTCAGCCGGGTTTGATTCATCGGGAATTACGGGCGTTCACGGCAAAACTACCACTACCGCTCTGGCTGGAACCCTTACCAGGGGGGCGGGCCTGCCCGTTCAGGTGCTTGCCGGAAGCGCCGTGGATGCCTTTGGCGGACGCTCCACGTTGAATCTGGGGGACAAATATTTTGTAGCCGAAACCTGCGAGTACCGGCGGCACTTTCTTTCTTTTCATCCCAAGCGGATAATACTTACCAGTGTGGAAAGCGACCATCAGGACTACTTTCCCACATACCGGGACATTAGGGAAGCGTTTATGGAATACGGAAGGCTCCTTCCGGCAGGCGGCGAACTTATCTACTGCGCCGATGATCCGGGAGCGTCAGAAGTCGCCCTTTCCCTGAAACGGGAAAAGCCCGGCATAACTATTGTTCCCTACGGCTTTAGCGCAGAAGGGGCCTACGGAATTGTGTCGTTTGAAACAAGGGATGAGCGGACAGTGATGCGCCTGCGCTCATTCCCCGGCGAGCTGGCGATGCGTGTACCGGGAAGGCATACGGCGCTTAACGCCGCCGCCGCTGTGGCGCTTACTTCATCGCTTGTAAAAAAAGAGTTCGGCGGCGCGGGCAGTGACGGCTGGAGCGAAGAAAGGCGGGAAGGGGCAAGAAAGGCGCTGGAGGAATTTTCCGGTTCAAGGCGGCGATCGGAAATTCTGGGCGAGGCTGCGGGCATTCTTTTCATGGACGATTACGGACATCACCCCACAGCCATCAAAACCACGCTGGCGGGTCTTAGGGATTTTTATCCCCGGCGCAGGCTTGTCGTAAGTTTCATGTCCCATACCTATACAAGAACGGCGGCTCTTCTTGATGAATTCGCTTCTTCCTTTGAAAACGTAGACGTACTGATTCTGCACAAAATATATTCCTCGGCGCGGGAAGTATATGACGGGAGCGTTACGGGCAAGACTCTTTTCGAGGAAGTCCGGAAAAAACCGGGCGGGCATTTTTATTACGTGGACGAGCCGGAGGACGGAGATGAACTGTTGTTCAAGATACTGGAGCCCGGCGATTTATTTATTACTATGGGCGCGGGGGACAACTGGAGGCTAGGGAAAAAAGCCTTTGCCCGTTACCGGCAGGGGGAAGTCCGTAAATGAAAAGCATGACAGGTTACGCTTACTGTACATCTGAAAGCGCAGACAACATCACAGTTTCCGTGGAGATCAAAGGCTACAACAGCCGCTTTCTGGATATTGCCGTACACCTTCCGCCGTGGCTGTCGCCGCTTGAACCGGGGATACGGGAGTACATAGGCTCCCGCTTTGGCCGTGGAAAAGTGGAAGTGGGCATAAGGGTCAGGGAAAACGACCCTCCGGTTTCCGTGTCGGTAAATGAAACGGCGGCCCTTGCGTACGAGTCCGCAATCAGGGGTTTGGCGAAAGTCCTGCGCTCGAAGGAAGAGCCGGGCCTTGCCATGATCTTGCGCCTTGAAGGAGTGCTGGAAACAGAAACAGTCAGAGACATTGAAACCTACCGCTCTCTTGTTCAGCCGGTTCTTGCCGCCGCCGCCGCCGAGTTCGAGGCCGGGCGCATACGGGAAGGCACGCATACCGAAAAGGATATACTTTCCCGCTTAAGCATTCTGGAGGAATCCGTAAAGGCTGTAAGCGCCCACGCGCCGGAGCTTGAGGCGCTAATAAAAGAAAATCTACGCAGCCGCTTCGAGGAGCTTTTGGGAGACCGGATCGATGAAAACCGCATTCTTGCGGAAACCGCTGTTTTGTTGGTGAAGTACAGTATCAGCGAGGAACTGTCCCGGCTTTCGTCCCACTTGGCGGAGTTCCGGCGTGAGGCAAGTTCAAACTCAAGTCCGGGGAAGAAGCTGGATTTTCTTTGTCAGGAAATAAACCGTGAAATAAACACGATAGGTTCAAAAACACCGGCGCTGGAAGTAAGCCGCGCGGTGGTGGAAATGAAAAACGCGCTGGAAAACATACGGGAGCAACTGCGAAATGTCGAATAACGAAAAAATAAAGGACGCGAAGATCGCCATTTCCGGAAAAAGCGGCTGCGGCAACACTACCGTAAGCCGCATTGTAGCTGATGTTTTGGGATGCAGGTTTATCAATTTTACCTTCCGCAGTCTGGCTCAGGAACGGGGGCTGGATTTTAAGGAAGTGCTTGCTCTGGCGTCAAAGGATGATTGGTGGGACAGAGAGGTTGATACCCGGCAGGTGGAATTAGCCAGAGGGAAGGGCGGCTGCGTTCTTGGTTCAAGGCTTGCCATCTGGATGCTGCCGGAAGCGGACTTAAAGGTATTTCTTGCCGCGCGGCACGAAACAAGGGCACGGCGTATACAGGCCCGTGAAGGGGGAGAGCTTGAAAAGATCGCGGAGTTTACCGCCTGTAGGGACAAGCAGGACGGGGAACGCTACATGAGGATTTACAATATCGACACCAACAATTATTCTTTTGCCGACCTTGTTATTGACACAGACGACATTGGCCCGCAGGAAATCGCCGGACTTATCATTGCCGAAATGGAAAAAAAACTATCGCCCCGGTAATGCTTACGTCCAGCCGCATCACCGGATTCAGGAAGATTATCTACTCGGCTTACGAGGCGTATGGCAGGCGCTTCCCTTGGCGGGACAACACGGAGGCGTGGGGAATCCTTGTTTCGGAATTTATGCTTCAGCAGACCCAAACCGCAAGGGTAGTTTCGTACTGGAAAACGTGGATGGAAAAGTGGCCTTCCCCGGCTCATCTGAACGAAGCGTCCTTGCAGGAGGTTCTGTTTGAGTGGAGCGGCTTGGGCTACAACCGGCGGGCACGGTACTTAAAGGAAAGCGCCGGAATAATTGTCCGGGATTTTGGTGGAAAGGTTCCTGCCGCCCCCGGCGATTTGGCGAGGCTTGCGGGCGTGGGGCCCTACACCGCAGGCGCAATAGCCTGTTTTGCCTACAATTACCCTTCGGTGTTTATTGAAACCAATATCCGTGCCGTTATGCTTCACTTTTTCTTTAACGGGCAAAAGGGAATTACGGACAGGGAGATAATGCCCGTCATAGACGCGGCGCTGGACAGGGAGAATCCCCGGAAGTGGTACTGGGCCCTTATGGATTACGGCGCTGCCCTGAAAAAGACCATGCCCAACCCAAACCGCCATAGCGCCCACTACGGCAAGCAGGGCGGCTTTAAGGGTTCGTTTAGGCAGGTGCGTGGCGGCATTGTCCGTCTTCTTGCTTCCCGCGGGCCACTAGCGGCGGAAGAACTCCGTGCCCGCCTTGATGTCCCGGCAGGGGAGGAGGATTTTTACAGGGCGCTGGAAACGCTTGGAAGGGAATCAATGGTGGCGGAGAAGGACGGGGTGTACGGGATAAAAGGGTGATTTGAACGGCTAAACCCCTCCACCACTGCCGCCCGCCCCCGCAAAGCATTTCCCGCCAAAGCGTCAAACTCACTTCAAAACCACCTCTGTTCTTCCAAAGCCGCCTGATTCGGGTCTGGAAAAATGGTAGTCCGCCACCCTCGGGTCGTTCTTCAAAAAGTCGTGAACGCCTTTGCACAGTATGCCGTCGCCTTTGCCGTGGACAACCGCGAATTGGTTAAGACCCCCAAGGATTGCGGCGTCTATCTGCCTGCCAAGGGACTGGAGGGCGTCTCCCAGCCGCATGCCCAGCAGGTTAAGCTCAAAGAAAGCCGGGGCGGACGGGGCAAGTTCCGCTGCCCACGAAGCGCTCCGCGGGGAAACGCCCTTTTCCGCCGGGTCAAGGGGAACCAGTTCCTTTTCCAAAAAGCTCACTCTTATGGAGCCGATTTCCACAATCCACGAGGCAGGGCTATTGCCAGAGCCTTTTTTGCCCGGCTTAAGTATGCGGCCCCGGCGGCGGGATTCTCCGGCAAGAACTTCCAGCCCCGGCCGTAAGACCGCCGCATTTGGTAAAACCTCCGGCCCTTTTTCGCTGGGCATGGCGGCTTCTTCAAGGCGGCGGCGTTCTTCGGCAAGGCTCGCGGTCTCCCTTTCCAGCTCCGCGCCTTCGGCACGGACGGAGGCTTCAAGTCCGGAGAGAAATTCCTTGACTTTAAGGGTTTTCTCCCGTGTCAGCTCCCCTTCCTTTACCTCCCGCACAAGGTTCTCCAGCGTTTTCCTGCTTTCGCCTAACAGCCTCCTCAGGCTCCCGGCCCCGTCATGGCGGAGCTGCAACTCCTTTTGCCTTAGGCGCAGCTCTTTAAGATCGGCCTGCCGGCGCTCCTCGGCAAGCCGCCTTCCTTCCTTCTTTCCGGCCTCGGCCGCGGCATCCAGCTCCCGGTGTTTCTCCTTCAACCCGGTAATAAGAGCGGAAACGTCCGAGCGCTCCTCGTCCAGATAACTACGGGCCCGGCTAATCAGTTCCGGCGGAAGGCCGTTTCGGGAAGCGATGTCCACGGCGCGGCTTTCGCCGGGAAGCCCCATGATAATCCGGTATGTGGGCGAAAGAGTGCGGCTGTCAAACTCCATAGAAGCGTTTTCCACGCCCTCTTTGCTGTAACCGTAGTTTTTCAAAATCCCGTGGTGGGTGGTAACGATGAGCCGGGTCTTTTTTTCAATGAAGTGATCCAGAACAGCCATTGCGATGGCGCTTCCTTCTTCGGGGTCGGTTCCCGAACCGAGCTCGTCCAGAAGGGCAAGGGAGTTCTCTGTGGCGGCGGAAAGTATGGCGGCGATGCTGGTCATGTGGCCGGAAAAGGTCGAAAGGGACTGGCTTAACGATTGTTCGTCCCCGATGTCGGCGTAGATGCCGTCAAATACCGGAAGAAGGGTTCCTTCTTCCACAGGCAGGGCAAGGCCAAACTGGTTCATCATGGCTAAAAGGCCGAGGGTTTTTAGGGCCACGGTTTTGCCTCCGGTGTTGGGCCCGGTGATAATTACCGTGCGGATGCCGCCTGTCATGGAAATATCCAAAGGCACGGCCCGATCCCCCAGAAGGGGATGGCGGGCCCGCTTTAAGGCGAGGTTCCCTGCCGCGTCCGCGCGGGCAAAGCTCCCCTTTTTCTCGAAGCCGTAACGGGCCCTTGCCCGAATGGCCTCCAGAAAAAGGATGCCCCGGTGAAAGGCCTCTAGGGGCTGGCGGCGCAGGGCGATGCGGGCGGCCAGTTCCCGCAAAACCCGGCGAATCTCCGCTTCAAGACGCCGGTTCTCGATGAACAGTTCGTTGTTTTTTTCGACAACATCTTCGGGTTCCACGAAAATGGTCTGCCCGGTAGAGGAAACCTCGTGGACGATGCCCCGGATGCGGCCCCGGAAATTGGCCTTTACCGCCAAAACCATGCGCCCGTCCCGCTGAGAAGGGATTTCCGACTGGAGCATACGCCGGGTGTCTTCGTTTTTTGCGTAACGGGAACTGGCGGACTCAATATCTTTCTGCAGGGCCCTGATGCGTTTGCGTATTTCCCGGAATTCGGGAAGGTCACGGAGGTTCCCGTCCCGGTCAAGCACCTTGAAAACCTCCGCCGGGATTTCGCCGCATTCGGGAAGCGCTGTGGCGGCAAGGGAAAGCGGGTCTTCGGTCTGCGCCCCCGCGGCAGACATGGGCTTTAACAGCCATTGCCTGAAGATTTCCGCCCTTTCAACAAAAACCCCTAGGGCGTAGGCTTCGTCCGTTTCCAGCGCCAGCCCTTCAACTTCGAGCTTTGAAAAAAGATGGCCTATCGCCGGAAGGCCCGCCCGCTGTTCCCCGCCTGAGACAAGCCGTTTATGGGCCGCTTCGACAAGGGTTTTAAGTTCCTCCGCTTCTTCGCTGTCCAGCCGGGGCTGTTCGCCAAGGATGATGGCGGCGGCTTCCTCGCTTAGGGACAGGGCGGCAACGGAAGAGCGGATGGCGTCAAATTCCAGAATTTCCAGTGTTTTCTTGTTCATGGCTAATCGTTGTCGGGGTATGCCCGCTTGCCGGAAAGGTCGTCCCGTATACGCAGGTAGCTTTCGTACCGGTCTTCGTGGATTACCCCCGCGTGAACGGCTTCCATGATTTTACAGCCCGGCTCTGTCTGGTGGAAACAGGAAAGGCCGTAACTGCACGTTCCGGCAAGCGGGGCGAACTCGCGCATATGCAAAATAACGTCCTCCGGCGGAATCCCGGCAAGGGCAAAGCGCCGTATCCCCGGCGTGTCGATGATCCGCGCGCCAGAGCCGGGGACATCCAGCAGAACGGCTTGGGTCGTGGTGTGGTTTCCCCGGTTAAACTTTTCGTTGATGGAGCCGATTCGTATTTCCAAGGCCGGTATCAGGGTTTTTACAATGCTTGATTTGCCCACGCCCGACTGCCCTACAAGCACAGAGAACTTCCCCGCCGCAAGGCGCTTTAGCTCGTCCACTCCTTCTCCGGTTACGGTCGATACCCGAAGCACGGGATAGCCTATGCGCTGGAAATCCGACAGCCGTTCTTCGACATCGGCCCAGTCCGAGTCAGGATCAGCGGGGCTGTCCCTTGCAGCAAGGTCGCTCTTGTTGCAGAGTATCGCGGCAGGGATGTCCGCCGCGGCGGCCTGCACAAGCGCCCTGTCCAGAAAGCGATGTCTGAAAGGAGGGGAAGCGAAACTGGTAACGCACAGAACAAGGTCAACGTTAGCCGCAAGAAGCTGCGGAGCTTGGCCTTTCTGGTTAAAGCGGGCAAAGACATTCCGCCTTTTTTCAAGGCCCAGTATAAGGCCGCCTTCCACGGTTACCATGTCTCCTGGGGCGATGGGGTTGTAATAGCCTTCCACGCTTTTGAGTATTTTCCCCTTGATGCGGCACTCCACTTCGCCAGCGGCGGTGCGGACGGTAAAAAGATTCCGGGAGCCCCGGATCACCAATCCTGTCACGGCTGTTTGAACAAATCGTCAAAGGCCGATTTCGCGGAGGCGGCGGCCTCTTTGGATTTTTTCCCGCCTTCCGTGGCTCCGGTACGCCTGGGGTTCAGGGAAAACCAGCCGCAGAAATTGGCCCTGTCCGGGTCGGAGGGCCTTTCGCCGCCGCGCTCCGCGGCGCTTTCCGCACAGCCGGAGGGGCGGTAATGGCGGCAGTTTTTGCATGAGCGGAGATCTTTTCCGCAGTTAAGACAAGTCAGAGACCTGCCCAAGGGTTCCCTATCTGTAATGGGTGAGCCGCAGTGCCAGCACATACGGCATTGTATCATTAACTGTCCGTACTACTCAATATGAAAAAAAACGGGTATACTTGCTCCATGTTCACGGTGAATTTCTGCGCCGCAGGCTGCGGACGCCCGGCCATTACCGGCTCTACCCTCTGCGCTATCCACTCCGCGAATCCGGCAGCCGACATTCAAAGGCTGCTTGAATACATTGCCGGGCGGGAACTGGTACGGGATATTTCCGCAGCGGGTCTGCATTTCGAGGGGGTGGATTTTTCCCGCAGGCAGTATGACGGCTGCAATTTTTCCGGGGCTACCTTTTCCATGTGCCTGTTTACCGGAGCCGTTATGCGCCTGAATTTTTTTGATTTTACCACGCTTTCCTTCTGCGATTTTTCAAACGGGGATTTACAGTTTTTGTCTTTTGCCGGCGCAACCATCCGGGAATGCACCTTCGAAGGCTCCGAGCTGCTGCACATCAATTTTGGCGGGACGCTTATTACGGATTCCACGTTTAACAAGACAAACCTTTACAACAGCCGCTTTATTGATGCCAACATTGCCCGCACGAATTTTATCGACAGTAACCTGAAGCGCGCCAATTTTGTGAAGACCCGCCGGGAAGAAATTTCTTTCAAGTATTCCAATACTGCCGAGGCGATCTTTGAAATGGAGAGTGCCGGGTGAGACTGTATTGCCATTACTGCCGTCCGGTTTTCAGCAACTGCTACATAGCGGGGACGGATTTTCCCGAAGAGGAAACGGCGCTTCCAGAAGCGGCAGATCAAGGGACGGCGCACAGAAAAGCGATAATAATCGATCCGGGGGAAATGGATTCGACCATTCTTAATCTTATCGAGGACAACGATTATACGCTTGCGGGGGTATTCATAACCCACGACCACCCTCCCAACGTTAAGGGGCTTGCGACCATTATGCGGATTTACGACACTGAAGTGTACGCAACAGCTCCGGCGATAAAGGGGCATCGCACCACGCTGGTACGGGACGGAGACATTGTCAGCATCGGCCCGTTCAGGATAGAGGTGATTTTGATCCCCGGACACTCGGCGGATTCGGCGGTTTTTAAAATTAACCGGCTTCTTTTTACGGGAGACACATTGGGCGCGGGGCTTATTGGAAACACTGTCAGTTCCTATGCGGCGGCGGCTCAGGTAAACGCCCTGCGCAGCAAGATTTTCTCCCTGCCCGGAGACTATACGGTTTTGCCCGCTCAGGGGCCGCCTACTTCCCTGAAAGTGGAGCGCCAGTTTAACTTTGGCATTGATTCTTTTGAGAAACAAAAAAAGCGCCGCCCTGTTTTTCGGGTTGAGTTGTGAGGGGGGCTGCTGGTTGGACAAGCCCATTGGGAACATATGGAACTTCAAATCTCTCCGGTTTTGTAGTATACCTGTAAAGTGAAGAACCGTTACGGCGTTACCCTCTGGGGCTCGTGGTTTATCGACGTGCTGGACAGCTACCAAATGGGAGCCCGGCTTGACCGGGGCAGGACGTACGCAAACACCAACAGAGTACTTTCTCTGGCGCTCGACTCAGGCCGCGCGCTTGCCAAAGTTAAGGGCAAGTACCGCCCCTTTTACCGGGTGGAGATAAGCTTTCCTCCGCTGCGGGAAGCCGAGCAAGTCTACCAAATGATCGAAGACGACCCGCCCCTCTTGGCCTGCATTGCCTCAGGTGAACTGCCGGAAACGTTTTTGAAAAAGCTGCAAAAAAAAGGCATTGACCTTGTTCCCCGGCGCTGGCGTGAAATGAAGCGGTTCTGCTCCTGCCCGGACGAAGGCGACCCCTGTAAGCACATGGCCGCCCTGTACTACATTATCGCAAGGGAAATAGACTCTGACCCGCACGTGCTTTTCCGGCTGCGGGGCATGGATTTGGCGGACAGGTTTGGGGAGGCGGCGGTACACAGCATTGCCCCGCCTTTTACAATAACGTACGCCGCGCCGGCGCGGGAACCGCCTTCCAGCGAGCAGCCCCTTATCGAAGAGATTCCCCATTGCGCCGAACTTATTACCTCCCTGCTTCCCGCCGATCCGCCGTTTTGCGCGAAGGATTTTACCGTGGTCATGGCGGAGTTCTATCACCGCTGCGCCCATTACGAAATCTGGGAACCGGCAGAGGCTGAAATAAATTCCGCAATGGAGCATCAGTTCTCCCGTTCAGTCTGGACGCTTGTTTGCCCCAATCCGGGGCCGGGAGCCACAGTGTTTCTGGACATGAAAGACATAAACGGCAACACACGGCGGTTTACCCCCTATGACGCCTTTGAATACTTTGTGTATTTTTCATCCGAGGACGGAACGGCATCGTACAGCTTTCTGTTTTACCTTTTTAAGTTTCTTAATCTGGTGTGTTCTTCGGGCGCGTACATTCCGTATGCGCTTGCCGCGGAAAACACGCTTCAAATTATCTGGCGGCCCTTTGAAACCCTGCCGCCGGTTTCCGCCATGCTCGCGGCTATTGCCGCCCGTGAAAGCTGTATGTTCGCCGGCAAAAAAACCGTAAGCGGGCGGAGCATGGTTGACCTTATCGCCTCTGCGCTTTTGAACGAGTGGGTGTACCGGCGGGCCCTTGTCTTTGGCGGCAGTTTCAGCAGGCAAGGGAAAGGAGGGGACGAATACCGGGAATTGCTGGCTCTGTTTTTTTACAACGAAGAGATTGACGTTTCTTCCCCGGCCCGGCACAGCCTGCCCGCGGCCATAGACCGGTGGCTTTCCGTACTGCACATCAATTTCACCGCTTACCGTTACGATCTTTCAATAAAGGACGCGAAGCGCAGCGATGAGGACTTGTCTTTTGCCCTTTCGATGGAAGTACACATTGAAGCCAAGGACGGGACAAAAAAGATACCCCTTTCAAAATGCAAGAATCTGGAAATACTCCGGGCTCCTGTTGTTCTGTCTAACTACCTGCCGGAGATTCGCGCCCTTACCGTCCGCCAGCCAGTGCGGCTTTCAGAAGTCCGGCTCATAGCGTTTCTCGATTCCGCCGCCCCGCTCCTTACCCGTCTTGGCATGACGGTTAACCTTCCCAAAGCCTTGGCTAAAGAATTAAAACCACGGCTGGTACTCAAAGGAAGTTCCAGCGGATCATCGTCCCTTACGAGCTACCTTAATTTGGATTCGCTGTTGGATTTTGAATGGCAGGTCGCAATCGGCGACAAAGTAATGACTCTTGATGAATTTAAAAAACTGCTTAAGGAAAAGCGGGCGTTGGTGCGCTTCAGAGACGGCTTTGTTAAAATGGATGCGGAAGCGTTTGCCCGGCTTTTGAAAAGGGCAAAAGATTCAACACCCAATTTCAATGATTTTTTGAAGTCGTATTTTTCTGGCGACACCATTCTTGCGTTTGACGCCCGCCAAACCATCGACAACCTTTTCCGCGAGCATGATTTCCCGGCTCCCATCGCGCTTAACGCCGAACTGCGCCCGTATCAAAAGCGGGGTTACAACTGGGTTTGCTCTCTTTTGATTTCCGGCTTCGGCTGTATTCTGGCGGACGACATGGGGCTGGGCAAAACGATTCAGTCCATCGCTGCGTTGTTACGGCTCAAAGAAGAGGGGCTGTTGGACAACGGCTGTCTTGTGGTTGCGCCTGCTGCGCTACTGAACAATTGGGAAAAGGAGTTTTCCCGTTTCGCCCCTTCGTTACAGGTATCCCGCTATCATGGGTATAACCGCATTCTTAACAGGAAGTATGATGTGTTTCTTACCACATACCAGACGGCGGTTCGGGACGCCGCGAAACTCAAGGATGTAGCTTTTTCCATGCTTCTTGTGGATGAAGCCCATCTGATGAAAAACGCGGAAACCCGCATTGCCCGCACGGTCAAACTGCTCCGATGCCAATACCGCCTTGCGCTTTCGGGGACTCCGGTCGAAAACCGCCTTGAAGATCTTCGCTCCCTGTTCGATTTTATTCTGCCCGGCTACCTTGGTAACGCCGCCGATTTCAGAAAGCAGTACCGCATTCCCATCGAAGTTATGCGCAATCGCCAGCAGGCGGAATCTTTGCGGAAGATAACGTCCCCGTTTCTTCTGCGGCGGCTAAAAACCGACAAAAATATTATCGGGGATTTGCCTGAAAAAATTGTTGCCAACGAATATGCCGTGCTGGAAAAAGAACAGGCCGTGTTATACGAAAGCGTTGTCGCCGAGTCGCTGCGGAAATCGGAAAAGAGCGATACCAAAGAGCGGGCCTCGCTGATTCTTACCCTGCTTACATCCCTGAAACAGATATGCGATCATCCACGGGTGTTTGACAAGGAAAGCCCTGCCATTTCCGGAATTTCAGGCAAGGCCCAGTTACTGGTTACCCTGCTGGGAGAGATTTTGGCGAACCGGGAAAAGACCCTTGTCTTTAGCCAGTACGTAGAAACCCTCGACTGCCTAGAGAGGATTATCAAACAGGAACTGGGCGAGGCGGCGCTTGTGTATCACGGGGCTTTAAGCCAAAAGGCCCGCACCGCCGTCATAAACCAGTTTCAAAACGATACCGCGGCACGGATCCTCCTTGTAAGCCTAAAAGCGGGCGGCCTTGGGCTTAACCTGACTGCCGCAAGCCGGGTAATACACTACGACCTTTGGTACAATCCGGCGGTGGAAAACCAAGCCACCGACCGGGCCTTTCGCATAGGCCAAAAGCGCACTGTTTTTGTTCACCGCTTTATCACAAAAAACAGCTTCGAGGAAAAGATAGACGCCATGATTTCAAGCAAGCAGGAGCTTGTTGATATGACTGTTACGTCGGGGGAATCGTGGCTTGCCCGGATGAGCCACGAGGAACTGAAGGCGCTGTTTGACCGATAGGGCGGAGATGCGGCGTTTGGGGCAGGTTTAGCGGCGGTACAAGGGCGAGTCGTCCAGCTCCCGAAAGACATCTATAAGGAAGGGGCCCAGAAACAACAGGCCATCTTTCGTAAGGGCCGCCCTGTCCTTCCGCAAAAGCCCGCGATCCCGCCATGCGGCTAGGGTTTTGGGGATAACGTCCCCGATACTCAGGCCAAAGCGGCGGTGAAACAGGGCTTCGTCCGGGCCTTCGATGTACCGGAAGCCCATAAGAAATGTCTCTTTAACAAGGGTCGGCGTGTCCAGCTCCTCAACATCAAAAAGAGTATCCGGCGGCTCCCCGGTAAGCCAGCGATCCACATCGGGGGGAACGGTATACCGCGCACCCTGGACGCGGGCGGCGGCTGTGTCGCCAATAATGGTCGCGGAGGAGCCGGGGCCCAAGGCTAGCCAGTTCTGTATGCGCCAGTAGCGAATATTGTGCCGGGATTCCTGACCGGGCAGGCAAAAATTGGAAACCTCGTACTGGCTGTAGCCGGATGTTTCCAGAGCGTCCCGCCCGCGCAGCCAGAGGCGGTCGGCTTCGTCAGGGTGGGGCAGGGAGGGTCGGGCCGCCAGAGCCAGAGGGGTTTGCGGTTCAAGCGTCAGGGCATAGAGGGAGACGTGGGCGGGGCTGTACCCAAGGAGGGTGCCAATATCGTCAAGGAGAACGCGCTCGGTTTGAAAGGGAAGGCCTGACATTATATCGCCGGAAAAGGCGGCGGGGAAATATTCGCCGGCAAGGGCCAGCCTCCGGCGCAGCAGGGGCCCGCCAGCCCCGGTACGACCTGCGGCCCGCCGGGAAGGGCCGTGAAACGACTGTACGCCCAGCGAAAGCCTCGTGGCCCCGCCTTCGCGGGCGGCGGCGAGAAAGGCTTCGTCCGCCGATTCGGGGTTGGCCTCGATGGTAACCTCCGTGGGGGGCGGGCAATGGCGGCTGGTTATCTGCGAAAGCCCCCGCAAAAGCCTGAGTATTCCGGCGGGGCCCAACACAGAGGGGGTTCCGCCGCCGATGTACAGCGTGGGCAGGAGGCTTGGTTTGTAGGTGTCGAAAAGCCGGCCGGCTTGCGAGAGGAGTTTTTCGATATAACGCTGGAGGCGGGGGTCTTCGGACTGCGCGCCCTGCGGCGTTACGAGAACTGAATAAAAATCGCAGTAATCGCAGGTCCCGGCGCAGAAGGGGACGTGGATGTACAGGGAGGTTTCCATGCTAAGAGTATTTGACTACACATGGGGCAAAATGTCAAAGGCGCTAGCCTAGAGGCTCAGGGCCAGTGCATACTCAATATTTAGAGCCATAGATAGCGTGTTTTTTGTTAAAATTTATAAAAAAGAGGCAATCTACTTTGATTATTAATAAAAATCTGATACAATAAGGTATGCGCGGCTTGTTATTCAGCAATCGACAATCTCCAATATCTCTAAAATTTGATTGTTTCAATCATCAAATGGTAGTTCTTTGATGGCAAGAAACGAGGCGCAAACACGATTTGAATTAATCGACCCTGCAATTTTGCATCGAGGTTGGACTCGTGAACACATAAAAGTTGAACAATCGACAGGTGGTATTTTCATCAATGACAAAGGCAAGGCAGTTCGCCGAAAAGGGCGAACTGATTACCTATTGCGTTTGTTGGTTTCAAAAGATACTCAACCACACGCCGTTGCATTATTAGAAGCAAAAGCCGAAGATAAATCAGCAGGACATGGACTTGAACAGGGCAAACGTGATGGCGATTGTGATAGATTGAATGTCAATTATATTTTTTCATCAAATGGTCATCAATTTGTGGAATACGATAAATTTTCAGGTTTGATTTCAAAACCAAAACCAATGAGCGAATTCCCCACCCCTGATGAACTAAAACAACGATATGAAAAATATATGGGATTTTTGCTTGAATCAGAAAATGCAAAACCATTACTTGTCAAATATGCGAATGGCGAAAATCAAAGACGATATTATCAAGACGCTGCAATTCGTGCTGTTTTTGAAAAAACCGCACAAGGTAAAAATCGTGCATTGTTATCACTGGCAACAGGTGCAGGAAAAACATTTATTGCCGTTAATTTGTTGAAACGAATTGATACAGCAGGTCAATTGAAAAAGGCATTATTCATCTGTGATAGAGACGAATTACGGACACAAGCAAATAATGCGTTTATGAGTTTGTTCGGTACAAATGCTGCTGCTGTTGAAAATCGCAATCCTCAGAAAAATGCCAAAGTTATCATTGCAACATATCAATCATTGGGTATTGCAAACGATGATGATAATGATGATGATTCAAGTTTTCTGTTAGAGAATTATCCTGAAAATTATTTTTCGCATATCATCATTGATGAATGTCATAGAAGCGCATGGGGTAAGTGGTCATTGATATTAAAACGTAATGAAAAAGCGATACAAATTGGGTTAACTGCAACGCCCCGAAATTTAATTGTCAATGAAAAAACTGATGAAACAAAAAGGGATGATGAAATTACTGCTGATAATATCAAATATTTTGGCGAACCTGTTTATGAATATGATATGTTACAAGCGGTTGAAGATGGTTATTTGGCAGCGTGTGAAATTTTAAAAAGCAATGTTGATATTGATGATACAGGAATTACGCTTGAAGAAATAATGAAACATAATCCACACGATGCGATTACAGGTCAACCAATAACTACAATTAATGAATTGAAAGAATATTATAAAAGAACTGATTACGAATCAAAATTAATGTTGCCTGATAGAATATCTGTAATGTGCAAAGATTTGTTTGACAGAATGTTGAAAAAAGGAACTGTTGAACAAAAAACAATAATATTTTGTGTTCGTGACATTCATTCAGAACGTGTTGCCAATGAAATGAATAATCTATATAACAATTGGTGTAAAATCAATAATAAAAAACCATGCGCTCATTTTGCATTTAAATGTACTGCACAAAGCTGCGGAAGTAATTACATCGCAGACATGAAAGGCTCTAAAACAGATTATTTTATTGCAACAACCGTTGATTTGCTATCAACAGGCGTCGATATTCCTGCTGTTAGAAATATTGTTTTTTTCAGATATGTAACATCTCCAATATCATTTCATCAAATGGTTGGTCGTGGTACAAGACTTGCTGAAAATAAATTGATGTTTACGATTTATGATTATACAAATGCAACACGATTATTTGGTAATAAATTCGTTTCCAAACCACCACGTCAAAGTGAAGGTAGTAATGGCGAAGGCGAAGATGTAAGAATAATTCAAATTGATGGAATTGATGTTGAAGTTACAAGCGAAGGTCGATATTTAATTACCGAAGTTGATGGAAATATTAAGCGTGTTAGTGTTGATGAATACAAAAAAGGATTAGCAAGTAAAATTGTATCTAATATATCATCATTCGATGATTTCTTAAAAAAATGGATAAACCCAATTGAACGCCAACAAATGTTAGATGATTTAATTCGAGGCGGTTATTCTGTTGAAACAATACGTCAAGTTGAAGCATTAAACGATTATGATTTGTACGATATTATAATTAACATTGCATACGATAAAACGGCAATGAAACGCAATGAAAGAATATTTGATTTTCAACATAAACAACGCAATTGGTTATCATCATTACCACAAGAAACAAAAGATGTAATTATCGCAATTGTTGATCAATTCGCATTTCAAGGAACTGATAGTATTGAAAACGATCAATTGTTCAAGGTTCATTCTGTAATCAAAGCAGGTGGGATAAAAGCATTGAGCAAAGGTGGCGATGCAAAAAAATTACTTGATGAAGCAAAATTAAGGTTGTTTGCAGCATGATAGATAAAAAAACAAAAAAATTATCTGATTGGGATCGAAATAAATTAGGGGAAATATGTGAACTTTTATACGGAAATTCACTTCCTCAAAATGTACGAATTAATGGTTGTATACCTGTATATGGGTCAAATGGACAAATAGGAACACATAATAAATCAATGACCAATGAACCGACAATAATTATTGGCAGAAAAGGTTCAATAGGGGAAGTTCATTATTCAAATGAACCTTGTTGGATTATAGATACTGCTTATCACATTAAAATAAAAACAAATATAAATATTAAATATCTTTATTGGTTACTTGATTTTTTAAAATTGAATAGACTTAATAAATCGACTGCAATCCCTGGACTAAATCGTGATGATGTATATAAAATTGATGTTTTAATTCCACCATTAAATGAACAAGAACGATTGGTTAAAATAATTGAAACAAAATTAAATGCTGTTGAAAAATCAAAGATGGCATGCCTGAATCAATTAGATTACATAAATACATTATCATCATCAATTTTACGAAATGTATTCAACGGAGAGTATTAAAGTGGCAATCAAAAAGAAAAAAGAAGTTAAGACATTTGTTTCTCAACAATCTCTAAATTCAGAAATAAAATCTATTTGTGATATAATGCGTAGGTCAAATTGTGCAGGTGCTATGCAATACGTTCCTGAATTAACATGGCTGTTATTTTTGCGTATTCTTGATGCAAATGAATTGAATGAAATAAATGAAGCTAAGGTTTTAGGAATTAATTTTAATCCATCTTTGAAATCTCCGTATCGTTGGGGTGATTGGGGTAACAAAAACGGAAAACATCGTAATAAATTGATTGAAGGTACAATAGGTTCTTATTTTGATTTTATCAATACAAAATTGATACCACATCTTAAATCATTGCGTAATTTACCTGATGCTACGCCACGCCAAAAAGTTATTAGCGAAATAATGTCAGGCGTTGATCGTGTTCGTATTGATACAGAAAAAAACTTTTTAGATGTTTGTGATAAAATTGATGAGATAACAAATGACAGTGTTGACGATACGCACATATTTACATTGTCTCAAATATACGAAGGTTTATTATTAAAAATGGGTGAAAAAGGAAATGACGGAGGTCAATTTTTTACACCTCGTGAAGTTATTCGTGCAATGGTAAAAACTATCAATCCAACAGTTGGTGAAACTGTTTATGACCCATGTTGCGGTACAGGTGGTTTTTTAGTTCAATCATATCTTCATATGTTAGACAGTGCAAAAAACAATTCTAATAGTTTGCATACATTAAAACATGATACAATATTTGGTCGTGAAAAAGAAAATCTAATCTACCCAATTACATTAGCAAATATGATTTTACATGGTATTGAGCAACCTGCAATTTGGCATGGCAATACATTAACAGGCAATGAAATATTTGGCGGCTTGTTTACAAGTTTATCAAACAAATACGATGTAATTCTAACCAATCCTCCGTTTGGAGGTAAAGAAGGAAAAGAAGCGCAAACAAACTTTGCTTATAAAACAGGCGCAACACAGATATTATTTTTACAACACGTTATTGATAGTTTAAAAGATAAAGGCCGATGTGGAATTGTAATTGATGAAGGTGTTTTGTTTCGTTCAAATGAAAATGCGTTTGTTCAAACAAAAAGAAAATTAATTGATGAATGTAATGTTTATTGCATTGTGTCATTACCTCATGGTGTGTTTTCTTCTGCGGGTGCAGGCGTTAAAGCAAATATTTTGTTTTTTGAAAAAGGCAGTAAAACAAAAAATATCTGGTATTATGATTTATCTGGTATTAAAGTCGGCAAACGATTACCATTTACAATTGACAGCTTTGATGATTTTTTCAAATATTTACCCAAAAAATCTAACAGCTATCGAAGTTGGACTGTTGATCGTGATACAATAGAAAAAAATAATTTTGATTTAAAAGCAGTTAATCCCAATCGCAAAATTGAAGAAGATACACGAACACCCGAAGAATTAATTGCACTTATCGAACAAGGTCAAAAAGAAATAAATGAAGCATTGAAAGAGTTGAAAAAATAATATTTATATTTCTTCTTCTAGCATTTTTCAAACCTGTCAGGTTTTGGACTTGTTGACAAAGTAATAAAATAAAGCGCTATTGACAAAGAATGCGGCTATATCCACCATGATATTAAAAAAGGCCTTGGATATTTAGCAGAAATGACCGTAGACACAGAAAATGGCATTATTACTGGAGTAGATTGCTTTCCAGCAAACAGAAGAGAGAGCGATATTATTTTGAAGCGTGTGAAAAAAACAAATAAAGGAAAACGTTTTGACAGCCTGCGACGCATTTGATCTTATTCCATTTCATAGTATTCTTCAAAAAATTTGTAATCAACTTCATAAATTACTTTTTGTTTTAAACCTAATTCCACCTGTTCAAATAATTCTACCAATTTTATGCCATCAATTAACTCTATTGGAATTACACCATCTCTTCTTGCTTCTCTTTTTGCATCTTCAGAAAATGTTCCGGTTGTAATCATAATCCCTTTTTCAGCCCTTCCCATAACAGCATTTCTAAAATCACCAACCTTTTCACGAGAAACTGTACCTTTATATCTTTTACATTGAAATATTATTTTTGTTTTAATAAAGGGATTTGTTTCTAAAGTTCCAGAGCCGTCAATTCCTTCATCTCTTGAACGTTGCGTTACTTCTAGATTCTCAAAGCCATGCTCTCGTAATAATCTTTTACATAAATGTTCGAAACCTACCCATGAAATTGATTTTAAAATATCCAATAAATCCGTATTTTCATTATATACAGGATTATCAATTATTTTTTCTAACTCTTCTTTTGTTTCTTTTTTATTTTCGATTCTTTTTGATTTCTGATATATTTCCACCCTTTTCAAAAATATTTTATGGGCTTCATCTAATGTTAATTCTGTTTTTTTCCCTAAAGGAGTTAATGTCCATACTCCTTTAATAGAATTATCCAATAACCCCGCATATACCAAATATTGCCTTGCCCACGCTACTTGGTTATCAAATTTAAGTGTTCCATTTTTTAAAGTTTCTTCCCTTTTATGATCAGAAACTTTTTCATTTTTAGCAACTCTTTCTATTACCTCTTTTGGACGACCTGAACCGCCTAATTCTTTTAATGCAACTAAAATTGGATTAAACCAATTACAAAATTCCGCTTTTTTGGCTTTTGCCATAATGGTATCCTTCTTTGAATTATACTTTTATTAATGAATAATGTCAAATCAATATTTTACAAAAATATTTCACTTAACACACAGTTAGCGCTACTGTAGCTGCCGCCAAAAAAAGCCCGGAGCGCTTTTCGCGCCCCGGGCTCGCACATTTACCTGCGCCGTTTCTTCCTAGAACGGCCTTTCAGACAGATACTTGTACTCCTTCCATACCCTTTCCGTTTGGGCCTTGGACATAGCAAGCAGGGTATCGGCACGGGCGGGGTCAGCCGTTTTAAGACTCTTAAACCGCACTTCCTTGTACATATAATCCTCAACGCTTGTCGTGGGATCCTTACAGTCAAGCTGGAAGGGGTTTTTGCCCTGAGCCTTGAGCCTTGGGTCGTAGCGGTAGATGGGCCAAATGCCGGACGTAACCGCCGCCTTCTGCTGCTCCAGCCCCTTGCTCATGTCGATGCCGTGGGCGATACAGTGGCAGTAGGCAATGATCAAAGAGGGCCCGTCATACGATTCCGCTTCCCGTATAGCCTTGATGGTCTGAGCCATGTTGGCCCCCATCGCAATCCTTGCCACGTACACATAACCGTAGCTCATCGCAATGGCCCCAAGGTCTTTTTTCACGACATCCCTGCCCGCGTAGGCAAACTTGGCAATGGCCCCCACAGGTGTTGCTTTGGACATCTGCCCGCCGGTGTTGGAGTACACCTCGGTATCCATGACAAGAAGGTTTACGTTCTTGTTTGCCGCGATAACATGATCCAGCCCGCCGAAGCCGATGTCGTATGCCCAGCCATCGCCGCCAAACGCCCATACCGAGCGCTTGACAAAATGGTCAGCCAGCGAAAGAAGCAGCTTCGCGGTGGGCTTGGAATCGCCTTTGAGCGCCGCCTTAAGCTCGTCCACATTTTTGCGCTGGGCTTCGATGGCGGCATCGTCCTTCTGCTCGTTCGCCAGAAGCTTGTCGATAATGCCGGCGGCAATGCCCTCGGATTTGGCTTTAGCCGCCATTTCCCGCGCGTGTCCCGCAAGCACATCGCTTGTAAGCCTCATCCCTAAGGAAAATTCGGCAGTGTCTTCAAAAAGGCTGTTAGACCACACAGGGCCCCTTCCGTCCTCTCTCTTGCAATAGGGAGTGGTGGGCAGGTTCCCGCCGTAGATGGAAGAACAACCGGTGGCGTTGCCGATAACCATGCGATCCCCGTAGAGCTGTGAAATAATCTTGATATAAGGGGTTTCGCCACAGCCGCCGCACGCGCCGGAAAACTCAAAGAGGGGCCGCTTGTAAGCCAAGCCTTTGACCGTAGCCAAGTTAAGCTCCGAATCCGGAACTTCCGGCAGGGAAAGGAAATAGTCCCAAACCTTTATCTGCTCCGCATGGAAGGCCGGGTTATCGGCGTAAGACTTCCAGACAAGAGAGTGCGGCTTGGAGGCATCCTGCGACATGGGGCAGACATTAAAGCAAAGCCCGCATCCGTAGCAGTCCTCCGCCCCGATTACAAGGCAGGTCTTTTTCCCTTCCACCGCTTTGGGCTTAATGTCCGCAACCCTGAACCCTGCGGGAGCGGCGGCAGCCTGAGCGTCAGTCAAGTGCTTCATACGCATACAGGCATGGGGACAAACCGCCACACAGTTGCCGCACTGAATACAGGCATCGGGGTTCCATACGGGAACCTGCTCCGCCACAGAACGCTTTTCGTACTGGCTGGTTGCGGTGGGGAACGTACCATCATCGGGAATCTTGCTTACCGCAAGCTTGTTGCCTTCCTGAACGGAAATCGCGCCAAGCACTTCCCGTATCCAAGAATCTTTGGCAGTGGCAAAAACCGGCCTCATGTTGTGGTTTCCGTCAGCGGCGGCGGGATACTTGACTTCCTCGACCGCTCCAATGGCCTTATCAATCGTGTTGAAGTTAGCCTGAACAACATTGTCGCCCTTTCTGCCGTAGGTGTGTTCCACGTGTTCCTTCATAAGCGTAACCGCTTCGGCTTCGGGAAGCACCCCGGAAATCTTGAAGTAGGCAGCCTGCATGACCGTGTTGATCCGGGTTCCCATGCCGGTTTGCCGGGCAATCTCTGCGGCGTTGATGATATAGAATTTGAGCTTTTTCTCGATAATCCGCTTCTGCGCCTCTATGGGAAGCTCCTTCCACACATCATTAACACCAAAGGGGCTGTTAAGAAGGAATGTCCCGCCTTCCTTGACGTAAGAAAGAAGGTCATAGATTTCCATGTAGGAAAATTTATGGCAGGCCAGAAAATCCGCTCTGGTAATAAGGTAGGGGCGGCGGATGGTCTTTTTGCCGAAACGCAGATGGGAAACGGTAAAGCCCCCGGACTTTTTGGAGTCGTAAGAGAAGTACGCCTGAACGGAAAGTTCCGGTTTGGCATCCCCGATAATTTTGATGGAGTTTTTGTTGGCTCCGACAGTGCCGTCAGCGCCAAGGCCGTAGAACATGGCCTCGTTCATGCCTTCTTCTTTAATGACAAATTCCGGATCGTAGTCAAGGCTCTTGCCCAGTACGTCATCCTTAATGCCCACCACAAAGCCGTGGATTTTTTTGCCGGAAAGGTTATCAAAGACGGCCTTGACCATAGCGGGATTGAATTCCTTGGAACCCAGCCCGTACCGTCCGCCCACTATCAGGGGCTTGCCGGAGAACGGCGTTTTGCCGGCATCCTGCATTTCCGCAATGGCGGTGCGCACATCTTCGTAAAGGGGCTCGCCCAGAGCGCCGGGGTCTTTTGTGCGGTCAAGAACGGCAATGCCTTTTACGGTGGCGGGCAGGGCCTTTACAAAAAGCTCCGCATCGAAGGGCCGGAAAAGCCGTACTTTCAGCACGCCCACCTTTTCTCCGCTGGACTGGAGGTATTCCACAACCTCGTGGCAGGTATCCGCCCCGGAACCCATGATGATAATAACCTTTTCCGCATCCGCAGCGCCAACATAGTCAAATATGTGATAGGCCCGTCCGGTAAGTTTGGCGTATTTGTCCATTTCCGCCTGAACAATTCCGGGGACTTTAAGGTAGTAAGGGTTAACCCCTTCCCGGCCCTGAAAATAGGTGTCCGGATTCTGGGCAGTGCCCCGGATATGGGGGTTTTCGGGGGAAAGTCCCCGCTGGCGGTGAGCCATAACCAGATCATCATCGACCATCTGGCGCATTATGTCGTAGGAAACTTCTTCCACTTTTTGCATTTCGTGGCTGGTTCTAAACCCGTCAAAGAAATGGAGGAAGGGAACCCGTGATCTAAGAGTTGAGCTATGGGCAACAATCGCCAAGTCCATTACTTCCTGAACGCTGTTAGAGGCCAGCATCGCAAAACCTGTCTGACGGCACGCCATTACATCCTGATGATCCCCGAAGATTGACAGGGAGCTGGTAGCCAAGGCACGAGCCGAGATATGAAACACTGAAGGGGTAAGTTCCCCGGCTATTTTGTACATATTGGGAATCTTGAGCAAAAGGCCCTGAGAGGCGGTGAACGTGGTACTTAACGCTCCAGCAGTCAGCGCCCCGTGAACCGTGCCTGCCGCCCCCGCTTCGGACTGCAATTCCGTAACAATGGGGATCGCGCCCCATATGTTCCTTCTGCCCTGCGCGGAAAACTCGTCAGAGAGTTCCCCCATTGGGCTGGAGGGGGTAATCGGATAAATCGCGATCACCTCACTCAGCGCATGGGCTACGTGAGCCGCCGCGCTGTTACCGTCAATCATAACCATGTTTTTTTCAGCCATTGCTTACCTCTCATTTATATTGAAGATTTACCATCACTTTAGCACTAAAAAGAGAAAAAAACAAGAGAAAAAACTTAAGTTTTGCCCCCCCGCCGCGCGTGAGCCATGCATTTCCGCCAAAAGCCCCGGCATGGGAGGATATACGGTTTAAGAATCCCGCATGGGGAACCCGCTACGGAGCCACGGTCTCCTTCGCGGAGAGTCCATGCAAATGGCTTCTTAAACCGTATATCCTCCCCTGCCGGGCATTGTACCGCTGGCTCACGCGCGGCGGGGGCATTGCGGGGGCCTTCCCGGCGGAGCCGGGAAGGCTGTGCGAAGTAGGGGATTTATTCAGAAAATGCGTGTTGCCCGCTTGACACTGTGCTGCTGCCCGTGCTAGTATTCCAGTATGAGGTTGAGACAAAGAGCATTTTTGCGCTTTTTTTACGAAAAATTCCCCGAATTAGGCAAACTTGGCACGGTTTTTGCTCTCTCTCTCTCTCTCTCTCTCTCTCTCTCTCTCTCATAAGACTCACCTGATCGTTTTACCTAAAAAAATTTGCCCAAAAAAAGCGCTTCCCGCCGCGCAACTACCGCCTTTCG
>WQUW01000029.1 GCA_009781915.1 Treponema sp. | reverse complement strand
TTCAAAGCCGCCCAGAGAACCCGCTACGGAGCCTCGGTCTCCTACGCTAAAGAGCCTGGGCCATTGGCTTTGAAAGCCCATATCCTCACCCTCAGGGGGCTTAGCCGGATGGGGGCTGTCCGTTATTGCGGGCGGCCCCGCTTTCTTCCCACCAGCAATGCCCCCGCCGCGCGTGAGCATCAGTACAATGCCCGGCAGGGGAGGATATACGGTTTAAGAAGCCATTTGCCTAGGCTCTTTAGCGTAGGAGACCGTGGCTCCGGAGCGGGTTCCCTAGGCGGCTTCTTAAACCGTATATCCTCCCCTGCCGGGGCTTTTGGCGGAAATGCTCACGCGCGGCGGGGGCAACCGTCAGGGGCCAACAAAGATAGAACCCTCCGTCCAAGCCCAGCTCCTTTTCCGTGCGCCGGGCCGGATAGTGATGCTTAGGTCTACCGCCGCTGCCGAAAGCTGTCCGGGCTCGTAGCCAAGTTCCCTGCCGTAGTAGGCCAAGTCAATGTTCAACGCGCCAAAAGTAAAGCCAAAGCCGACAGCGGGGAGCATCTCGTTCATGCCCATGCGGAAAAACAGCATATCAAACAGGGAAAGCTGCATTCCGGCCCCAAAATCCAGAAGATAGTTCCGGTTGTTAAGGTAATCGTTCTGGTTAAAGACATTGCCAATGTCCCTCCAGTTGGCCGCAAGGGTAATTCTGGCAAACCCAAACATTTCAAAACAGTAGGAAACTCCGGCATTTACCGCAAAGGGAACATAGTAGCGGCTGGAATCGTCCGTATCAGCAAGGTTCGCCGCCACCGTCGCGCGGGAAAAAATGTCGGTAAACGTAAGCCCCGCCTGCAGCCCCCCGGCCCAGCGGTACAAAAGGCCCGCGTCAAGGCCGCCGCCCAAAATGACCGGGGCAACGAATTCCATATCGCTATTGTCCAGCATGTCTGTGATAAACCCCCTTTCCCGAACCATGAACCGGGCAAACGGTTTTACGGTAAACCCCGCGTCTAGCGTGTGCTGGCCCCAGCCCCAGTCAAGGACGCTAAAGGCGAACCCCACCGGAAGCATGATGTCGCTGTAAACAGTAGCTCTGTGGTAGTCCCCGATAACTTCGACCTGTACAAAGCTGCGGTTCCACAGGCCAAAGCCAAAACCGTTAGCCACCCACGCGATGGAAAGGGGAATCTCGCGGAGTTCAAGACCTAGGGCGATTCTTCCGTTTTGCTCGCTTAGGACATCTACCACATCCAGAATGCTGGCGGAACTGGCGTCACGGAGCGCATCCCTGACGCCGCTGGCGATACTAAAGGTGGTCTGCGGGTTTAAAAGCGATGCCGACAGGGCAAAAAAGCTCCGCTGTTGAACATGCATCATTGCCGCGGGGTTTACCAGCAGGGAAAATACGTTGTCCGTGAAGGCCACATGGGGCCCTCCAAAACCGCTAGAGGCCGCGGTTGGCACGGTAATGGACGGCATGGGTATCCTTTCGGCGGACACCGGGGCGGCTGTAAGCGCTGTAAATAGCGCCATGCAAAATATAGTAAACGAGGTTTTCTTTTTCATGAGGTTTTCCTTGTTAGTGATGGTAATCCGGCGTTATGTTGTGCCGAAAAAAGCGTCCCTTATGGCATTGGTAAGAAAATTGTCTTCGAAATTTCCGGAGGTGTCACTGGCAATAAGGTTAATGTAAGCCGCCAGAACATGGGCTGTGTCGCTTGCCCCGGCATCAACGGCAATTCTGTCGCCACTTTCATTTAACGAAAGGCCAATAGCCGCCAGCTCGTCAAAGTCGTTGAAGCTCTCCGCGTCTATGCCGCCGGCTCCCATTTCCGCCAGCGCCAGCACAATAATGGCCTTTGCCGCCTCGGAGGGGCTTGTGTCGTGCGCGAAAGAGCCCGGAGGGAATGTAGGTACGCCGTTATCGTTGACAATATCGCCAGAAACAATCGCGGAAATGCTTTTAGCGGCATCGCTTCCGCCCGACGCGTTGAATTCACCCTGTATGCCACCAAGGATTTCCCTCAACCTTTCCTCTAGCTGATCGCCTGACAAGCCGTCCGCCATGTCTGTTATGGCTCCAAGGGCATTGCTCAGAAGTATTACCCCAAGGTTCGAGGACTCTACCGCAATCTGCACCCCGGCCCTCTGGAACTTCGCCCTGTCTTGCGGGCTTAGGGACGAGTCGCTTAACCTGTTGATGATAGCCACGTTGACTTGCCTTGCAAGTTCAAGGTTCCCCACAGTGCGGTCAAGCCATCTATCCAGATTGTTTACGGTTACGTTGATATGCCGGGCGTCGTAATCCCGGGCGCTTGCGAAGCTGCTGGTAAAAAAGCTATCGCAGCCCGTGAAGTGTAAGGCAAAAATCAGGGGGGCGGCTAGAACGAATAGTAACGCAGTTTTTTTGATGTAGTTTCTCATGGTGCTCTTCTCCTACGCTGTTTTTACATCGATGTTACATCAAGGATAGTTCACCCCCGGGGAATTTTCAAGGAAAATGGCCGGCGAAAGGGTACGAAAATCACATTTAAAGGGTTTAACCACGAACCTTTCGCGCCAACAAGATGGATGCCAGCCGTTGACATACCGCCGCGCGCGGCTTGACAGCCTGCCATATTTCTGATAATATCACTCATCAACTTACACAGCGGGCATAATAGGGGGTTTATAACCAATGAGAAAGTTTGGCGGTGTGTCAATACCACGCCTGAACAGCACAATAGGATTCGCGCCGGAAACGCTGCCGGTTCCGCAGGAAGTAAGGTTGCCTATGTCCATGCATTCCGGCATTCCGGCGAACCCTGTCGTCAATGTCGGCGATACGGTAAAAGTCGGGCAGGTAATTGGCGAGGCCGCAGGGGATGTTTCGTCGCCTGTTCATGCCAGCGTGTCCGGCACAATTAAAAGCATCGAGCATATTGACGGCCTTACCGGGGAAAAAGCCGTTACGGTAACAATCGCTTCGGACGGCAACCAGACGCTTTGGGAAGGCATTGCCCCCCCAACCGTTACAAATCTGGCGGAATTTCTAGAGGCCGTCAAAAACTCAGGCGTCGTGGGGCTTGGCGGGGCGGGGTATCCGACAGCGCACAAGCTTACCCTTGCCGGCCGAGGCAAGCTTGATTATATTCTGGTCAATTGCCTGGAGAGCCAGCCGTACATCACTTCGTACACCCGGACAATGCTGGACGATGCCGAATACGTGTGGGAAGGCGTTAAACTTCTAAAGCAGTATCTCGCGCCCAAACATGTTTTCATTTGTATAGAAAACAACAAGCCGGAAGCCATAAAAATAATGCAGGGGTTCTGCGCTGGTACAGATGGCGTGGAACTTCGTACACTTGCGCCCCGGTATCCGCAGGGGCAAAACGTGCTTGCGTACAATGTCGCAGGGCGGATTGTGCCGGAAGGCGGGGAGTTTTCCGATGTCGGGTGCGTTGTTATCAATTGCGCGACTGTTGCGGTTATCGCCAAATACATAAAAAAAGGCACGCCCCTTGTTTCCAAATGCGTAACGGTAGCTGGCCCGGCGGTTAAACAGCCCAAAAACGTCATCGCGCCGGTTGGAACGCCGGTTCGTGAGCTGTTTGATTACTGCGGCGGGCTGAAAGATGACGTGAAAAAAATTGTCCTTGGCGGCCCAATTACGGGGCTGGCGGTTCCGAACACGGATGTTCCCATTGGGAAATATACGAGCGCCGCGCTTGCCTTTTCGGGAAAAAGCGCCGAGACCCCCGCCGCGTCGGCCTGCATAAAATGCGGACGCTGCGTAAAGACGTGTCCCATGCGCCTGATACCGCCCAATATTGAATATGCGTTTGACCTTAAAAGGCCCGAACTCTTGCGGAAGTTTAAGGCGAATATGTGCGTTGAATGCAGTTGCTGCGGGTATGTGTGTCCGTCAAAGCGCCCGCTTGCCCAAGTTATGACGCTGGCAAAAAATATACTAAGGAAAGAGGAGGCGAAGTAATGAAGCAAGGCAACATGACAGTATCCTTTGCGCCTCACATACAGGACAGTGCGGCGGCAAACCGCATTATGCTTGACGTGATAATCGCGCTTAGCCCTGTTATCATACTATCGATTTACGATTTTGATATTCCTTTTTTTGAGTACTTCCAGTTTCTGCCTGAACCTGCGCTTCTTATAGGCATTTGTGTTGCCTCGTGCGTTTTTTTCGAATGGGCTTTTCAAAAGTTGGTAAAGCGGAAAAACACCGTAAAAGATTTGTCGGCGGTGGTAACAGGATTACTGCTTGCCCTTTGTCTGCCCGAAGAGATTCACCCCGTACTCGCTGTCTTTGGGAGTTTTGTGGCAATCGTCTTTGTAAAACAGCTTTTCGGCGGCATTGGCAAAAATTTCGCCAACCCTGCGGTAACGGCCCGTGTCGTACTCCTTGTCGCGTTTCCCGCGGCAATGGCAACGACGTGGTATATGCCCTTTTCCGGGGAACTGGATTTGGAGCTGCTGATAGGCCGGCAGAGCAACTTTTTGGGCGATGGGCACGGGCTTGCGCTTGTGGCTGGCGGCGTATATCTTTTGATCCGCCGGGTAATAACATGGCACATTCCGGTAACATTCATCGGCACTGTTTTCGTGGTGGCGGCGATAACCGGCAATGATCCGGTGTTTCAGGTTTTTTCCGGCAGTCTGCTCTTGGGCGCGATATTCATGGCAACCGATTACACCACAAGCCCGCTTACCGCGAAAAGACGCATTATATTCGGCGTAATGGCGGGACTGCATTTGGTTTTGTTCCGGTACGGAAATTATCAGATGGCGGTATCGTACACAATCCTTTTAATGAATATGGCTACTCCGTTGATAAATAAATTTGCGGCCTACAGGGCGCTTGGAGAAAAGAGGTAATCCATGAAAAAAGATTTTATTATGCCCATACTTGTTGTATCGCTGATTTGCGTTTTCGTAACAGGTGCGCTCGCAATCGGACACAGCCTTACACAGCCGGTAATAACCGCCGCAGCTGCCGAGCGGGCGGCGGTGGCGATGCGGGCAATCGTGCCGCACGCTGACTATTTTGAGCCTTTGGAATTGGACGGCCTGCCCACAGCGGTTAACTCGGCCTACAGAATTTCGGGTAACGAAGGTTACATTTTTATAGTAACCTCGATGGGATTCGGGGGGGATATGCGGGTTATTTCCGGGATTGGCGCGGACGGAATGATTATCAGAACGGCAGTGCTGTCCCATACCGAGACGCTGAGCTTCGCCGCCCCCGTGTTTGCGCAGGCCCACGCCGGTCAGTATTGGGGGCAGGACAGAAACGGCATTGAAGGCATATCGGCGGTTTCAGGCTCGACGATAACGTCTGTTGCGTTCAGAAACGCCGTGCGTTATGCGTTTGACGCATTCGACGCCATAACTGCCGGGGGGACACAGTAATGAGCAAGCTTCCAATTTTGACGAAAGGAATCGCGAAAGAAAATCCTGTCATGGTTTCCCTGTTGGGGCTGTGTCCGCTTCTTGCCGTGTCCGCGCACGTATCACACGCGTTGGGAATGGGAGTTGCGACCGCGTTTGTTCTTTTGGGCGTAAACGCTTCAATAGCGCTTATCCGAAACGTCATTCCGGACAAGGTGCGTATTCCGTGCTTTATCATCGTAATCGCCGGGTTTGTAACGCTTACAACAATGCTGGTTCAGGCGTATGCGTATTCGCTGTACCTTGCGCTGGGGATTTTTCTGCCGCTGATAACCGTTAACTGCGTTATCTTTTCCCGCGCGGAGGTTTTCGCCAGAAAAAACACCGTATTCGATTCCATCCTTGACGCGCTTGGCATGGGCGCGGGCTTCATACTCGCCATGCTGGCTATATCCACAGTGCGCGAGGTAATCGGCAACGGGTCATGGCTTGGAATCCCGCTGCCGGTACTGAGCGAGATTAACATCCCGCTTTTTAGTTTCGCGCCCGGAGGATTTATTGCGTTCGGGATTTTGCTGGCGGTTATAAACAAAGTGTCAAAGGGCAAAGTCGTCAGCAAAAAAGAGTACGGATGCAAAGGCTGTCCTTCGGCGCAAGCTTGCGGAAAGGAGGGCGCTAACTAATGGATTTTGGAGCAGTTATCGCTATACTGATGGGCACTGTGCTTATCAACAACTATGTTTTGAACCGCTTCCTCGGTATTTGCCCGTTCTTGGGCGTTACGAAGGAACTGAAAAACTCAGTTGGCATGGGCCTTGCGATTATATTTGTAATGGTGTTCGCAACAGCTTTTACATGGCCGATATACAATTTTGTTCTTCAACGGCATGGGCTGGGGTACTTGCAGACAATCGTGTTTGTAATGGTTATCGCTTCGTTTGTGCAGCTTGTCGAAATCGCGCTGAAAAAATATGTGCCGTCCCTTTACAAAGCTTTCGGCATTTTTCTCCCGCTCATGGCGACTAACTGCGCTATTCTGGCGGTTACGCTGGAAAATGTCAGGGGCGGATTAACGTTCAGCGAATCAATGCTGACGGCTTTTGGCGCCGGACTTGGGTTTTTAATCGCAATGGTAGTTTTTTCCGGCATCAGGGAGCAGACCGAAAACGCCAATCCGCCTGAATCTTTCCGCGGGCTGCCGCTTACGCTTATATCAATGGCGATACTTTCCCTGTCGTTCTTTGGGTTCAGCGGCGTGATAGAAAACCTGTTCAGGTAATAAAGAGGGGAGTGATAGGTATGGATACAACAATTTTTATTGCGGTTCTTTCAGTAACTGCTGTCGGCGCGTCCTGCGCTGTCATGCTTTGTATAGCGGCCAAAGTCATGCACGTAAAGGTCGATGAACGAGTGGCCCAGCTTCAGGAAATTATGCCGGGGATAAATTGCGGCGCGTGCGGGTATCCGGGCTGCTCCGGTTACGCCGAGGCCCTTGTTTCGGGCGCGGGGGTAAAAACCAACCTTTGCACTCCGGGCGGCGCTGAAGTTCTGGCGCGCATAAGCGCCATTCTTGGGGTCGAAGCTGAAAGCGTTGTCCCAAAAACCGCCGTTGTCAATTGTCTGGGAGATTCCGGCTCACAGCAGAAAAAGATGGAGTACAAAGGCATCCAATCCTGTCAGGCCGCGAAACTGCTTTTCGGGGGGGAAGGCGCTTGCGCCTTTGGCTGTCTTGGTTACGGCGATTGCCAAATCGTCTGCCCAACCGATGCCGTTTGTATGCAAGATTCCCTTGCCCGGATCAGGGCCGGCCTTTGTACGGGCTGCGGCCTGTGCGTAAAAGCCTGCCCGAACGATTTAATCTCGATAGAAAACGCCAGCGCGCCGGTGTTTGTTATGTGCAAGAATATTGAAAAAGGCGCTGTTGTGCGGAAAAAATGCTCAAAGGGCTGTATCGGCTGCGGCAAATGCGCCCGCGAATGTCCGGAGAAAGCCATTGTTGTGGAAAACAGCCTTGCCAGAATTGACTACGCGAAGTGTTCCGGCTGCGGGCATTGCGTCCAGTCATGTGTTGCGAAGTGCATAAAGCCGGGAAAGCCAGCCGCCTGACGCGCTCCGGTAAATGATAGGTTTAGGTTTGGCCGGGAGCCGCCTGCTTTCCGGCCAGCCTGTATTTTTTCCCGCAAAAACGAGAAGATGGACATAAGATTTGTAGAGTTGCATAAAAAATCAGCAGAGTATAAAAAAGTAACGGCGTTATACTTTAGCGCATTTCCCTTGTATGAAAGGCTCCCGCTGTTTATTTTAAACCGAAAAACCAAATCCGGAAACGCAAAATTCTACAATGTTTTTGATGGAGAACAATGGGTAGGTTTTAATTATCTGATAATTGGCAAAGGTATGGCCATGCTGCAATATTTGGCAATAGACGCGAATGTTCGTTCAAAAGGCTATGGCAGAATGATACTTGAGAAAATCAAAAATATCTATCCAGACTGCACCATTGTGCTGCTTGCCGAAAAACCGGACGAAAAATCGAAAAACAATGAAGATCGAATACGAAGGAAAAATTTTTATTTGAACAATGGATTTCGGGAATCCGGCTATTATGCAGGTCAAAAATTTGCCGCCTTTGAAATGCTTTTTTGCGGGAAACGTTTTTCGATAGAAGAAGTGTTTGAACTGTGCGAATTATATACCGGAAAACTGTTGTGGAAAATGCTGTATCCATTGGTAAGAAATAAAATAAAAAGAGATCGCTGACCAGTTCCAAAAGCGGCAAACCTTCTAACCAGTATCACCATTTCCGCCAAAAGCCCCGGCAGGGGCATTGCTGGGGGCATTCCCGGCGAAGCCGGGAATGCTGTGTGAGGCGGCTGGCGTTAGGTTCCTTCCGCGCGGCCCTCCAGCACCTTCGTAACGGCAAGCACCGTTTCCACATCCCGTTCGCTAAGCTCAACCAGCAACCGGATTATCGCGCCGATGTTTTTTTCCCGCGCCTTCGCCTCATGCCCGCTTACAAGGTATTCGACCGTTACGCCTAACGCACTGGCTATCTTTGCGGCGACATCCGCCGGGGGCATGGAGGCGCGCGCGCCAAGGTAGCAGTCCAGCGTACCCTTGGCAACACCTGTTATGGCGCTTAACTTCCCGACCGTTAGCCGCCGGGAAGTAAGCGCCGCTCGCAGGTTTGCTTTAAAGCCGTTCATAGCAGGTACGCCGTGGGCAAAAGCAGTGCGGGAAGGCCCCGCCTAGAATGCCCTGATGGTTATGCCAAAGCCGAAGGTGTGCGTGGCTCTGTCCATGTTGTCCAGCCGTAACTCGTATTCAGCGTACAGGATAGCGGGGCCACGAAGCGTGTACTCGATAGAGGGCCGCAGCATCAAGTTCGTTGTCGAAAAGCCGTCAGGCGAGTCTATTGTCATTCTGAATATCCCGGTCAGGTTGGGAGTTATCCGGTAATCAATGCCGGGGGTAAACTCAAGGAATGTGTCCAGATGCGGCGTGCCAAAAATCCCCTGACCTGTTATTAAGTAAACAAAAATGTCACGGGTGATCCTGTACCCCACTTTTTGGTGCATCTGAAGCATCCCGAAGTACAAAAGCTCGTTGGCCCAGCTTGCCAGGTTGTTGGCCCTGAGTTGAAGTCCGGCGGTCAGGTCGGAAATGCCGGTAAAGTTAATGCCGAAGATGGCCTGACCGTTGCTTGCCAAATCATAGGCGAACACCGCGCTGAATAGGGGGTGCAGAAAGTTCGCCCCGAATATCATCTGTTCGCCGAACCTTTGTACATCGCCGCCCTCCGACCTGAACGCCGCCCCAACGCTTAAGCCCTGTATGGGTGTGGCGTACTCGACACGGAAGCCGGTGATTTCATCAAGGCGATGCTCGATAAGTCTGCCGTCTAGCCTGGTAACCCACGCCGGTGTTGAGATTTGGCCCATTGTTAGGCGCAGTGAGTTATCCAAAAGGGTAACCCAGCCGTAAATGCCGTTCAGGGTAAAATGCTCCTGGGGATTGGCGGTGGACTGAAACGTGGTGTCCAGCCGAGCCCCGTAGTTTTCCCGCATAACCGTGGCGGTAAAGTCGAACTTTGGCGCTCCGTACTCGCGGTGGGTAGTGGTAATGGAAGTGTCCCTGTCGCCTTCAACGGGAGGTGGGGCATTTCTAAGTTCAATGCCGGCGTGGACTTCCCCGCTGAACGACACTTGCGCGAAGGCGCTGCCAGCCGCAATGCCAGCCATCAAAAAAATTAAAATCGTCCTTTTCATTGTTGTCCCTCGTTAACCCATTTCTTCATCAGTCGGCGGCTCCCATTCCCATTCCCATTCCCAGTCGATGTCATCTTCCTCTACCCCTGGAATTTGCAGCAAGGCTTGCGTGCCTGCCCTGATAATACCCCTTAAGCTCCGGGTGGAACCTGTGGCGGCGTCAAGAGGAATGGCGAACGTATTTCTGCTGCGAATGATGGGTTCCGCGGCAGAGCGGGCAAAGAAAAAATATTGTATGGTATCCAGATGAGTGAACCTTACATCGGTAATTATTCCGTTCACCAGGTCAATGGTTACCGTAACGCCGTTTTCATAATGGCTATTCGCTGTAGCCGACCGAGTCCCGGAAAAAGCGGGAATACCCCAAGGGCTTCCTTCCGGTATGTAGGGTTCACGGTTTTCTATAATACAGCCTGCAAAGGCCACGCATACTATCGCAAACGCGGCAACCGCCGCCGCTTTGAAACGCATTTTCATCGCTTGTTCTCCTTAAAAATGAATGCTGTTTTTTGCTTCGTCCCAATAGAGATACGGCAACGGGTGTAACGCCGCTGCCGTATCTGGTTTAGTTAATCTGGATCGTCCGGTCTAAAGTAAAGAAGGGGGGCCCTGCCATAGAAGCCGGTTTTGAACGTTACCAAGTTCGGCGCAGGCTGGTAGGGCTGACCAATTCCCCGGTTGTTGTTTGGCGACACCACGCCCGGGATTATTTCGTAGACGCGCAAGTTTTCGGAAGTTTCCAGAACATACCTGAACGAATAAAGAAGCTGGCCCTGTGTTACCGGTACACCGACGAAGCCCACCACTGCGGCTCCAAACGTAAAATTGCGCCGGGCGTGCACGTCTATGATGTGCCCGTCATCATACCGCTGAGACCATGTGCCCGACACATAAAGCTGAAGGGTTGGCCCCAAACCGGAAGACCACACATCAAATCTGCCATCGCCAAAAAACCTGAGCGATCTGTTAAGCGATCCAAAGCTAACCCCGTGCACGCCTGTTGCCGGGTCTGTAACAATAACATCGGTGATTGTCGCGGGCGGCGGAGGCGGAGGCGGAGGCGAGGCCGGAGAGCTTCCGTTATCGCAGCTTGTAAAGCCCGCTATTGCCAGGGACAAAATGAGCATTCCTGTTATTAACCGTATACGTTTCATCGTTAAACTCCTTATTTGGCGGTATTTGGGGCAGCCTGAATATTGGTTCGGGCCGCCCCATGCCTAAAAAAATGGTCTGTTAGTTTCCGGCTATGTGCAGTCCCACAAACCGTCCAAAAACAACTACGTCCGTAATGGCATTGCCGCCCAAGCGGTTTGTGCCATGCAAGCCTCCGGTAACTTCGCCAGCAGCGTACAGGCCCGCGATTGTCCCGCCGCCCTGCCGTACTACTTCGCCGTTCAGGGTAACTTCCAGGCCGCCCATTGTGTGGTGCAACTGCGGCAAGCCGTGTGTTACCGTCCGCGCGCCTATCCGCCAGGGCGGGGTCAGTTCACGGTTCTTTACGGTTTTTCCGGCTTCGTCAGGAATGTCGTTTCTTTGGGCGTAGTTGTAGTTGCTTACCGCCGCCACAAAATTCGCGGCAAACGCCTCTATCTCTTGCTGAGTGGGGGCGGGCCTAAACGTTACGGTAAGAAACGCTTCTGCCAGCTCCAGCGCGAGATCCATGTCGTCATAGGCGTCTCCAGCGACTCCGATGTTGTCCGCTGTGCCGGCAATGCCGGGGCCAGAAACTGAGCCCCAGCCTCCGTGCTGCCGCGCGACAAGGTTAGCCACGGTAAGCGAATCCCGGCGTCCGTTCTCGTTGACCATGCGCCGGCCTTGCATATCAAGCCACATCACATCGGCGACACCAGGGGTAAGGTTGACACCACCGCCGCCAATCACTTGGGTCGGAGCGGGAGGCTGTCCGCCCGGCAGGAACTGCACTTGATCCATGTGGATAACGGACGCTCCTACGGCCCTTGCCATGATAATGCCCTGGCCTGTGGCGGACTGCGGCATATTGGTTGTGGGGAATGTCCGCAGATCAGGCCACTTCAGGCCCTCAGGCTGGCCCGGAGCCAAAGGCAGGGTTACTTCCCGAATATTGTACTCTTCAAGCATAGTCGGGTTAGCCGCGAAACCGCCTGTGGCAAGTATGACCGCCCTGCTCGCGTTGACCTCGAACCGCCCGCCGGGGTATGTGCCTCTTACGCCTACCGCGCGGCCGCCCAGCATGATAATCTGGTCAACCCGGTGGTTTAACCTGACGGTTCCGGGAGCCAAGTAATTGAGTCTGCGCTCTTTGACCCTGACAAACCCTTCTCCGGCCTGTTCCACGGGTGTTGCATTTCCGGTCAAATTCACCCATTGGGAACGGGGCCACAGTGAGCCTACAATTTGGGTGGCTTGCCACCACATTCCTCCAAGTCCGCCAGTGGCTATCGGATCGGAGAGCCAGCGCAGAGCGGCGTATGCGTTGCCCATTCCCGCTACGCCGGGAGCGTTGAATATGCCCGTGCCATCGCCGCCGTATACGAGTTCAATGTATGACGGATTGGCCTGAAAATCCCCGCCGTACCATGTCTGGAGCTTGTGCAGGTACTTACAGTCGTACAGGCCCACCCTGTCCCACGCGGTAAACCCGGCTCTTAGTCCGTCTTGCCATCTGGTCAGGTACGTCATCATGCTCGGATCACGGTTGATGTTAGCCCATTGATCCGGGCCTCCAAACGCGTTTTGGTCAATGTCTACCGCGGGATCAAAATACATCAGGTAATTCACAAACGCTTCGTCAAAACCGGTTAGCAATGCCCGCTGGAACGAACCGCCCGGAGCGTTCATAGCGCCGCCAGCAAGAATGGTGTTGCCTCCGGTAAAGGGAAGCTGTTCAAGCAGCACTACATCCACGTCCTGTTCCACAAGGGTCAGCGTGGCGCTGAATCCGGCTCCGCCGGCTCCAACAACAACTACTTCCGTGTTAATGGTTGTAGTAATCGCTTGACCGCCGGGGCCTCCTCCACCCCCATTGTTATCACAGCCGGCAAACACCAGCGCCATCGCCAGAAGCAGGACGAAAGCGCCCTGCCCAAACCACAATTTTCTCATATCAAACCCCCTAAAAATATTTTCACAGGCATACGCCCGCAAATGCCTCTCGTGGCAACTGTCAAAACCTATACTTTTTGACAGTGCCCGTTTGGGCCGAATTTTTGGAAGAATTTTACGAATTTTGTTGACAATTGCCGTAAAACATGGTATTTTTTCACTATTGGGTGGGTAATTTTGTGAAGTTTTGCAACTGTCAAAAAGTATAGGTTTTGACAGTGTCCCCGGTCGCCCCCCTGCCGGGGCTTTTGGCGGGAATGGTGATACTAGCCGGAAGGTTTGCCATCGCTCCCGCCCAGCAAGACTGGAAAGAGCATATTCTTTTTAAGATGAACTGTTTAATAAACGAGGAGCTCTCGTCCCTCCGCCATGGGGCGGACGATTCGCCGGGGGCAAAGGAAAGCGGCTGTAAGTGTAAGACAGGCTAGCAGCCGGCGGCAGTTTACGTTCCCTCCGCGCGGGCCTCAATGCCGTCCGAGATGTTTAACACTCGCCTACATCCAACCATTCCAGAGGGAACTTTGTCCTTTGGGTTCCACTGGTTCCTTAATAAGCCCCTCCTTGCGGTAACTGAAGTAGAAGGTTTCCGAAAAAATCAGGTGATCCAGAAAAGCGATGCCCAAAATGTCCGCCGCCATCTTAAGTTTCCAGGTAATTTCATTATCTTCCCCGGATGGCCTAAGGCTCCCCGATGGATGATTGTGGGCGACAGCTACGGCGGCGGCCCGGTCAAGGATGGGGTCGGCGAACACTTCCCGCGGGTGTACGATAGTCCGGTTCACCAGGCCAACGGTAACAACCCGGCTTGCTATCAATTCGTGCGCGCCGTTAAGGGAAAGACAGATGAGCCTTTCCTGGCGGCGGTCGGCGTGATGCTTTACAAGGCTGTAGATGTCAGAAGGGTTCCGTATGCGCCTGCCTCCGGCCCACTTTCTTCTGCCAAATTCGAGCATGGCCGCCACCGCGCAAGCCTTGGACACACCCATGCCCCCCAGCCGGCAAAGCTCGCTTACCGGGGGTATGCTTTTTTCCCTGTCCAGCCTTTCCAAAAGTTCCCTGGCAAGAAAGGTTACACTTTTACCGCGAACCCCCGAAACAAGGATAATAGACAAAAGAGCCTCGTCAGGCAGGGACTCCGGGCCGCATCGGATAAGCCGTTCACGGGGCCTGTCCTCTTTGGGAAGCGAGAGAGGGCCGGAATAGGGGGTTTCTTTCACGTCCCGGACAACAGCGCAAGCCTGACTTGCTTCGTAATTGCATTCCATCCCACTAGTACTGCGCCGGGATGAAAGCCGCTTTGAAAATACTGAAAAACCCTTGCCCCCTTGAATATCCGCAGTGTATAATAACCCGCATGAAAAACGAACAGAAAAAGCCTGCGCTGATTGGGGTTATCGGCGGAGTAGGCCCCTTCGCTGGGCTGGATTTTATGCGGAACATTTTTAACAGTACCCGCGCCGCGAAAGATCAGGAACACCTTGACTGCGTGCTGGTTTCGTGCCCTTCGATAATTCCCGACCGGACGGAATTCCTGTTCAACAGCGAGGCGGCGGAAAACCCCTGCATGGGAATGTTCGAGAGCGCGAAAAAGCTCCATGCGGCGGGGGTGAGCTATGCTGTTGTTGCCTGCAATACCGCTCACTCTGGCAGGATATTCGGGCCCTTTTGCGAAATGGCGCGGGACAGCCTTCCGGGGCTTACCATTATCAATATGCTTGAAACTTGCGCTACCCACGTAAGGAAAAACATGGGCATTACACGCATCGGGCTTTTGGCAACGCTGGGAACCCACAGGAGCGGAGTATACCGCGAATATTTTGGCGGCAGTTTTGAGCTTATCGAACCGGACGCGGCGGGCCAGAAAAACGTACACGAAGCGATTTACAGCAAGGAGTTTGGAATAAAGGCATTTTCCCAGCCGGTAACTCCCTTGGCCCGTGAAACTATCGGCGGCGAAATCCGTAAGCTTGCCAGCCGGGGCGCACAGGCGATCATCCTTGGATGCACGGAACTTCCACTGGCTGTACAGGCCGGAGCTGTTTCTGTTCCCGTCATTGACCCGGGGTTAATTGCCGCCCGGGCCCTTGTTGCACGGGCGGCCCCGGAAAAGCTGCTGGCTCTTTAAGTGCGGACAAAGCAAATTATGAAAACTGAATCTATGGCTATGTCCTTTACGGTCAGTGACGCGGCGAAAGCCGCTGAATTTTTGATAAAGTGTATGGGCTTTCGGCAAAAGTATAAAGCCGATGGCTTTGCTTATGTGGTTAATACGAGCATTGAGTTTCCCATCATTTTTTTAACGGCGGGAAGCAACGTGCTTGAAGGAATTGTGCGGAACGATAAAGCGCAAGGGGTTGTCTTGGAGTTTGTCGTTGCCGGCATGACAGCCGAGCATAGCCGTCTATCTAAAATAACGGAAGTGTCCGCGATAACCGGAAGTTTTTTTGATTTCTACTATGAAAATATCGTTTACAGAGTCAAACAATCGAACAACCCTAACCCTGTTCTAAACTTCAATAAAAACAGGGTATTGATTGAACAAACCAACTTGATATTGAACGTGAAAGACGTTAAACGCTCGCTTGATTTTGCGGTAAAAAACTTCGGCTATGAAACCATTGATAACGCCGTAACAATCAACATTACCAGCGGAAAAGAACATACAATAACTTTTGTCTGTAGTCCGAATAAAGAATACGTGGCGGGTATTATCATCGCCAATATCGTAGAGGATATCAAAGCTGAATTAGAAATCATAGTGAAAAAGGGAACACCGGTTTTCCACGAGTTACAAACCGACCCGTGGGGTGAAATGCTGTTTGAAATCATGGACGATAACGGGGTGTTGTATCAGCCTGTGGAATGGGCGAAGCCGGAAGATACGCAATACCTGAACAACAGCCCGCACCTGTCAAGCAACAGGCATATATCTTACGAGAGCCAAACATACGAATCCGATGATGTAAATTTTATTGAAATTATCGGAGCGAAAGAAAACAACTTAAAGAACATCAATGTCAAAATACCCAAGCGCAAGATAACCGTTTTTACAGGCGTATCGGGCAGCGGAAAATCGTCAATCGTATTCGATACGCTGGCACAGGAATCAGGGCGGCAGTTAAACGAAACATATCCGAGCATAACAAGAAGATTCTTGCCTAAATACAGGCAGCCAAACGCTGACGCTATACTGAACATATCCCCTGCGATAGTCATTGACCAAAAGAGAATCGGCGGCAATTCACGTTCTACGGTAGGCACGATAACCGAGATAAACACGATTTTGAGAGTGTTTTTTTCGAGGTTCGCATATCCGAAATTGGGGTTTGCGAATCAATATTCATTTAACGACCCCAACGGTATGTGTCCGGCCTGTGAGGGTATCGGGAAAATAAACACGTTAAATATAGAATTAGCGTTAGACAAGGATAAAACGCTGAACGAGGGCGCAATCCTGTTGCCGGGGTTCAATGCGGGCGGTTGGTTGTGGCAGTTATACGCCAACGAATTTGACCCGGATAAAAAAATTAAAGATTTTACAGAAGAAGAACTAAACAGGTTCTTGTATGCTCACGAAAGATCGTCAACGAAAGCGCACGGGATAAGCCGCACCTTTGAGGGATTGGTTTTGAAATTCAACAGGCAAAATTTCAAAACGGAAAACGAAAAATCAGAAACGACAATGAAGCGGATGGAAAAATTCATCACGGCGGGCCAATGCGCCGGATGTAAAGGCAAGCGTTACAATGAAAAAGTATTACAATCAAAGCTCGCCGGCTATTCGATTCACGACTTATGTGAAATGCAAGTGGACGAATTGATTGACGTTCTGAAAGCGTTTAAGATACCGGCGGCATTCTCTGCGATAAAAAACCTGATTGACCGGTTGCAAGGCTTATGCGATATAGGTCTTGAATATGTTACTTTGAATAGGGAAACAACAACCTTATCGGGCGGTGAATCGCAGCGGATAAAAATGGTTAAGCACCTTTCAAGCAGTTTAACCGATGTGATGTATATTTTTGACGAGCCATCTATCGGGCTTCACCCAAGAGATGTAAACAGGCTGAACGAAATGCTTGTCAAGATACGGGATAAAGGCAATACCGTTATCGTGGTAGAGCATGACCTTGACGTAATCAGAATTGCCGACCACGTTATTGATGTTGGGTTGAAAGCAGGCAGGGACGGCGGGAATATCGTATTTAGCGGTACGCTTGACGGACTTAAAAACGCCGGTACAATCACGGCTAAATCAATAAGCCTTAATTCGCCGCTAAAAGCAACAACAAGGGAACCGGGCGCATTTTATGAATCGTCAAAAAGCATGCTCAACAACTTGAAATATGCCGGGTTACGAGTGCCGCAGAATGTTTTTACGGTAGTAACAGGCGTTGCCGGTTCGGGTAAATCCACGCTCGTAAATCAAGTATTTGCGAAAGAATTTCCGAATGTCGTTTGTATCGACCAGTCAAGCGTTTTCACGACAAGCAGGGCAAGCCCCGCCACTTACTTGAATATTGCCGATGAGATACGGAAAATATTTGCGAAAGCCAACAAAGTAAAGGACAGCCTGTTCAGCGCAAACTCAGAGGGCGGTTGCCAGAACTGCAAAGGAAGCGGCTTTGTTGAAATAAACTTATCCTTTATGGACGTAATGGAATTAGAATGTGAAGTCTGCGGCGGCGCAAGGTTCAAGCAAGAAGTCTTACAATACTGCTTTAACGGCAAGAATATTTTAGACGTTATGAACATGACCGCGAGTGAAGCGATTGAATTTTTTGAAAGCAAGACCATAAAAAACAAGCTGCAAAACCTGATTGACGTAGGCTTGGGTTACATTACAACCGGACAACCGTTAAGCACCTTATCAGGGGGCGAATCCCAGCGGCTAAAACTCGCGGCGGAATTGATGGCAAACGGCAATATCTACATCATGGACGAACCGACAACGGGACTGCATATATCGGATATAAAAAACATAATCGCCATTATTGACAAGCTGATAGAGCGCGGGAACACGGTAGTCGTCATAGAGCATAATTTGGAAATCATTAAGCGGGCCGATTGGATAGTAGATATGGGGATTGACGGCGGCAATAGGGGCGGCGAAATAATATTTGAGGGAACGCCCAAAGACTTACTTGATTGTGATGAATCTATAACAGCGAAATACTTAAAGGTTTCTATCGACAGTCCTATTGCCGATAATAACATGGAGATACTCAGCAAGGCTTGATAATAATTGCTTTTTTAGTATTGATCCAGCCGGAAAAGCGATGCGCCACCTTTCTCTTTCCGCCAATTGTTAGTATTATGTAAGCGTGGCTAATTTGTTTGACTACATATCGTGGAGGGGGGATTTGGACTTTGATCAATTTCCGTTTAACCCTGTCGATAACCTTGTTTTTTCCCAGCTATCGTATTTGCCGATGGATGGCTTGGTTCCAGGCCCCGGCAAAGATGAAGGCGCGACCCTTGAAGCGCTGGCAATGCACACGGCAAGGCTGAACGCCAGCCGTCCGGCTTCAAAAGATATTACTGTTGCCAACGCTGTCTCTGTTATCAGCGCCGTCAGGGACGCTCCCCGCTACAAAAATTGTGAGCTTTTTGGCTATGTGAATCATACCGATTCCGGCAGGGAAATACAGTTTTCCGCCTTTTGCGCGATAATAGGCAAAAACCGCTCTTCCAGAAAATTGCTGGTAGTTTACCGGGGTACGGACGCAAGCATTGCCGGCTGGAATGAATCCTTCAATATGTCTTTTACCAATTCTGTCCCTTCGCAGAAAGAAGCGGTGTTGTATATTGAAAAAATGGCCGGCGCTTTCCACTACCCGTTGATTGCGGCGGGACATTCCAAGGGCGGAAACCTTGCGATGTATGCGTCCGCGTTTTGCGATGAAGCGGTACAGCGCCGCATTATCGAAGTTTACAGCAATGACGCTCCGGGGTTTCACTGCGAAGTAATACAAAGCGGCGGCTACCAGAGGGTGTGCGGGCGGACACGCGCCTTTGTTCCGCAGTCATCGTTTGTGGGAATGCTGTTCGATCATGGAGTGTCTCCAACGGTGGTAAAAAGCACGGCAAGGGGCATTTTTCAGCATGACCTATGCACATGGAAAGTTACGCGCGACAACCTTTCCGGCGGCGGGGAGCTTACCTCGCAGAGCCGCTTGTTCAACAACATTATCCGCGAATGGATGGAAAAAATTGACGAGAAACAACGGCATCAGGTTATTGGCGCTTTGTTCAAGGTTGTTGCGTCAACTAACGCCAGCTCTTTTGCGGATTTGGACTGGCGAAATGCCGTCAGCATCATTAACGGCATAAAAAACATTGACGGCCCGACAAAAAAATTGATGACCGGGCTGGCTGGCGATTTTCTTAAAACCGCAGGGAAAAACATCATGGGCAAGCGGGGGAGGAAACCTTTATCCAGGTAAGTTCGTGCTTGTTGTGGTAAAGGCGCAGCACACGGGAACCGGGTATGGCGGCAAAGCGCCGGGGGGTATCAAAATCCACGCCGCTTTCAACGCTGCCCTGCATTTTTATTGTGCACACAAAATTCTTGCAAAGCCCGCACTCCAGCCATTTTTCTATCCACTGGAAAAGGCGGGACGGATAGCAGATAACATCGCTAAAAAGCCAGTCGATGGGGCCTATCTCTTCGGGCCTAATAGTAAAAGCGTCATGCCGGATAAAACTCACGCCGGGCATGGAGGCGGCTCTTTTATCCAAGGGGGCCCGGTCTACGGCGATAACGTCCGCCCCCAGCCGGGAAAGCGCCCACGTCCACGCGCCGGGGCTTGCGCCTGCGTCAAGGCATCGTTCCCCTTTTTCCGGCATACGGCCCAAGCGCGTAAAAGTTTCCCAAAGCTTAAGATAGGCCCTGCCGGGGGGCCCTTCCCGGTCTTCTCCAAATTCGATAGTGCCGGAGGGAAAGGGGCTGGAGCAGCTGGGGGAGGCGATCATGGCGCAGGCATCCAGAAGCGTCCACGCCCCCATTGACGCCTGCGGCAACAGCCAAGGGAAGGGGCGTTTTTTTTGGGAAACCGGGGGAAGCTTCGAGGCAATCAGGCTGCCCCGGCGAAACTGGGTAAAAAGAACCGGAGACCAGTTGCGCTGAATGTCCCTTAAAGCTTTTGCCGCTTCGCTTATGGTTTCAAATTCGATCTTTACCGGATTAAGCCACGTATTTAAATGCCAGAAAACCGGAAGCGGCGAAGGAGGGGGAGAACACAGATAAAAAAGAGGGCCCCAGCGTTCAATGTTGCAGGGAACGTTGCTGGACAGAATTTCCAGTTCTTTTTCCAGATGGTCTTCAAAGCCCGGTACGCTCTGAAACACAATGCCCCCAAGGGGAACGCTTCTTGCGCGCGAACTGGTCATGAATTCCTGTGTTTTTCTAGTCCCATGTAACGCGGCCATCGCCTGAAATGGGGATTGTTTCTCCCAGAAAGCGAGGGGGTGGTTTGAACACAATGGAAAAGAACGCTCTGACTCTGGCGAAATATTCCCGAAAGCGCCAAAACTGCTGGGTGCCCCGCGAAAAATGATCCTGATTAACCGCGTAACCCACGGCATCCATCCCCAGCCTGCGGGCCATAATCACCGCCCGGCTTATATGAAACTCCTGAGTAACAATGATGAGATCCCTGACTTCAAAAACATCCCTTGCCCGGTACATGGAATCCCATGTGCTGAAACCCGCGTGATCCAAAAAAATGTCCTCGTGCGGTATGGCTGGGGCATTAGCCAGCACATAGAGCCGCATCGCGTCCACTTCATTGTAGTGTATCTGCCCATGATCTCCTGAAAGAAGGAGTTTTCCCCCTTTGCCGTTTTCCATGAGCCTAGTACCAGCCTGAACTCTGTCTCGCAAAACCGGCGAAAGTGTTGTCCCGTGAACACTGGCGCCCAGTACCAACACAACCGAGCGGTAAGGGATTTCGTTAATGTCTCTGTAGATAAAATTTCTGGCTGCCACGATCATTCCCATATTTATTATCAGGGTCGCCAAAAGCGTTCCCCCGGCGACAACAAAAAAAGCCCTGATATTCCTTGTGCTGAAAAAAGGCTTGATTGAAAATTTTGAACCTGTTGTTTGCTTCATGGTTTGTTATCCGCTCCGCAAAATATATCATGAATGCCACTGTAGCGCTAGCTGTCTTCGCGCGAGGTGTCAACGGCAAGCGTCATCAAGCAGCGTTAGCCGAAAGCCAAGGTAGCCGGCCCAGCTTTGCCATGACAAATCCGCCGCCTGCGGGCCGGTTAACAGAAATTTGCTTTCGCCGCGTGGCGCGCCATTTGCCCTAAGCGCATTGCTGTCCAGCAAGGATTCCGCGCGCCGGGTAACTCCGTCTACCGAGTCAAAGATGGCGATGTCAGGGGCGGCTTCCTGTTCAAATTCTTTTTTTAGGAACAAAAAGTGTGTGCAGCCAAGCACAACACTATCCACGCCGGCTTCACGAAAAAGGCTGGTGTACTTCCGCACTATGTCTCTTTTTTCATCTTCGCTTGAGGCGGCGAAACGTCTATCGACAAATTCCACCATGTCGGGAGCGGCGATGCCGGAAATCTCGCAGGCATTGCCGGCAAGCTGGCGTATGCAGGGGTCCGCGATAGTGCGCGCCGTCGCGATAACGCCTACCTTTCCGCTTTTGCTGGCCCGCGCTGCCGGAAGTACGGCGGGAACAGTTCCCACAAAGAATAGGCCGGTAAACCTTCGCCGCAGTTCCTCTATTGCCGAAATGGTTGCTGTGTTGCAGGCAATGACAATCATTTTGGGGTTAAACGCTTTTACAATTTTTTCCATAAGTGCCGTAAGAATCGCGGCGACCTCCCCGCGTTCACGGGGGCCGTAGGGAAAACTTTCCCTGTCCGCGAGGTAGTGGACGGTCTCATCCGGGTTCCGCTTTACAAAGTATTGGCAATAGGGAATTCCGCCGATTCCAGAGTCCATGTAAAGCACAGGTCTTTTGTCCATAAATCGCTCCTTTAGGTTGTTCATTTCGCGTTACCAAAGTATTCTAAAACTAACCGAGTTTTTACAATAATGCAAGGAGTCAAAGCCCGTAGCGCACATGCTAAGGGAACAGACCAGAGCGGAGAGCTATTGTTTTTTTGAAAATTCAATGCACGGCAAAACAATCTCCATCTCCTCTTCCCTGTCATTGTCCTGCCAGAAGACAATGTATCTGGCAGTTGCCCTTGCCGGAAAATACCCCTTTGCCCTTAATTCCTCTATTTTTTTGCTGCGAAAATTAAGGGAGAATTTCAATATTTTCTTACCTTCATGAAAACAGCCTGTGTCTTGTACTAAAAGCTCCATTCCGCTCACAAGAGACTCTATCTCTTTCTTTCGGTGGGTGAAATAGCCCAAGAACACATCTCTGTGGGATAGCTGCAAGCTGATTTGTTCCGGATCGGGATAATTATCCTCGTCAATTGCTCTGTGAATATTCTCAACAGTGATTCTGTCGAAATAGTTCCCGTTATAAAAAATATGCAGGTTTTGCTTTGCCCGTGTAATTGCGACGTAGACAGCCCTTTTCGTTTCATCATCCATTTCTCGAAAAACGGCCGAGCGCCAGAAATACATTGTCAAACTCTCTGCCTTTGGTCTGATGAATAGTAGAAACAAGTATCGAGCCTTCCGAATTTGATATAAAATCTTCAAGCCTTGATTCGCGTACAAATTGTCTAAAATCGCTTTTGTACTTTGTTTTGTTGTTTGTTTCTTCAAAATCATTTACGAGTTTCACTACACCCGGAAAATTATCGCTATTGCTGTACTTTTTACTTAAGTTATTTTTTGCTTTTTGCCAAATTTCATCAGCAATTGCATAGTCGTCATCACTCGTGCTGATGTCGTTGATGAAATCACGCAGTTCCACAAGGTTGTACAAACTGAAATCACTGTTTGTCTGGATTTGCCGTGCGGCAATGCCATTTTTCAGTAGCATCCCGGCAATATTAAGCGCCTCTTCGTTTGTTCTTGTAATTATACAGGTCGATCCAGATAGTTTTACATTAAGCGCATGGTTTACAACAGGAATGGTAATGTTTTCAGAATCCAGCTTACAAACAATGACGCTGCCGTTTTCTTTTCTGCTAGGTCTTATTGCAGTTGTTTTAAGTCTGCGTGAAATATTTTTCGCAAACTGATTGGCAAACTCCACAATATTTGCGCTGGAGCGGTAATTATCAACCAGCTCATATTTTTTCGCACCGGGCTCTTGCAGCAAAGATTCGAAATGTATGGAATTTGAACCTCTGAACGCATAAATATTTTGGTCGTCATCGCCGACGGCAATTACACGCAAATTATCGTTTATTTACATCAGTTTTTTGACAAACGAATACTCTGCTTCGCTCATGTCTTGCGCTTCGTCTATAACCAGAACAGTTTTTGTAAGCCTTGTTAAATCCACTTCTCCGGCGTTAATTTTTCCGACAGTCTGCCCGATAATTTTATCCGAATTCTCTATATCGCCAACCTTGCCAAGAAGATCAAAGCAATATGAATGAAAGGTCATGATTTGAATATAATGCGCGGCGCTGCCGATGAGTGTTATTAATCGTTTTTTAAACTCTGTAGCCGCAGCCTTTGAAAAAGTAAGCATAAGCATCTGCTCGTGTTTAATATCTTCCATCATGCAAAGCGATGCCAGCTTGTGAGTAAGAAGCTTTGTCTTACCGCTGCCGGGGCCTGCCGCAACAACAATGCAGTTTGAGTCATGATCGTTGATAATGCTTAATTGATCCTGAAACAATTCGCCGAATAATTGCTTGAATTTATCCGGTGTGATATTGCGGTTAATCTCGTCACGTCTACCCTTAAAATACTTGTGCAGAAATTCATCGTAATTCAATACAAAATAATCTTCTACAAATTGTATCGCTTCCCCGTAGTCATTAGTCATGCGTTTCGCGTATTCGCCTACAATATGGATTTGCTGCCGCCTGTTGCGGTAAAACTCTTCAAGTTGAGCATAGTTTTCTTTTTTGTACTGTGCTTTATAATCTTTCTCCAGACGCTCGATCTGCATCGCGTTGTATATTACCAAAAACCCGCCTTCGATTTTTATTGCGCCGGTTTTAAGAAGGTAGAACAAGGCATCTTCTATTTCATCTATTCCGGCTTTATCTCCAAACAGATTGTTGTCATATTTATTTTTTAGCTCAAGTACGGAAAAATCCACAACGGCATCATCTTCACCGTGAGACAGGTGCCCGTCATTTATTTTCGAATACAGAAAATCGATAATTTCAGCTGCTATTTTGCATCGTTTAAGGCTTTTTTGCTGTATTTCAGCTATCGAAAAATACGGCTTAAGAGAAATATGATTTACGTTTCTCATGGGTGTTCTTTTAACAAAACGTTTGATGGTAAAATAATTCAATATCGTGCCGAGCTGGTTTATGGACGCTTCAGGAAATTTTTTCTGAATGGCTTCGTTCATTTCTTTGAGATTGTAGATGTTTTCATCGTCAACGAGGTATCCAAAAAAAAAATTCTCTATGTTTATGTGGGTAGAAAGAATTGTTTTGGAACGATTTATTTTTTCGCTTTTTTTAATATGTGCTACAAGGTCTTTCGCGTCGGCAAGAATCTTTTCTTCGCGCAAAAGCCCGATTGCTTTTATAACATCTTCCTTGACAATGCCAAGCCTGTCGGAAATGTAATCAACACGGCCTTCTCCTCCTTCGTCTTTGTTGCGTGTTTTGCTTTTTGCGGAGATAAGGTTGCTTATTATACGGATAGCCTGCTGGCGTGATATATCGTCAAACCGCACGGAGGTATCAATTTTAGCACGCGCTTCTCCCATGTTTTTTACCAAAATGCTGTCGGCATAAATTCTTGGCATATTCTGGCCGCGTTTAACAAAACCTGATTGCTCCAGCGGATTGATTGCCGTTTTTACCCTTGTTTCTATGTCAAATATGGAATCGCCCCAACCTGATTTTCTTGCAATTTCAAGCGGGGATTGCGATATTAACGATTTTGATTTTGTTAAATCTTTTAAAGCTCTCCAAACCTGTTGAATCTCTTTTTGCGATACCTTTGACTGGTTTAGCATATAGAAGTGTTTGTTTAAATCCTTATCATTAAATAACACATGGCAATCCGCTTTAATATTCTCGTCACGCCCCGCTCTTCCGGATTCCTGTACATAGTTTTCAAGAGAATCGGAAATATCAAAGTGAACCACCATTCCAACATCTTTTTTATCAACGCCCATGCCGAACGCCGTTGTCGCAACAATAATTTTTATTTTCCCATGCATAAAAGCATCCTGATTCATTATGCGTAACTGCTTGTCCATTTGTCCGTGATACGGTAGCGCCGGATAACCGTCTTCGGTCAGTTTTGCCGCAAGCATCTCTGTTCGCTTTGTGCGTGAAGCATAAACAATAACCGGACAGTCTTTGTCTGCAACGAGCTTGCGCAGTTTTAAATATTTTTCAGCATTGTCCTTTTCATTGAAAACATGATAGTGTAAATTGACGCGCCTTGCGCTTGTCATAAAAATTTCAAGTTCGAGTGATAATTTGGTTTTGAAGTAGCTCTTTATGTCTGCGATGACTTTATGTTTTGCCGTTGCGGTAAAGCACGAAACGGGGATATTTTGACGCATATCTTTTTTTTCCTGCAGACTGCGGATAAAATCACCTATGTACAGATAATCCACCCTAAAGTCCTGTCCCCATGAAGAAAAACAATGCGCTTCGTCAATAACAAACCTGACAACGTTTCTTTTCTGCAATAGTCCTTCCATTGATCCGGAGCGCAAAGATTCAGGGGAGATGTATAAAAGGCTTGCCGACCCATCTTCAACTCTTTCGAAGGCTTTCGCTCGTTCAACAGGATCAAGCGAACTGTTTATGGTTACGACTTCTGTAATATTATGCTGGTTTTCTAAATTGTCGGTCTGATCTTTCATTAGAGATTGAAGCGGCGAAATAACCACCGTCAAACCTTTTTCGTTTGCGCCTGCCATTAGCGCCGGTAGCTGAAATGTAATTGACTTGCCGCCGCCTGTCGGAAAAATAGCAAGTATGGACTTGTTGTCCACCGCAGCCTTTACAGCCATTTTTTGGAGTGGCACACCGCCATAATCTCTAAAGCCGTTGAAATGAAAAAATTTCTTCAATGCTTTTGTTTCGTCTAACGCCTCGCCGCAATACGCGCAGGACATACAATTCCGGCTTCTTAAAAACTGCAGGATATTTTCTACTCTTGGATAATTTTTTAACACCCACGGCGGCGTTATAGAATCGTATGTTATAACGCTGATTTGGCTGAGCGCAAAACTGAATTCTACCGGATATTTTTCAAGCATTGGAGTTCCCCCGATTTTTTGGACAGTGAATTAAGCCGCTAAATTATTTGTTAATGCTAAAGGTGTAGCATATCCGATTGCCGAATGTCTACGGCGTCTGTTGTAATACATTTCGATGTAT
>WQUW01000028.1 GCA_009781915.1 Treponema sp. | reverse complement strand
GAGGATATACGGTTTAAGAAGCCATTTGCCCAGGCTCTTTAGCGTAGGAGACCGTGGCTCCGGAGCGGGTTCCCTGGGCGGCTTCTTAAACCGTATATCCTCCCCTGCCGGGGCTTTTGGCGGAAATGCTCACGCGCGGCGGGGGGCGGCCATTTCAGAAAGGCCGGGAATAATCCGAAAATAAAAAATGAAAGACCGGGGGTATGTGCCTGTATGAAAAAAGCGCTTGTGTTGTTTACTCTGGCGGCGGCTATCCTTTTCGCCTGCGCCGCTTTTGCTTCGTGCCGGTCAGCGCCGGAATATACGCCAGCGCCATGTTACGAGCCGGCCTGCGCGCCAAACCCCCTGCCCCCGTACGAGGTTCACGAGTTTGAACTGCGCGTGTTTGAACTGACAAACCTTCAACGGTCGAACCACCGCCTGCCGCCGCTGATTTGGCATGAGCAAGCGGCGTTCGCCGCCCGCGGGCACAGCGTAGATATGGAATACAACGACTTTATGAGGCATACAGGCTCTGACGGCTCGAACCCCAGGCAACGGCTTGAGTGTGTCGGCATTGATAATATTGGTAACTTGGGCGCGAACATCGCCGGGGGCTGGCTTACGCCGGAAGACGTGGTCGCCGCGTGGATGGATTCGCCACGCTACCGCCCGAACATCCTGCGCCGGGAGTTCACCCACGTTGGCATCGGCTTCTTCCAGCGGCCCGAAGGCTCCAACTCCCGCTTTGCGGCATACTGGACGCAAAAGTTTTTTCTTTTTGAGTGAAGGTTTGGGGTACTGCTTTTAGTCGCAGTACCAAATTCACCTGAACTACCGCCTCCCAGATGAGTACCGCCACGTCCGCTTGTTTTTTCCCCCAAATTCTGCTACCCTTAGCCCAATGACATCAGACGAACTTCGTTCCAAATACATCGAATTCTTCAAAAGCAACGGGCACGCCCACATTCAGGGCAAGTCGCTGATTCCGGAAAACGATCCCACCGTGCTTTTCACCACCGCCGGTATGCACCCTCTGGTTCCCTACCTTCTTGGCGAGGAACATCCGGCGGGCCTGCGGCTTGTGAACTACCAGAAGTGTATCCGCACCGGGGATATCGACAGCGTGGGCGATGACAGCCACCTTACGTTTTTCGAGATGCTGGGGAACTGGTCTTTGGGGGACTACTTCAAGGAAGGGGCCATTACCATGAGCTTCGAGTTCCTTACCTCTCCAAAGTGGCTGGGAATTCCTGTCGAAAAGCTGGGGGTTACGGTGTTCGAGGGGGACGAAAACGCCCCCCGTGATGATGAGTCGGCGGCGGTGTGGAGGAGCCTTGGAATTCCCGAAAACCGCATCAGCTATCTTCCCAAAGAGGACAACTGGTGGGGGCCGGCTGGAACCACGGGCCCCTGCGGGCCGGATTCGGAAATGTTCTATTACGTGGGGGACAAACCCTGCGGGAATGACTGTAAGCCCGGCTGCGCCTGCGGCAAGTGGCTGGAAATATGGAACGATGTGTTCATGCAGTACAACAAAACAGCGGACGGGAAGTACGAACCCCTGTCCCGCAAATGCGTTGACACCGGCATGGGCATTGAACGCACGGTTACCATCCTTAACGGAAAAAAATCCGTTTACGACACGGAAATTTTCGCCCCAATTATCGCTGCGGTGCAGACCGTTACGGGATACGCATACGGCGCGGGGGCTGTAGCCTCCGGGGCCAGCGAAAACGACAAATCGGTGCGGGTTATGTGCGACCATATACGGGCATCGGTCTTTATTTTGGGCGACCCGAAGGCCGTAAGCCCTTCCAACGTGGGGGCAGGGTACGTGCTTCGCAGGCTCATACGCCGGGCAGTGCGCCACGGACGCAAACTCGCCGCCGGAAAAGACGCCCCCGCCAACGCGGGGCTGTTGCTCTCCCCGGTTGCCGCCGTCATAATAGAGCGCTTCAAGGGGCCGTATCCGGAACTGCTGGACAATAAAGCCTTCATAATGGAAGAATTGGACAAGGAAGAAAGAAAGTTCTTAGAGACCCTTCAAAAAGGGGAACACGAGTTCGAAAAAATTCTGCCCAATCTGTTAAAAGACCCCCGCAAAATCATGAGCGGGCGGCTGGCCTTTAAACTTTACGACACGTACGGTTTTCCCATCGAGCTTACCGGGGAACTCGCGGCCGAGCATGGCATGACCATTAACCGGGAGGAGTTTGACGAAGCGTACAAGAAGCATCAGGAGCTTTCCCGTGCCGGAAGCGAGCAAGTCTTTAAGGGGGGGCTTCAAGACCACAGCGAAATCGCCACCAAGTACCACACCGCCACCCACCTGCTTCACAAGGCTCTTAAACTGGTGCTTGGGGATCACGCGGCGCAGAAGGGCTCCAACATCACCGCCGAGCGGCTTCGTTTTGACTTTTCGCACGGCGCGCCCATGACGCCGCAGGAAATACAGGACGTTCAAGCCGTGGTTAACGAGCAGATTCAAAAAATGCTTCCCGTAACAATGGAGATAATGGACATCGAGGCCGCTAAAGCGGCTGGGGCGGTCGCCCTTTTCGGGGAAAAGTACGAATCCCAAGTTAAGGTGTACCGCATTGGGCAAAGCTCCAGTTGTTTTTGCGCGGAACTTTGCGGGGGCCCCCATGTGGAGCATACGGGGGTTTTGGGGAAGTTCACGATTCAAAAGGAGCAGTCGTCCTCTGCCGGGGTTCGCCGGATCAGGGCGGTGCTTGAATAGGCGGCCTTTCGAAAAAACGTGAAACATGGTATGATTTGGGGGCACGGTCAAGTAACCTGAAGGGAGCCTGTTTTTTATATTAAAGAGGGGCTTTTTCGCCCAATTTGCCCTATCATTAAAGAGGGATTGCTATGAAACGATGTCTGATTCTTTTTCTTTTGACGACCCTAACGGGGCTTACGGCGTTTGCCCAACTGGACTTGCAGGCCGTGGCTATTGTGCGCCTGACCAGAAGCGAGCCCATTACGGTGCGCCAGTTGCGGGCCGAGCTTGAGACGCTGGCTTGGCAGGAACTGACGCCGCGCCTAAGGCGGGCCCCCACCAACGAGGAAGTTACCAGAACTGCCCTAAGTTCGACCGTGGAACAGCGGCGGCAGGTTCTTGACGTGATGATTAACGAAAGGCTTGCGCTTCAGGCCGCGGAACGGGACAGGATTACCGTTTCGGACGGCGAGTTAAACCAGCACATTCAACAGCTTAGGGCGCAGATGGCTCAGACTATCGGGCGTATGCCTACGGAAGAAGAGTTCGCCGCCGCCATACGGAACGAGACCGGGCAGGAGTTTCCCGCGTTCAGGGAAACGCTCAGGCGGTAGGCCATAGTCCAACGGTACATGATGACCCAAAAGGAGCCCCTTTTCAGGAATATCCCGGAGCCGACAGAGGCCGAAATTGTCAATTTCTACAACCTTTCAAGGGCCGATTTTGTCCGGCCCGATACCGTCCGTTTTTCCATGATTCTTGTGCCCTTTGGCCCGGACGCGGCCTCGCGGGCTAGGGCAAGGGATACGGCAAACAGGCTGGATCAGGAAATTGGCGGGAACTCCGGCAGGTTCGACCAAGCCGTTATGCGGGCGCAGCTCCCCAATTCCGGCTATCAGGGGGGGGATGGCGGCTTTCTTCCCCGCAATATGCAGGCCCAGCAAATGACCGGGGTGGAGTTCATGAATACCGCCTTCTCTTTGGGAGAGGGGGAAGTATCCAGGCTTGTCGAGGGCTTGCGGGCGTATCATATCATCAAGGTTACCGAGGTCTTTCCTCAGGCGAACCTGGAGCTGGACGATATTCTTGACCTTGGAAGCCGCATAACGGTTAGGCAGTTTATCTGGCGCACCCTGTTTGAGCGGCGGCAGCAAGAGGTTCTGGCGAGGGCTACTCAGGACTTGATAACAGAACTTAGGGCCGGAAATCCTTTTCAGATAATGGAAAATAACCTTAACTGGTAAATGGCTTCACGAAGAAAGGGGAGGATTCTGGCTTTTCAGGCCCTTTATTCCTGGGATGTCCACTACAGCCAGACCGGGGACGTTTCTATCCCCGATGGCCTTTTGGAATTCTCGTGGAGTCTGAAGCCCGGCGCTCAGGCTTCCAGCAGTGAGGCGGTAGCTTTTTCCCGCCTTCTGGTTACCGGCACGGTCGAAAATATCGCTTGCATCGACAGCATGATACAGAAGCACCTGAAAAATTGGAACATCGAGCGCCTTAGCCGGGTTGACTTGGCGGTGCTAAGAATGAGCGCCTACGCCCTGATGTTCCAGAGCGATATGCCCCCCACTATTGTAATTAACGAGGCTATCGGCATATCAAAAGAGTTCGGTTCAAGCGATTCGTACCGCTTTGTCAACGGCGTACTTGACGGCATTCTGAAAACGCTTGCCTCCGGCCCGCAGGCGGGATGAAATGGCCCGCATTGCCCGCGCGCTTGCCTTCGCTATAGCGCTTGCCCTGCTCGCGTCCTGCGGGGGAGGCGGGGCTGCGGGAAACGCTTTTGCCCGGGAGCTGGCCCGCTTTGACGCTTTTGACGCCCCCGGACGGGTGCTTGCGGGTGGAAACCCCGCGCGGATTGAGCGGCGGCTTTCCCGGCTGGAAAGGCGGGCGCAAAGCATGGGGGAATATCTTTCCGTACTAAAGCGCCATAGAGCCCTTGCTCTTCTGGACAGCCGCTACATAACCGGCTACGAAAGGGCCGCGCGGGAGGCAGCGCAGGCATTCCCCTTTTCAGCGCCCTTGGCGGCGGTGGCGGCGGAGGCTCTTGCCCTTGACGGCTCGCCCCAGTCCCTAGCCCTGCTTGAAGCGTATGCCGGACGGCTTGCCCAGCCCGGTTTCGGGCATCTCGCGCTGGCGGCGCATAGTCTTGCCGGAAATCTGGACGATCCTGCCCAAGCCGCCGGGGTGCTGGGCCTTGAAACCCTCCTTTGGCGGGATTTGCCGGGTACGCTCTCCGCCGCCGCCCGCCAGCGCCTTCATGTAAACGAATTTCTCCTTAGGGCCGCCGGGGGGGATGTTTCGGGGGCGTCCTTTAGGCTGAACGCCCTTTTGCTGGATTCAGCCGGTACGGACATTCAGCGCATGGCGGCGGAATTTTTTTACGATCACGATAATCCCCGCAGGGCGGCGGAACTGTTTGCCCGGCTTGCCGAAGATTACGATCAGGACATAAGCCGGCTCGCTGACGCTCTGGTTTTGGCGGGGGAAATTCCCGGGGCCAGAAATATCTGGTTCGCCCTTAGCGCAGACCTTAACTGGTCTGGGCCCTCAGGCGGCGGCCTTTCCCGGTATCTTTACAACATGGCCTCCTCCTCGGCGGACGGGCAGGAAGAAGCCCTGTGGCTGCAAAGGCTGTTTTCGTACAGGGCCCAAAGGGGGCGCGACCCGGCGGACGGCATTGGCGTTTACAGCGTTATTCGCTACACAAGGCTTCTGGATACCGGCAGGGGAACCGCCGTTCTTGAAGAAGAGGGCATGGGGCGGCATCCGCTGGCGGAGCTGGAACTGCTTCGCCGCAGGCTAGACGGCTGGCCGCCGGGCCGGGCTTCCGCCGAGGTGTGGCTGCTCCTGAACCGCCACAGCGCCGACCCCGCCATCTACGAGTGGGCGGCGTGGTATTTTGAACACCAGCGGCTGTACCCGGAGATTGCCCGGCTCCTTAATGACGCTGCCCGTGAAGGGATGTCCGGCGCATGGCTTGACCTGCACCGGGCTCTTGCCTTTATGCGCGAGGGGGACAGCGGTGAAGGGGAACGGCTGTTACGGGAGGCCGGGGCCCGCTCCCGCAACTGGCGGTTTTTCGCCAACCTTGGCCGTGTCTACGAAAGCCGCGGCGAGGTTCTAGCGGCTTTACAGGCATACGAAACGGCCGCCGCCCTTGTTCCGGGCCAACGCCCCGCGGAAGCCGCAGCCGCGGCCCAAGTGCAGTTACGCCTAAGCCGCACCCTTGAAGCGCTGGGCCGCATCCACGAGAGCCGCGCGGCTTTGGAGCGGGCTTTGGAGTTAGACCCGGACAACTTGAATATACGCCACGAACTGTGGCGCTTTGATGTGCGTTAGTGGATCGTGTTATGCCCGGTCTGAGTTTTCAGCACCTTCGCTTCCTTGCCCGCCGCTTACGGCGGTTTCTCCAGATACAAGGCCGGTTTTATATATAAAATCAAAATCCGGCTCTAAACTGCCCTTGCCGACGGATCACCTGTCTGTGGCACTACGGAGACTATTCCCGAATATCTTCCAGTTCCATGTCATCAAAGCTCCTGACTATCGCCTGAGCGTCATTCAGGCTTATGCCGGAGATTTTTATGGTGGCCTGCCGCCGGGAAGGATCGTCCGCCTCAGAGGTAACAAGCGACACTATGTTCCCTTCCTTTTCGGCAAAGGCGTGGGCAAGCCGGGCAAGCTGTCCGGGCTTTTCCCGGATACTGCAGGTAACGCGCACGCCGGGATGCCGGACACCAAAGGCATTCAAGAAAACGTGAAAAAGGTCGGTGTCGGTGATGATCCCAACAAGGCGTGTCCCCCGCATTACCGGAAGACAGCCGATGTCGCTGTCCGCCATGATCCGGGCGGCCTCTTCGACCACTTCGTTTTCCCCAACGGTGGTTACCGTCTTTACCATCACATCTTTGACGGTCATTTTTGAGATAAGGTAGCTTATCTCGTACACATCAAGGCTCGTAGCCGGAGAAGGGGCCGCTTTTAGAAGGTCCTTCTTGGTCAAAAGCCCGGCAAGGGCGTTTTGCTTGTCCAGCACCGGCAAATGCCCGATTTTTTCCTTGGTCATGATGGAACGGGCATCGTTAAGGGGCATTTCCGGATGAACGAAAATCGGATTTTTGGTCATAACCCGGCTTATGATCATTTTGTACCTCCTAAATAGGCGGCCTTTACCGCGTCATCTTTTCTAAGATCGGAAGCGGACCCGCCCTTCACTATTTTTCCCGTTTCCAGTATATAGCCTTTGGTGGCAAGACTCAATGCTTTGTAGGCATTCTGTTCCACCAGAAGTATGGTTGTCCCGGTCAGGTTGATGCGGCGGATAATGGCGAAGATTTCATCCACCAAGATGGGGGCAAGACCCATAGAAGGCTCGTCCAAAAGCAGAAGCCGCGGCTTTGCCATAAGCGCCCGCCCCATAGCCAGCATCTGCTGTTCTCCGCCGGAAAGGGTTCCCGCCAACTGCCGCAGGCGCTCTTTAAGCCGGGGGAAAAGGACAAAAACCATTTCCATGTCTTTGCGGATGCCACCACGGTCGCCGCGCATATACGCGCCCATGTCCAAGTTTTCCTTTACGGTAAGATTGGCGAAAACCCGGCGGCCTTCGGGAACCTGCACAAGCCCTTCGCCGACTATCCTGTCCGGCGGGAAGGCCGTGATGTCCTGCCCGGCGAAAAGAACCCGTCCCGATGTTTTCCTTATGATGTGGGAAATAGCATGAAGGGTGGTGGTTTTCCCAGCCCCGTTGGAGCCAATAAGGGTGATAATTTCCCCCTCGGCGACTTCAAAGGAAATGCCCCGCAGGGCTTGGATGGCTCCGTAGTGAATTACCAAATCTTCGACCTTCAAAAGAGGGCTAGGCATTGACAGCGTCCTCCCCAAGGTAGGCTTTGATTACCGCCGGGTTCTGCCTGATTTCCTCCGGCAGGCCCTTGGCAATGATTCTACCGTAATCCAGAACAATAAGCCGCTCGCAGATGCCCATTACAAGGTGCATATCGTGTTCGATAAGCAGAATAGTCAGGCGGAATTCCTTGCGGATAAAGGAAATGAGCTTCATAAGTTCTTCGGTTTCCTGAGGGTTCATTCCGGCGGCAGGTTCGTCCAGAAGAAGAAGGCTGGGGCCACTGGCAATCGCCCGGACAATCTCCAGTTTGCGCTGTTCGCCGTAGGGCAGGTTTTTGGCCAGCTCGTGTTTTTTGCCTTCGATCTTGAAAAGCGAAAGAAGTTCGCCGGTTCTTTCTATCATGTCGGCTTCGTCTTTGCGAAAGCGGGGCAGTCTGAAAAGCACGCTCAAAGGCCCAGCAGCGCGCCGGGAGTGAAGGGCGACGCGCACGTTATCTTCCACAGTCAGATTGCCGAAAAGCCTGATATTTTGAAACGTGCGGGCAATGCCCATGTTGTTAAGCGCCGACGGGCTTTTCTTTCCGATATGCTGAATTTTCCCCCACTTGTCCCGAAAGGTAATTTCCCCTTCCGTGGGGGTATAAATCCCCGAAACCATGTTAAAGACGGTAGTCTTCCCGGCGCCGTTGGGCCCGATAAGACCCAACAGTTCGCCCCGGTACAGCTCGCAGGAAAACCCGCTTACTGCCCGCAGCCCCCCGAACACAATGGAAAGCTCGTTTATTTTAAGAAGCTGTTCCTTCCCTTCGGGGCTCATGCCGCTTCCCCCTTAACGCCGCGGGCCTTTCCCTTCACGAAACCGGCAAGCCTGTCCCACGTCTGCACAAAGGAAAACTCCGTCATTCCCAAAAGTCCTCTGGGCCGGAAGATCATGATCAGTATAAGGACAAGGGCGTACACGATAAGCCGCAAATCCTGCACGGCCCTCGGCAGCATCTGTAGGAATTCCTGCAGGATCGTCAGGGCATACGCCGCCAGTATAGCGCCGGTCATGGAGCCCATGCCGCCGAAAACCACGAAAATGAGGTAGTCTATAGACCTGAGAAAATTGGCATCCATAGGCAGAACAATGCCGATAACCATGGCGAAAAGGCAGCCGCCAATGCCCGCGATAACCGCCGCGATAACAAAGCCGGTCATCTTGTAGCGGAATATATTGACGCCGCTTGATTCGGCGGCGATTTCGTCCTCCCGGCAGGCTTTGATGGCCCTGCCGTAACTTGAGCGGAGGAAATTCTGCACCAGCACAAGGACAACAATCAACGTAACCGTTATAACGATAAATCCCAAGGGCCGGTTAAACAAAAGCGGGGTAAGGAATGTCCTTCCGTTGGGGCCCCACGTTATGCCGGAAAGGTTGTTGGCGACCACCCGGATAATTTCGCCAAAGCCCAAGGTAACAACGGCCAGGTAATCGCCGGAAAGCTTTAATACGGGAAAGCCGATAAGAAAGCCCGCGATTCCGGTAAGAAGCACCGCGAAAAACGCCGCCAAGGGCAGGGGTAAGCCCACGTCCGCATGGAAAAAGATGTAAGAATACGCGCCGATAGCCAGAAAGCCCGCCTGCCCAAGCGAAAGCTGGCCTGTAATGCCTACAATCGTGTTGACCGAAATAGCCATAATGGCATTGACCCCGCCAAGGGTTAGAACAAACACCCAGTAGGTGCTAAGGACGCCAAGGTTGCGTAGCAGGATGGGAAAGGTTACCGCGAAAACAGCAACGATGGACAATATAAGTGTTGACTTAACGGGAAACCCCAGCCGGCCTTCGTTGGATGTGTCGGGCATACTACACCTTTACCCGGTAGTTCTTGCCCAGTATCCCCGATGGCCTGAACAGGAGAACAACAATCAAAATCGCGAAAGAGATAGCGTCCGCGAACTGAGTGGAAATAAACCCGGCGGCGAATATTTCCGCGATGCCCAGCACGTAGCCGCCAAGCATAGCCCCCGGCACTGACCCGATACCGCCAAGCACCGCCGCCACGAAAGCTTTAAGGCCGGGCATCATGCCCATCGTGGGGCTGACGAGGGGATACGCCGAAGCGAACAGCACGCCCCCGGCTCCGGCAAGGGTCGCCCCCAGCGCGAAGGTAAAGGCGATGGTGCGGTTTACAGAGATACCCATAAGGCTCGCGGCCTGCGGATCGAAAGAGACCGCCCGCATGGCCTTCCCGCGCTTGGTGTAGTTGACAATGTAGTTAAGTATAAGCATAAGCAGGGCCGAAAGGGCAACAATGATTACTTGAATGTTGGAAACATTCAGCCCCTGCGCGACCTGAATACTGACAATGGGCGGATGGGGAAACCGGCGGGGAGTGGGGCCCATGAAGGGCAGAATCCGGGCCGTGTTTTGCAGAATAAGGCTTACCGCTATCGCCGTGATAAGGTAATTCAGGCGGGGCGCGCCACGGGTGCGCAGAGGACGGTACGCCAGCCGCTCTATCGAAAGGGCAAAAATCACGCACACGATCATGGAGCCGGCAAGGGCGATAAGAACCCCCTGCGGCCTCATGCCGATAGCGCTTAACATAAAGAACCCGGTATAGGCCCCTATCATTAGAACATCGCCGTGGGCAAAATTAAGGAGCTTGGCTATACCGTAGACCATGGAAAACCCCAAGGCGATTAAGGCGTAAATCGAGCCCAGGGAAATTCCATTGATCAACTGCTGTAAAACAATCATGAAGTTTACGGGTTTACGGTTGTCCTGTACGTGTTGACGAGTACACCGTCCCTCATCTGAATCTCGTTGATTACGGCTCCCTTAATCGGGTTGCGGTTTTCGTCAAACCTGATTGTGCCGGTAACAAAGTCAGCCTCAGTCGCCGCGAGGGCGTCCCGCACAGCGCGCGGCTCGGTAGTCCCGGCGCGTCTAATGGCGTCCGCGATAAGCAGCATGGTGTCGTACCCAAGGGCCGCGAACTGGGTGGCTGTTCTGCCAAACCTGGCCTCGAAAGCCCGGACAAATTCTATGCCCATAGGCTCGGTGGTCTCCGCGGAAAAACTGCCCGACCACAGGCCGCCTACAATTTCCGGCCCGGCGATGTTGACAACGCCGTCCCATCCGTCTCCGCCAAGAAGGGGGGCGGTAACGCCCTGAGCCCGAAGCTGCATTGCCTGTAAGGCGACATCGTTTAGAAAGTTGGGAAGGAACACCACGTCCGGGCTTGCCGCCGCGATGCTGGTAACCTGAGCGCTAAAGTCTACAGCCCCGGACATATACACCTGATGGGACACAATCTGACCGCCCCGTTCCGTAAACTGCGCGATGAAAGCGTGGGCGAGCCCCCTGTTATAGTCCGCCCCCTGATCGTAAAGAACAGCGGCACGGCGGGCGCCAAGGCCGTCAAAGGCGAAGTTCGCGCCCACAATACCTTGAAAAACGTCAATAAAGCAGGTGCGGAAAATAAAATCCCCAAACTGGGTTACGCCAAAAGCCGTGGCGGAAGGAGATATAACGACAACTCCCTGATCCTGCGCTATGGGCGCTATCGCGGAGGTTGCCCCCGAAGTGCTGGAACCCATCACAATGCCCACCCCGTCCTGCGTTGTAAGCCTGATAAAGTTGCTCATGGTATTCGCGGGGATGTTTTCATCGTCTGCGATAATAAGGTTAATTTGCCTGCCCAAAAGGCCGCCGGCGCGGTTAATCTCTTCCGCGGCCAGAATAATTCCGTCGCTGGACTCTACGCCAAAGTGGGCCTGAGGGCCGGAAAGCGGGAAAATAACACCCAAATTCACCGTATCTCCGGCATCTTCCCCGCAACCAACAAAGAGCATTGAGGCGGCGAACCCGAACACTAAAAGCAACAAATGTACGTTCTTCATAGTTTTCTCCTTACTGCAAGATAATGAAGGTTTTGCTTGTTAATGTCAAGGGGGCGCAATGCCTCATAAGTAATCTAGCCCAAACAGGGTCATGCTTCAAAATAAAATTCTAACCCAGCTATGCTATCCGGAGGAGGGTTCGGAGAGCGATATGGGGTTAAACATGAAAGAGAGAAAACCGCTTCTGCGGGAGGCGGCCAAGCGGTATCAGAGAGCACGGACAAAAAAAGAGAAGCCGATGATACTTGATGAAGCGATTGCCTACACGGGCATAAACCGAAAATATCTCATCCACATCCTGGCCAACGCCGGAAAAACAGCGGTTACGCGCATGGGAAAGGGATACGATACAATTCAAAACCTCCGTCACCAAGCGGCGATCGTGTACTGCGGGCAGAAAAAAAGAAACTAGCGCTGAAAGGAAAAAGCGCCCCCCGCCAACATCCTCGCAAGGCATCATCGCCCAGCCTTCCCCGGACAGCCGTGAAGGACTCATGCCCTCTGCGGAGCCCCTCCACAATGCCCCGCCGTGCGTGAGCCATCAGTACAATGCCCGGCAGGGGAGGATACACGGTTTAAGAATCCATTTGCCCAAATTCTTAGGCGAAGGAGACCGAGGCTCCGTAGCCGTGTTCCTTGGGCGGGATTCTTAAACCGTGTATCCTCCCCTGCCGGGGCTTTTGGCGGAAATGTTGGCTCATGCCCGGCGGGGGGCGAGTGCTTTTTCCCCTCAATTTCGTTTCCCAAAAAACCGATAAGTGAAAGGAAGCTGTCCGGAAAGGGCGGGATAAGGAGCGGGGCATGAAAGAAGCATGGAATTTTGAAAAGTGCGCGGCCGTTTTAGCCGGGGAAATAGAACTTTTAAGGAAAATCTCGGAAGCGCAGGGCATAGTGCGGCAGGCAGTCATAAACAAGGAGTGGGCGGAGTTTGACGAAAAAACGGCGGAAGTAAACCGCATTGGCAAAGAGTTCGCCCTGCTGGAGAACGAGAGAATCCGGTTTTTTTCCGCCCTGAGTGATTTTTCCGGAAGAAGCGGCGGCGGGGAACTGTCCTTTTATGCCCTGATTACGTGCCTTCCAGAACAGGAAAATCAGGAGCTTTCACGCCTGTACCGGGAACTTAGGGTGGAAACCATAAAAATACGGGCATTGAACGAAAGCCTTTTGGTGTACATCAACGAGGCGAGAAATATGGCCACAGCATACCTTGAAGCAGTGTGCCCTGCCCGCGGCGGGAAACTGTACACACGCAAGGGGCGCAGGGCTGCTCAGGATTTGAAAAGCATGGTGGTTAACAACCATTTCTAAACCAAGGAGTACGTAATGACATCGACTTTTACGGGCCTTCAAATAGGAAAACGGGGGATAATGGCCCATCAACATGCCCTGAATGTAACAGGTCATAACCTTGTCAACATGAACACCGAGGGCTTTTCCCGCCAGCGCGCGGAGTTCAGCACCTTTGAGCCGATTTATATGCCGGGGCTTACCAGAGCGCAGACCGCAGGGCAAATAGGGCAGGGAGTTATAACCGAGCGGGTAACACGCATCAGGGACGAACTGCTTGACCGGCGCATTATAGCCGAGGCCGGATCGGAGGGGTACTGGCAGGCTAGGCACAACTTTGTTCAGGATATGGGGGGAATGCACCTTGAGCCGGGACTCAATTCCGTAAGAAACAAAATGGACGAGTTCTGGGATGCGTGGCAAGACTTGGCCATGCATCCATCGGGAGTGTTTCCGCGGCACGCAGTTCTTGAGCGGGGCAGAACCCTTCTTGACGGCATTCATCATCACTACCATAACCTGCAAACACTGCAAAACAGAGCAGACGAAGAAATACGCATGACCGTGTTTCAGATCAATGACCTTTCAAACCGGATTGCCGATCTGAACAGCACCATAGAAAGAGTTAAAGCGCACGGCGACATCCCCAACGACTTGCTTGACCGGAGGGACTTGCTGGTTGACCGGCTTTCATCAATGGTAAATATCACCGTGGACAGGCGTGATCCTAACGAGTTTATGGTTCACACCAATGGGTTTATTCTGGTTCAGGGAAGCATTGGCCGCCAGCTCGATCTTGTGCCGAACCGGGAAACTGGTTTCACGGATATTGTGTGGAGCGACACGAGAACCGCGCTGGAATTGCTTAACCCGGGCCGCAACGGAAGCCTTGGGGCATTTGTGGAACTTCGTGATCAAACAATCAGGGCCGAAATCCAAAGCCTGAATAACATGACCATGAATTTCGCAAGCCTTGTAAACGAGGTTCATGAAAGCGCATACGGCATTAACGGCTCTACGGGGGTGCAATTCTTTGTCGAGCGGCCTTTTGTAACTAACATAATGGGCAACTACGACAGAAGCGGGGACGGGGAGTACGATTCGTCTTTTATCTTCCGGGTATCGGGAACTAACGTTCTTGACAGCCGTGCCCACGTCGGCCTTTCCGGGGTTATGACGCTTTCTGCGCCAGACGGCAATGTGGAAATCCCCTACTTCGCCACCGATACCGTGGCGGATGTCATAAACAGGATTAACAACTCTGGCGCGGAAGTAACTGCCCGCCTTGACCGGGACGGACGCCTTGTTATGACGGCAACGCCATCGGCAAGCTGGGACAACCCGGATTTTGTTATTCGCCATATCGAAGATTCCGGGCGCTTTTTGGAAGGGTATGCGGGCCTGTTGGCGGCTTCGGGGCCGGACGGGGCGTTCAGTTGGGACGTGCCAAACGCGGTGGACGCCCTTGCAGGCGGCCCGGCGTCATGGCAGGTTGCGCCTGTCGCGCATCCATCGGGGTGGATCGAAGTGAACCCGGCCCTGTTCCGGGATCCCATGTCGGTAGCCGCGGGCTTCGGCGAGAACGGGCGGCCTGCCAGTCCCGGCAACGGCGAGGCGGCTCAGGCTATTGCCGCTATCAGAAACACCGAAGTCATGGTGGGGCGATACCGGACGTTTGACGACTATTTTCAGGTTGCCGTTGCCCGCATTGGTCTTTTGGGCGAGCAAAGCCAGATAGCGCTTGCGACCTATAACCAGAACATGAAGCGGCTTCACGATATGCGCCAGTCTCTTTCCGGGGTCAACATGGACGAAGAGGTTTCCAACCTGATCAAATTTCAGCACGGGTATCAGGCATCCGCCAGATTTATTTCCGTTGTCAATTCTATGCTGGATACCATCATTAACTTAGGAGCGTAAAAAATGGCACGTGTTTCAACGAATATGGCGAATACCAATGTCCAGTTTCATCTTAGAAGGCAGGAAGACGCGATTCTGAACCTGCAAAACCAGATGTCAAGCGGGAACAGGTTAAACAGGCTCAGCGATGATCCTATTGCTGCTGCGCGCACAGTGCGTTATCAGTCCTACCTTACCAGGCTTGAGCGGTTTGAAAACAACACCCGCTACGCAAGGGATCATTTTAACCAGATTGATATAAACCTTCAGGAAAGCGTGAATATACTTCAGCGGATTCGGGAGCTTGCGGTAACCGGCGCGACCGGAACGTTTGCAAGGGACGACACCCGGCACATGGCGGTAGAAGTAAACGAACTTATGAAGGCGCTTGTTGCCATCGCAAACTCCACGGGGCCCGATGGAAGGCAGCTCTTTGCCGGGGACAGAGTTTTTACCGAGCCGTTCAGAATTGTTGAAGGCACGGTTGACGGCGGCGGGGAATCTCTGGTTGTCAATGTTGAATACCGGGGCGCAGGCCCCGCCCGAAGAACGGAAATCCACGAGCGGACGTTTATAGACCTTGACCTTGGCGGGGGGCATGCGTTCTGGGCGGAGCGGATGCAGATTTTTTCCGGAGTGGACGCTTCGAACTGGCGGGCGCTGGAGAACGGGGCTTTTTTCATAAACGGTCACGAAATACTGGTACGGGCGGGGGATACCCTTCCCGCTGTTGTCGCCAGCATAAATGAATCGGGGGCGGCGGTACGGGCTTCGGTAGACCCCAGCACAAACGGCCTTGTGATTACCGGGACAAACCCGCATCTTATCAGGATGGAAGACAGGCAGGGTTCCAATACGCTGGAAGAGCTGGGGGTAGTCCGCTTTAACACAGACCCTTCGGCCCCCAACTGGGATCCCGGCGCTAGGGTAGCCGGGGGCTCTGTGTTTGATATGGTGATACGTCTTAGGGACGGGCTTTTGCGGGGGGATCACGAGTTTGTCGGCGGGCTGGGGATAAGCGGCATAGACCTTTCCCTGCAAAACATGACAGCCCGGCTTGCGGAGGTAGGCAGCCGCCACGAAAGAGCCTCTGTAACATGGAGCAGGATTAATCAGGAAATACCAAACGTGGCGGCAATGCTGGCCCGTGAGTCAGGGGTAGACTTGGCAACAGCGGCAACGGACTTTGCGATGATGGAGCTTGCTCAGCGGGCGGCCTTGCAGACGGCGGCTAGAATAATCCCGCCGACGCTGCTTGATTTCCTGCGATAGTGTGCGCGATAGCTGCGATAAAGACAGGAGTGTTTTGTGAAAGTTGCGACAAAAGCGTATGGCCTCGTTGAAATAAATGAACGCCAGAAGCTTCGTTTTCCTTCCGGTATTTTGGGATTTGAATCTTTCAAAGATTATGCTATTCTGGATGCCGAGCGTCAGCCGTTTTTCTGGCTTCAATCGCTTGATTCGGAAGAGGTGGCCTTTGTGCTGATAAATCCTTTTCTTTTCAGGCCGGATTACGAGATAAATATTGACAACGAAGAACTTGCGCCGGTAGGCATTACCGACCCGGAAAAGGCCCTTATTTTTTCGATTGTTACGGTTCCTGCCGACGGAAGCCCCATGACGGCTAACCTTCAGGGGCCCTTGGTGCTTAACCGGGAGAACCGTCTGGGGTTTCAGGCGGTTTTAACGGATTCCCGGTGGAAAACCAAGCACGACATCAGCGCAGAGCTTCGGGCCGCGAAACAGCCGGCAAGCCAAAGCGGGCAGTAAGGAAGGCCTATGCTGATACTATCCAGAAAAGTCAACGAAAAAATAATGATTGGGGACGACATTTCCGTATCCATTATCGACATCCGCGGGGATCAGGTGCGCTTGGGCGTGGATGCCCCCAAGTCGGTAAAGGTGTTCCGCCAAGAAGTCTTTGACGCGATCAAGGCGGAAAACAAGGCCGCCGCCCAGTCCGCCGCTGTGCTGCCTGCTCTAGATATAGAAGGCGGCAGCTCGCATGGGGTTTCAAGCACACTTCTGTAAGCCCCACGCCGCCAGCCTATAGCAATCGCTTTGACTATCTTCCATAATCAAGGTAAGATACAGTAACTCAAACTACAGGAGGTGGATGTTTCACTTCAGGCCCCCAAAGGCGGGGAAACTGATCAGTTCCAGAAGCATAACTCTGGCAGTCGGCATTATTGTAGCGCTTATAACATTAGGAACAAGCGTTTACATTGTGGATCAGGCGGAAGAAGCGGTGATAACCCGTTTCGGCAGATACATCGGTACAAGGGGGCCCGGACTTCACCTGAGGCTGCCCTTTGGCATCGACAGAAACCACACCGTGAACGTCAGCGGGGTGCGTTTTCAGGAGTTCGGTTTTCGTACGGCGGGCGGCAATGTTCCGGTGCGTGTCAGGCACGCCGCCGAGTCCACCATGCTCACCGGCGACCTTAACATCATCGAGGTTGAATGGGCCATTCAGTACCGGGTTAGCAATGCCCGCGCGTGGACATTCAACGTGAACGACCGCATCGCTACCATTCGTGATGTGTCCCGGATGGTCATTAACCAACTGGTTGGCGACAGGGCGATTATGGACATTATGGGGGTGGAGCGCAGCGCCATTGAATCCGAGGGCCTTACCATGATGAACGATATTTTCAGGGTATATGGACTGGGTATTGATGTCATTCAGGTGAACCTACAAAATGTAACGCCTCCGGTGGGGGAAGTGCAAGCCGCCTTTGAGGATGTAAACATGGCGATGCAGGACAGGGAACGGCTTATCAACGAGGGCCAGCAGGTGTTCAACGAGGAAATCCCCAGAACAAGAGGCGAGGCCGAGCGCATGGTTCTGGTGGCGCAGGGCTATGCCGCCGATCGCGTGAATAGAGCGCTTGGTGATGTTGCCCGCTTTAGCGCGGTGCTGGTCGAATACATGCGCTCGCCGGAAGTTACACGGCAGCGTCTGTACTTTGAAGTGATGGAGGAAGTGTTCTCCAATATGCAGGGCACAACGCTCGTTGACCACAACTTGCAAAACATTCTGCCCTTTATGAATCTGGGAGGCCAATAATGAAAAAACCTGTTGCCATTATCGTTGCCGCTTTTGTGATATTTTTCGGCGTTATCGTAGCCGGCCCCTTCTTCGTCATTAACGAGGGCGAGCAGGCTGTTGTCGTGCGGCTAGGGCGGATAGTGAATGTTGTTACCGACGCGGGTCTGCACGTAAGGATTCCTTTTATTGACGAGGTAATCCGCTATCCCAGAAAAATCATGACATGGGACGGCGAGGCGAGGATTGTGCCCACGGCGGAACGGCAGTTTATCTTTGTCGATGTTACCGCCCGCTGGCGCATTTCAGACCCGGAAGTGTTTTATCAGGCCATCCGCACCGTAAGTCAGGCGCAATCACGGCTTACGCAAGTTATCGACTCCGCCGTGCTTACCGTGGTGGCGGAAAACCCCCTTATCGAGTCAGTGCGGAACTCCAACATCATAATGGAACGCTCGCCCGCCGCCGATTTGTACGGGGACGAGTTTGAAGCCGAGATTGTCGCCATCTTGCAGGGAGCGGGTCACGACCCCATTACCAGGGGCCGCCGCCAGCTCGCCGAGGAAATACTTGTCCGCTCGCGGCAGATAGTTCCTGAGTACGGCATCGAGCTTATCGACATATTGACACGGCAGATACGGTACTCTGACGAGCTAACCCCCAGCGTCTACGCCCGGATGATACGGGAACGGAACCAGTGGGCGCAGGCCTACCGCTCCGATGGCGAGGGCCGCAGGGCGGAATGGCTGGGCAGAATGGAAAGCGAGCGGCTTGTGCTGCTTTCCGCGGCCTACTATCAGGCGCAGACAATCCGGGCGCAGGCTGACGCGCGGGCGGCGGGCATCTTCGCGGACGCCTACAACCAAAACCGGGATTTCTTTAACTTCTGGCGGGCGATAGAAGCCTACCGCATTACTCTTTCGGGTTTTGACCGGAAAATCCTGTCCACGGACATGGATTTTTTCAGGTATTTCTTTTCGCCCAACGGGAGATAGACGGGCAAGCGGTCGGGCGGGGCAGGTTATCCCGTCCGGGCGCTAGTGCAGCGGCACTCCAAGGGTCATGCCCATAGAGAACGCCCGGTTTTCGTCGAAAGCGTCAACAAGCATGATATCCGCCGCCAGTCTAAGCCGGCTGAAGGCGGGTATGGCGGTAAGGTTAAGGCGGATGCCCGTGTTAAGCACCCCCCGGTCTACGGCATTCGCCCGGAAGGGCCGTACGCTGTAGGAGAAATTGGCGAAGTCCGTAACCCAGTGGATCAAGTTGTCGAACACTCTGGGGAAGAGCTGTACGTCAAAGCCCATGCCAAAGTCGATGTTCGAGTTTGGACGGCCCTCGATAAATGTTCTGCCGAAAACAACTGTGGTTTCGGCGGGCATATCGAAGAGGCGGCCCGCGTAGGTAATGGCGGCGTACACTTGGCTTGCGGTAGTGCTGTGTTCTTCCCGCATATCAACAAACTGGATGTTGCCCCCAAAGGCAAGGGCGGTTCTGGTCAGGGGCAGTTGAATTTTCGCCCCGCCAATAAAAACGTTCCGGTCTCCCTGCCCGGACAAAGGGAAAGCGCTTTCAGGCTGAATATCAATGGCGGCGCTTAATTCCAGCGTGTTAAAAAGGCTCATGGCGGCCTTGGGAATGGCGGAAGCGTTTCCATCGGCGATAATCGTGTGATAGCCAAAGTCAAGGCCGAGCGCGCTAGAGGAACGCTCCCAGCCAATTCTTCCGGTGGGAATGGAAAACAGCCCTGTCGCTCCGTTTAAGCTCATTGCGGTGCGGGATTGCGCCTGCACGTCCACGCAAGACAGGGCGGCGATAGCGAGCGCGAAACAGAAAACCTTAAAGCGCTTCATGATGTTCCTCCATACTGTTTCTCCATAATGTTTCTTAGGGCTTCAAACACTTCTCCCAAATCGTCAAAGCGCAGGGCAGCCATATCATCCAAGGGCGTGGGCATATTGTTTACGATAACAATTTCCCCGCCCTGCCTGAGCGTGTGCTGCGGAATGGATGCCGCTGGATACACCGTAAGGCTTGTTCCAAGAATCAGCATAAGGTCTGATTTTTGCGCCTCGTCCACCGCCGCGCGCAGGGCATCCATGGGCAGCATATCGCCGAAAAAGGTAATCGCCGGTTTCAGTACGCTCTGGCACGCGGGGCAGGCGGGCAGTCCTCCGGAACGCACAATAGCCGCCGCTTCCTGAAAGGGCATACGCGCCCCGGCGCAGCGCAGGCAATAGTGCGTTTCCGGCGAGCCGTGGATTTCGATAACAGCGCCCGACCCTGCCTTTTGGTGAAGAAGGTCGATGTTTTGGGTGATAAGGGCCTTCACATAGCCCTTTTTTTCCAGTTGCGCGAGGGCAATGTGTACAACCGAGGGTTCTTTTTTGTCGATGCCGTAAATAAAGGACGATGCCGCCCGGTAGTAGAAGGAAGGGTCTTTTTCAAAATACTGGGCGTCAAAGATTTTTTCGGCGTCCGTCGTGCTGTACAGGCCGCCCTTTCCCCGGAAATCGGGAATCCCCGAAAGGGTGCTTACCCCGGCTCCGGTAAGGGCCGTGCAATGCCGTGCCCGGCGGATTTTGCCGAATAGTTCTTCAACTGACATTACGGGGATGCCTCTTGCGGGGCGTGGGTGTCAAACAGCGCGGTAATGGCGCTTTTGTTAAAAAGGCTCGCGTACTTTCGCGCGCTTACGCCCATGCTGTCGGGAATGTCCGGGCCGGCCCCGGCTTTCAGCAGGGCTTCTACCATTTTTTCGTCCCCGGCCCCAACGGCCACGACCAGCGCTGTTTGGCCGCTCTTGCTTTTGATGTCAAGCTCCGCCCCGGCGCTGATGAGATCCTTTGCCATGTCAAGGCTTTTGATCATTACGCTGTCCAGAAGGGCGGAAGTGGCCCTGTCATCGGCCTGAAGGTTTAACTGCGCGCCGGATTCAATAAGAAGTTTCAGGATTTCACGGTTGCCTTTTCTTGCGGCAAGGTTTAAAAGGGGAACCCCGGCCTTGTTTCTGGTGTCCGGCGAGAAGCCCGCGGCGAGAAACAGGGAAACCTCCTGAATGCTGCCTTCGCCTGCGCAATTGGCAAGGCTTTCCCCGGTTACGGGAATGCCCATCCGCAAAAGGGTGTCCCGCGCGCTAATGGTTTCTCTGGCGGTTTTCCATTTTTCAAAGGCTTCGTTTTCGGAAGCGAAATATTCTTTAAGGGCATCTTCGGTTTTTAAAAGCCTGAAAAAAGACGCGAACTCTACGGGCACGGCTTCTATGGCTTTTTTGCCGTAGACCAAGAACGGCAAATGTGAGCCGTAGGAAAACCCGGCGAGAAAATCGAGCCACCGCTCGGCTATCGCCGAAACGACAAGGGCGTGCGTGGGGGGAACGGGCGGGGCTTTGCCGCTGTCCGAATCGGCAAAGTCGAAGAAGGCGGCGAACTGTTTTTTCGTGTCTCCTTCTGTGCTGTCAAGCGGCTGAACAGACAGAATATCTACGGCGGCGTTAGCTTCCCCCAAAAGGGGCAGAATCCGCCGGGCGGTTTCCCCGTCATTTTCGGAATGGATTAGAAGAATTTTCATCTTACTCTGATTAACGGTTTTTTTCGCGGCAAACTGGAGCGCCCCCCCGCCGTGCGTGAGCCAAGCATTCCCGCCCAAAGCCCCGGCAGGGAAGGATATACGGTTCAAGAAGCCGCCCAGGGAACCCGCTACGGAGCCACGGTCTCCTACGCTAAAGAGCCTGGGCAAATGGCTTCTTAAACCGTATATCCTCCCCCGCCGGGGCTTTTGGCGGGAATGCTCATGCGCAGCGGGGGGCTCCGCAGACGCAAGGGACGCTAGGCCTTTACCGGGGGTTACTCCAAAACAATAAAGTACGCCCTGCGGTTCCTCCACCAGTTAGCGGTATCTTCCCACGCCGCTACCGGGCGTCCGCCGCCGAAACCCGCAAGCTCAAGCCGGGCCGGGTCGATGCCAAGCATGGTAAGCCTGTCCGCGACAGCCCTTGCCCGCATCTCGCTTAATGGCTGGAGTTCCTCGACATACTCACGCTGGCGGCCGGCTGTATCGGCGGGATTAACCGTAGGATTGGCGTGCGCTTCGATCCGCAGCATGTATTCATCGTTCGCTTCAAGGAACAAGGCAATGGCGGCGGCTATTTCATCGCCTGAGTCATACCAGTCTTCACGGTTGGCCCTAAAGATAATGGGGGGGAAGTGCGGAATCGGCGGCAAGGGCTCTATCCTGTCGACCTCCGCCGGGGGCGGCGCAAGCACCAGCGGAACCTGTTCCGGCAACACTTGTTCCGGTAGCACAATCTCCGGCAGCACAATCTCCGGCGGGGCAGGTTCGGGCGCTGGCGGTTCCGGCGCTACTGGCGGCTCCTGCGCCACGAGTTCCGGCGGCGCGGGCTCCGGTTCCACAGGCGTTACAGCCAGCGCCGGCGGGATGTCGCCGCTTACCTCAAAACTCCGCACGGTCGAAACCGCCGGCTCCGCGCCCCCCAGCGCCGTAACACGCCAATACCATGTTTGCCCGGCCTCCAGCGCGTCCGGCGGAAGTACGAAAAAGTTTGACGCTGTGGTTTGCCGTATCACCGGATTGTCCATCGCGGGATTGTCCGCCAGTTCAACAAGCCACGAAGCGGCATTGGGGTCGTGGTTCCACATAAGGCGGCTCGTGTAGGGGGCCGGGGCCGGAAACCCCGCGGGAGTCCCGGTATCAAGGCGTATTCTTCCATCCAATAAAGGATAGGTCAGAACCGGAGCGGCAAGAACCGGAAGGCCCCGGATTACAGAGAACTCGCCTGTCGCCGAAGAAATAGCGGAGCCCCTGACCCGCCGCGGAAACACGGGAGTAACGCGCCAATACCAGCGCCCATGTTCAAGCCCGGTCTGGACTACGGCGCTTTGCGCTACGTTGCGGTACACAAGCGGGACTGCCATATCCGCGTAGGCGGAGACTTCCAGCACGTAGGCGGTAGCGCCCTCTACCACAGACCACGAAAAAGGAACACGGGCCTCGTCAGGAAAAACCATCTCCGCCATCTGCGGGGGCGAAAGAAGAACCGGCGAGGCGGCGGGGATCACCTCCAGCGCGCCGGAAGGGAAAAAGCGGTTTACCGGATACCGGCTGCCGGCGCTTACCGGGTATGCCCGCCACCAGTAATTGCCCTGCCCCAAGGTTATGGAAACAGACGAATGATCATTGCCGTATATGGCGCTAATCTCCCTTGTTTCCACCATGCGGGTAAAGCCCCTGTCCGCGGCAACTTCAACAATCACATGGGTGTCGGGGGTAAAGAAAAAATTGTTCCAAGAAAAAACAATTGGGGCCGCCGCGCCGGGAGGGCTTAAAAAAGAGGCGGAAGGGCCAAACGAGGTCATGGTGATAATCGGCGTTACAATGATCTCCCCATACGAGTCAAGGGCTAGGACAGCGCCCTCCTCTATTTCCGTTCCGTTAAAACTGGCCCGGCCTTCGGAGACAAAAAGGACAAAGCCGTCTTCGTTTTTTTCCATTGCGGCTTGGCCTTCAACCACTATGGCGGAATTTCCGCTTACGATTACAAGGTTTCCAGCCTCTGAAACCGCTTCGATATTCCCGCCGAAAAAATCAACCTGAGCCATGCCGCTGCGGTTATCGAAAAAAACCTGCACTATCGTGTTTTCGTTCATGGAAAGGGATGTTATTTCGTCCTGAAAAAGAACGACCGCCTCGGACTGTTCAGTGGTGCGGATTGTGTCGCCGTTGTACACGAGCGAGGCCAGTCTTAGCCTGTCCCACATATGGCGGTCGATAAACCTGCGCTGGGCGACACGCCGCTGAAAGGTAATCTCCCCCACCGGCTCCTCGTTGAGCCTGGTAAGGGTATTGGTATACTCCCTCCAAAACGCCGCCCCGAAAAAACAGGCGCCAATAAGGCAGAGAATTACTATGACGCAATCAACTCTTGTGAATCTTGATTCTTTCTTTTTCATGCGTGTCTACCACTAAAACGCCGCAGGGATACGGCTGAGCTATGGGAACCCTGCTGCCGGGGTTTGCCGGATACACCCTCCACCAGTAGATACCGGGGTTTAGGGGAATGGAGACGGACAGCGCGTCAATGACTTCCCGGTCTTCCAGCGTGGAATTAAAGCTCCGGTCTTTGGCTACTTCTACTATTACATGAACATCCGGAAGGGCGTTTTCGCCCGCCTTTGTCCGCCCGTGGTGGGCCGCCAGAGACTTGGGATCAAACCTGTTCCACGAGAAAAACACGGGAACACGTCTCCCGTCCGGCCCCAGCACCAGTGCGGAAGAGCCGAAGGATGTCATTTTAATTACGGGGATATTCGTGCCGTCCGCGCGGGGTTTTTCGCTGGTGTACGCGCTGTGCCTGTCCTGCGAAACGATCTCTTCAAGTATCCGTTCCCGCACAGGTTCAGGGATATGTTCGGGGATGGAAATTTCATACGTATTTTCTTCTTCGACAACGGGGGGCGGGGCGGCGGGAATAACGGGAACAGCCGGTACGCTTACTACATTACAAGCGCTAATGCCCAAAAGCTCTCGCACCTGCGCCAGGGTTTGGGGGCCTTCGGCGTGGGCGAAATTCACAACGGCGAAGACCCGCATGGGCTCTTCTTTGCCTCTTACCGCCGTTACCGGCATTTCTTCGGTTATGAACTTGTCCCCTATCAGTTTCCATGTATCTTCGCTGATTAAAATATCCGTCCCAAATGTTTTGTTCAGCTCTTCCAGGCGGCTGGCTATGTTCACCGGGTCGCCGATAACGGTATAGTCCATCCGGGCTTCCGACCCGATTTGCCCGGCAATAACGGTTCCGGTGTTTATGCCGCATCCTATGTGTATGACAGGGTTGTCCACCTCGTTTTTTACCCGCCCGGCGTTTAGTTCCACTAGCGCCCCCCGCATCATCAGGGCGGCTTTTACGCAGTTAAAGGCGTCTTTGGCGGGGCTTCCGGCGGTAGATACCGTGCCCCAGTGGGCCATCAGGGCATCGCCGATAAACTTGTCCACGACGCCGCTGGTTTCCGCCACGCAATCTATCATGCGGCTAAAGTATTCGTTAAGCCACAAAACAACCCGGTTTGGCGCTTGGTCTCCAAACCTCTTTGTGAATATCTCGGTTTTTTCGGTAAAGCTCCGTATGTCAGAGAAGAAAATCGTGGCGCGCTTGGGCTGACCGCCGGGTTTTATCTCGCCCCGCATGGCCCGCAAGGCGACATCTTTGTTGGTAAAGCGGCCAAAAATGTTAAGGGCGCTGGACATTTTGTTAAAGCTTTCTGTCAGAAGTCCCAGCTCGTCCCGTGTTTGGGGTTTCAGGTTGATGGTGAAATCCCCTTCCTGTATTTTCAGGGCCGCCGCCGCCAGAATACGGGCCGGCCGTGAGATGGTTTTGGAGAAAATCCATGTAAGGCTAATGGCTATAAACAGCACTGCCGCGGCCAGAAATATGTTCTGCCTTGTGGTGCTTTGTACGACCTCGAACACGATGTCGTGGGGGATCAGCGTAATCACGGCGGCGTCCGTTCCGGCAAGGCGGTAATACGCGCCAAAAAACCCTACCCCCTCATGCTCGTAGGATACCTGCCGGTTATTGTCTCCCTCACGCAGCATGATTTCGACTATGGGCAGGGAAGAAAAGTTCGCCCCCCCCAGCACCAGAAAGACATCCGGATGCAACAGCAGGTCTCCGTAATTGTTGATAAGAAAACTGGTGTTAGCTCCGGTACTGAACGACTCGAAAAGCTCGTGGGGCGAGAACAACGCCTTTACGGTTTGGCTCCCGGCGGCGCTCTGGTACGCGAAAACGGCGGCGATCATGGAGGTATGAAAAACCGGCGAGGCGTTAAAAAGCCGCGTGGCGCCGGGGGTGGCGGAATGGTACGCCGAGGCCATGTAGGCTTCCACGGCGGCGGCGCTTATGCCGTTTTCGTCCAGAAATTGCGTGTTATGGATGAAAGAGGGAGGCGCGCCCCCAAATACCCCTATGGCGGCTATGTTCTGGTTGTTATCGAAAAAGAAGCGTTCCATTTCCGGGTCATGTTCCAGAACGGGAAGGCGCTCCAGCAAACTCAAGTAGAACAGCGCCGCTTCCCTAACGCCGTTGAAAGAGCTTTCGGCCTGCGAACCGGCCCTGATGTTTATGGTGAAATTGTTTTCCTCGGCGGCGCGCTGCGCATCCTGCGTACTGAGCGCCGACACTATGGAGATCACCGCCCCAAGCGAGGCGAGCAGCAGGGAGGTAATGATGATGACCAACTTGGCGCCAATGGGAAAAAGAACGCTGGTTTTAATGTGTCTTTGCCTCACCCTACCAGTGTACAGGGTAATGGAAAAAAAATCAACAAGAATTTTCGCCCCCGCCGCGCGTGAGCCAACATTCCGCCAAAAGCCCCGGCAGGGGAGGATACACGGTTTAAGAATCCCGCATGGGGAACCCGCTACGGAGCCACGGTCTCCTACGCTAAAGAGCCTAGGCAAAATGGCTTCTTAAACCGTATATCCTCCCCTGCCGGGCATTGTACTGATGCTCACGCGCGGCGGGGGCATTGCTGGGGGGGAAGAGGGCATGAGGCGTCCACGGCTGGGCGGGAAGAACCGCCCGAAATGGGTGCTGGGCGAGATGAAAATCCGGCGTATAAAAGTTTTTGAAAAATTCCTGCAAGATATGGTTGACGTTTCGCCAATAGCTGGGTATACTTTTTTTGATGGTATTTGTTGCCACT
>WQUW01000027.1 GCA_009781915.1 Treponema sp. | reverse complement strand
TAGAGTACGTGCCCGAAGAACACAAGACGGCGGAACTGTGCCTTGAAGCGGTCAGGCAGAGCGGCTGGGCGCTAGGGTTCGTGCCCGAAGAACACAAGACGGCGGAACTGTGCCTTGAAGCCGTCAAGCTGCATGGCTGGGCGCTAGAGTACGTGCCGGAGGAACACAGAACGGCGGAACTGTGCCTTGAAGCGGTCAGACAGGACGGCTGGGCGCTAAAGTACGTGCCAGAGGAACACAAAACGGCGGAACTGTACGTTATGACTGTCAGGCAGCTCTTCATGGAGGAGTTAACGAATGTGCCCGAAAAAAAACACAAAACCGCAAAACTGCGCCATATAGCGGTCAGATATGGCGCCAGGGAGTTGCTGTACATACCCGAAGAACACAAAACAGCAAAACTGTGCCGTGAAGCTGTCAGACAGGACGGCCGGGCGCTAGAGTACGTGCCCGAAGAACACAAAACCGCGGAACTGTGCCTTGAAGCCGTCAAGCTGCATGGCTGGGCGCTAGAGTACGTGCCCGAAGAACACAAGACGGCGGAACTGTGCCTTATAGCGGTCAGGCAGGACGGCTGGGCGCTAAAGTACGTGCCCGAAGAACACAAAACGGCGGAACTGTGCCTTGAAGCCGTCAAGCTGCATGGCTGGGCGCTAAAGTACGTGCCAGAGGAACACAAAACGGCGGAACTGTGCCTTATAGCGGTCAGGCAGAACGGCGAGGCGCTAGGGTTCGTGCCAGAGGAACACAAAACGGCGGAACTGTGCCTTATAGCGGTCAGGCAGAACGGCTGGGCGCTACAGTACGTGCCCGAAGAACACAAAACCGCGGAACTGTGCCTTGAAGTGGTCAGACAGGACGGCGGGATGATAAAGTACGTGCCCGAAGAACACAAAACCGCGGAACTGTGCCGTGAAGCTGTCAGGCGGTACGGCTGGGAGCTACAGTTCGTGCCCGAAGAACACAAAACCGCGGAACTGTGCCTTGAAGCTGTCAGGCAGAACGGCTGGGAGCTACTGTTCGTGCCCGAAGAACACAGAACCGCGGAGCTGTGCCTTATAGCGGTCAACCAGAATGGCACGGCGCTACGGTTCGTGCCTGAAGAACACAGAACGGCGGAACTGTGCCTTGAAGCCGTCAAGCTGCATGACCGGGCGCTACAGTTCGTGCCCGAAGAACACAAAACCGCAGAACTGTGCCTTGAAGCTGTCAGGCAGAACGGCTGGGAGCTACTGTTCGTGCCCGAAGAACACAAAACCGCGGAACTGTGCCTTGAAGCCGTCAAGCTGCATGGCCGGGCGCTACAGTTCGTGCCCGAAGAACACAAAACCGCGGAACTGTGCCTTGAAGTGGTCAGACAGGACGGCGGGATGATAAAGTACGTGCCCGAAGAACACAAAACCGCGGAACTGTGCCTTGTAGCTGTCAGGCAGTGCGACGGGGCGCTACAGTACGTGCCCGAAGAACACAAAACGGCGGAACTGTGCCTTGAAGCGGTCAGACAGGACGGCGAGATGATACAGTACGTGCCCGAAGAACACAAAACGGCGGAACTGTGCCTTGAAGCGGTCAGACAGGACGGCGAGATGATACAGTACGTGCCCGAAGAACACAAGACCGCGGAACTGTGCCTTGAAGCCGTCAGGCAGCATGGCAGGGTGCTAGGGTTCGTGCCCGAAGAACACAAAACGGCGGAACTGTGTCTTGTAGCTGTCAGGCGGAACTGCATAGCGCTAGAGTACGTGCCCGAAGAACACAAGACCGCGGGACTGTGCCTTGAAGCCGTCAGGCAGCATGGCAGGGCGCTAGAGTACGTGCCCGAAGAACACAAAACGGCGGAACTGTGTCTTGTAGCTGTCAGGCGGAACTGCATAGCGCTAGAGTACGTGCCCGAAGAACACAAGACCGCGGAACTGTGTCTTGTAGCAGCAAAACAGGCCGAACAGGAGTGGAAACGTCTTTTTCTAAGCTTATCATGATAATCACGGGAATTATCGCCACGAAGAACAGGTCAAATTTACTCGAAAAAGCTATTCAAAGCGCGCTTAACCAAACGCAAAAGCCGGATAAACTAATCATTGTCAGCGATTCAGATATAGCAAATCAGGAAAGCGAAAACACAATGTGCCAAAGCTTAAAGGTTACATTCCTGAAAAACATATGCGCGCGTAATTATGCCGGCTCGCTTAACACCGCTGTTTATACACTAATATCTGACAGGCTTTTCCAGTCCTACGATTTCTCGGACATTTATCTGGCCTTTTTGGACGACGACGATGTTTGGCACAGCGATTATATAGAAACATGCGTAGATAGCATCAAACACAATGAAGATATTATAATAAGCGGAATCAACTATCGCAACGAAGATGGAACAAAACCCCTTTCCATACCGCAAAAGATCGAGCTTTTAGATTTTCTAAAAGGCAATCCGCATATACAGGGATCAAATACCTTCATAAAACTAACGTTATTGTTAAAAGCCGGAATGTTTGACGAGAGTATGCCATCAACAACAGACAGGGACTTGTTTATCCGTATTATGCTTTTGAACCCTTCATACGCTGTGGTTAATAAGCATCTTGTGGATATTGACGCAAGCAATAGCAGAAACCGCATTACAAACAACAAAGAACTGAAAACAGACGGCCTTAGAAAATTTTTCTATAAATATGCAGGGCTAATGAATAAGGAAGTTAAAGACGCCTTTTTCGAAAGATCGGATCGTATACATTCAATTAACAGGCAGGCGATAGAAACAGATGCCAATATGTTCATGCCGCCTTCCAGCGAAATTCCACGCGATAATAAAAAATATCAAGGGTGGCTTACAGCCGGTTTCATAGCTACAGACCATGAATTGGGACTGCGGCTGCTGCGGCAGCTTCTGGATTTAAAAAGGGAAAAAACAAAGATCGTTATACTAATTAATTTTACGGGCTCTGTTCACCACTATGAAACTATTCTTGCCCATAGTAACTATTCGTATGAACTAATAACACACAGCAAGATTTCCAAAGAGTTTGAAGGCGGAATGCTTACAGGACTGGTCGATAAAGATCAAATTGGCAAAATACCAATAGAAGATATTGCGGTATCACGAAGTTTGTTACAGCATTATCTTTATAACTATACAAATGACAGCGACACTATCTGGATACTGGATGATGACATGGAGCTCTGCGGTTTGCGCAGGGAAGCCAATTCTTTGACAAATCACAGTGTGGATATTGACGGCGCTATAGAAATGTACAGGGAAAAATATGATGCCGTAGTAGGAAATTACGCCTTGGATCCTCCATTGCCCGCTTTGGCGGTGCTTCGGACAGCCCTTTTGGATTATTTTTATTCAAAAACAGGCCTGCCGTGTAACGCCGCTTTTTTTAGGCCAATAGAAGACTACTATTACGATCTGACTGACGAAAGTAATATACATTTAGAAATGCCGGTACACGGAGTAGATAATATTTCTCTGGAATATATATTCAGCGGAAAAGCCTCTACAAGACCATTGTATATTGAACGCTGCCAGACAAAAGAAATTAAAAGCCGTGGCGGCAACACATTTATCTTTAATCGTGCGCTTTTATTAATTCCCAACTGGTCATTACAAATTTGCGGCGGCATAGGAAGAAGAAGCGACTATTTTTGGGTATTATTGGCAAAAAAGAAATATAAAGTTGCAAACGTCCCTTTTGCCATTACGCATAATAGAAAAAAGACATCGTTTAACTATGACAAAGAACAAAAAAAGATGCTGCTGGATATAGTGGGCGCGTCGTTTACAAAGGCAATTGAAGAAGTTGGATTAGAAGCCAAACGAAATGAATTTTTTGCGGGGTACAAAAAAGCATTTGTACGCAGATTAACAAAATATTTTGCGTCATACTACAGAATAATGGGGCTTCTGCAAATCATAAATGAAGACATTCCTTATGCAAAAGAATTCACGGCGGCAAGATTAAACAAGTTTGTCAGAGATTCAGAAAACTATATTCTTCACGAAAATGTGGCAAGCTCGTTTAATCTGTTACGGAAAAAATTGCATCTGCACAAACAAAATACATTATACCCGCAAAATGAAATCGAACAGGAAATTAAAAACATATTCGGATGCAAAAATTTAAAATTGCTCGGCTTTGGCAACGAAGGCAGAGTGTTTACAGATGGACGATTTGTTTACAAGTGGTTTTATGAAAAACCAAACAATTGGGAGTTTCTAAAAAGCATACCTTTCGCCAAATGCAGTCAAATGTATAAAATTGATCTAACAGAGCATTGCGGCAGGCATATTATAAGTTATAAATACGAATCTTCAGAAGAATACAACGGTAGTCATTCCATTCAGTTGGCAAACTTGATAGCATTTGGCAGACAAAACGGCTTTGTTCTGACCAACATAAAAAAACGAAATTTTATAGTGGCAGGCAGTGAATTAAAAATTATCGACTACGGATACTCAATTGAACCCTTTACAGAGGAAAAATACTTGCGTTCGATAAAACGTGGTTACGAAATGTTACGCTATCATTTTCTAAGTGAGGTAGAATTTGGCAATTTGATTATTTTGCACTACGCTGGCAATAAACGGGCAGATGCGATAGATTCTGGCTATGAACTTTTTAAACTGCTGTTGACAAAGAGGCAAAAGGAAGATATTCATGATAAGCCAATTCTCAAAATACTGCATTCCGTAACGGATCAAAAGGTTCTTGATTACGGTGCTGGCAAATGCAAAATAGCAAATTACATGGCTCTTAAAAATGATGTATCTGTATATGATATTGATAAAGAAATACTTTACAAGTATGCGGAAAATAACGTGCGGGTTGTAGATCAATTAGACGCTATGCAGCCCAATTCATTTGATTTAATACTAAATAACCTAGTTCTCTGTTGTACTACGGATGAAGATAACAATGATATTCTTGGCAGTATAACAAAGCATTTGAAAATTGGCGGCAGGGCAATAATAAGTATTTGTTCTCCTTTCTTCAACAGTGTAAGCCATACAGAATTGCGAACTACGGGAAATCAAGGGCAATATAAAAATGCAGGCGTATTTAATAAACACCTCAGATACCCTACTAACTGTGTAAGGCATGAACACCACAGGCCAATAGGGTATTATGAAAAAATTCTGCGCTTTTACGGCTTGGAGATAAAAAATGTAATAGAATGTGAAGGAATAGATACTAAAACTATTTTGCCAATTGCCGAGCATATTATCTTTGACTGTACGCATGTGGAAAAAGATATTTCAAACGGTACTAGCCAAAATTTGCAAAACCAAGCTTCAAGGGAAAATGTTGTAGTATATGTACACGGAGCAGATGCGCCAACCGCAAAAATAAAACGTCTTATCGATTCTCTAAGACATCAAACTTACCAGAGGTTCTTTGTTGTATTTGTATGCGATGTATCAAAAGACGAAGAAGCTGAGTATGTAAGGTTTATCCTTCAAAATGATGTATCATTAAAAGACAGAAGCCTTGTGTTAAATAGCGGTATGAACACTGGAATTCTCGCCAATTTTGTGCTTGCTATGAAAAATATAGTAATCAATCCTCAAACCGTAGTGATAAATGTGGAAGGCAATGGTTATTTTACCACGAGCAGCGCTATAGAAGTCATTGTCGCGGAATTTAACAAGGGTGCCGATATAACTTGTGGAAACTGTATACGCTATGATAAACCACTACGGGAATACAGTATTTATTCTTTCGATAAGCCTTGGGAACGAAACGGCGATAATCTGTGGTTGCGCCCGCTATGCTTTAGGCGTAAGCTATTTGATTTTATCAACGTTGAAAGCGATCTGAAAATAGACGGACAATTTGTTGGAGCCAATACCGCTCTTGCTGTTATTCTCCCCATGATTAGACATTCCAGAAAGAATGTCTTTATAAAAGATATACTCTATTACTCAGAGCTGTATGAAAGCGCTAGTGACGGCAAAAGAGAAATACGTCAACAACTTTTGCAAAAAGCAAGGAGAAAGCATGAGGAAAATAATATCGGTAGTTGGTGACACAAAAATTGAATATGACGGGGGAAAATATCATCTTGCGTTCGAGTTGGGTAAGTCGTTAGTTGACAATGGCTACAGAGTCCAGTCAGGAGGAAAAACTGGAGTCATGGAAGCAGTTTTCGCGGGAGCAAGAACTTCTGAAAAATATGTTGACGGCGATACGATTGCTATCCTGCCCTCTTTTGATGCGAATACAGCAAATAATTTTGCAGATATTGTTATCCCAACAGGATTGGATATTATGCGAGATGCAATTGTTGTAAACGCTTCTGCGGTAGTTGCGATAGGAGGAGGGGCAGGCACCCTTGCAGAGATCGCAATAGCATGGTCGCTTTATAAACTTATTATTGCATACGACAATGTGGATGGCTGGAGCGCAAAACTCGCGGGAAAGAAAGTAGATGAACGAATTCGCTATAATAATATCACAAACGATCGCATTTTTGCCGTTAAGACTGCAAGTGAAACAATAAAAATTTTAGAAGATAACATCCACAGGTACACTCGTTGTCACCATGGCATTTAAAAAACAATTTTAAGTGACTGCGTGCAGGCCAACAGTGCGCCAAGCCCCCAACATTCTCGCAAGGTATCATCGCCCAGCCACGCCCCCGCTTCGGGCAGCCTTCCCCGGACAGCCGTGGAGGGCTCATGCCCTCTTCCCCCCAGCAATGCCCCCGCCGTGCATGAGCCACCAGCACAATGCCCGGCAGGGGAGGATATACGGTTTAAGAAGCCATTTGCCCAAGCTCTTTAGCGTAGGAGACCGTGGCTCCGTAGCGGGTTCCCTGGGCGGCTTCTTAAACCGTATATCCTCCCCTGCCGGGGCTTTTGGCGGGAATGTTGGCTCACGCGCGACGGGGGGCCTACCGGAAAGCCCCCGCCATCACCTCTTCCATGCTCATCCGGTAGTAAAGGTAGCCGTAGATTGCCGCGGCGGACAGTACCAAGCGGCCAAAGTGTCTGGTTTCGGCGATTGGGATCGTTTCAAGGAACAGGTCTTTGGGAAGGCCGCCGTCAGGATGCTCCCTGTCCTCGGTTAGCCAGCGCCGCACCCTGCCCTGTCCGCCGTTGTAGGCTTTAAGGGCAAGGATGGGGCTTCCTTCCATCTGGCTGTCTATCAGGTGGCGCAGGTAGAACGAGCCAAGGTGAACATTTGTTTCCGGGTCTGTCGTGTTTACCCCGGCGGGATTGCGAAAATCCGGGCCGCCCGCCCTGACGACACGGATAGCGACATCCTGAGCCGTTGCCGGCATAAGCTGGGCAAGCCCCACCGCCCCCGCGTGGGAAACAACGGCAGAGGCAAACAGGCTTTCGGTGCGGATAAGGCCAAAAAGCAGTTCCGGCCTAAACCCGTTTCTTCTGGCGTGCCGTTCTATCAACTCCAAATAGGGCCGGGGATGCGAAAGGTAAAAGCCCGCCCGCCCGGTTTCGTAATCGCCCCGCTGCCTGTAGCGGAACACAACACGGATCGATTCCGGCCAGTTTCCCGCTTGAGCCAATGTTTGCGATACCCTTCGCAGTTCCGGTATGGACAGTTCGCTTTCCCACGAGCGTATGTACGGCAGGGCAAAGGAGGCCGCGCCATGCTCAAAAAACCCCAAAAGGAATTCCAGTTCGCTTCCTTCATGCACGGGTACTGTCTGAGTCCTCCGGCTTCTGCGGGCATTGCCCGTTGGGGAAAACCGTTCGCCAAGCTGTATCGCCGCCATTGTCCGGTAGTACACCGCTCCGTTTGGCTGCTCAAAGGCAATGCGGAAAAAATCCCCGGCGCTCCGGCTGGTTTCCAAAAAGCCCTCCTGTACCACCCTGCCTACAATCCATGCGTATTGGGCAAGCGAGGTTCCAGCGCGGGAACTCTGGACGGCGATGTCTTCAAGGGCGGTGAAAATTTCCAGTAGCGTCTCCCACTGGCGTTGTAAGACCAGACGGCTTGCCAGCCTGTCAAGAACGCCGTTAAAGGCGGACATGTTACTCCAGTGCGGCATGACGCTTAGAAAAACATCCGCCGCCGTATAGGAAGGGTCATCGTCCAAAGCGTTTGTCAGTATGTACCAAAGGCAGACATCACGCTGAATAGCGTTAGGCGCAAGGCTCAGCGCCCGCTCGAAATATTCCGAGGATTCGGCAAAGCGTCCACGGGCCCGCTCTATTCTGCCGGCGTGCTGCAGGATGCGGTATCTGCGGGCGTTAATGTCTGCGGCATCAATGCTTCTTACAAAGGCACTCAGCTCTTGGTGCTGTTCAAGGCCGCCGCCTGTTTCCAAAAATCTGTCCCACGCCGCAAAAAGATTTACCCCTTCCTCACGCATGGCGGGGGTAAACTGGTACGCTCTGGCTAAATCCACCATAAGATCAGGATGGCGGAAAAAGAGAACCCCGCCGTCAAGTAAGGCGGGTCGCAGATTGTTCAGCGTTATTGCGTGGCTTTCGGGGAAGCGCCGTGATACAATAACCCCCCGCTCGCCGGGACTAAGAAGGCCGTCAATAGAAAGCGCTTCCGTGTATGCCCAGTGGCGCAGTTCCCCCGGCGGAATGTCAAAAAGAAAGGCCGTGATTTCCCGCCGTGCTTCTTCGTCCGGCAGGGATTCCTTTTCATAAGATTTCCATGCGTAAGATTTCCACGCCGAAAAAAGAGCCACGGCTCTTCCCCAGCCATCGCCGCTAACAGGGTTAGACGCAAGAAGCTCCGCCGCTTCGCTGTAGCGCCCAAGGCGGTACAGGCTTGCCGCGCGAAGAAGAACCACGTCCGGCCGTTCACTCTTGTCTGCGGCGGTAAGGAATTCAAGGATGTCCTCGATGTTCCGGGTTTCCCATCCTTCTAGTATCAGGGGAAGCAGCCGCAGGGCCGCTTCCTGCCGCGCGGGGGGGGAAGGGCTTTCCAGAGCGGCGCTGAAAAGCAGGAACTCCAGCCTTCGGCCTTGATCCGCGGCCTCTCTTTGAGCGCCCGCCATGCGCCCCGCGTAATAAGAGGCGGCGGGGTGTATGCTCGCAAGCTCCCCAAGACGGTACACCGCCCCGGAGAAATCCGCGGGCAGTTCCGCGCGGGCGATAAATTCCAGATTGCCCGTGCGCAATAACCCTGCCGCTTCCTGCTTGCGCAGGCCAAGAACCCGTGTGGTTCCGCAGGACGAAAACAACAGCGCGAAAAAGAACAAAGGTATGACGGCTTTGGCCTGTGAACGAAACATTAATTAGTACTCCTGTAGCGAAGGGTCAAGCTGCCGCAGCGCCGCCCTCGGATAAAAGTGATGTAAGATTTCTACAGCGGTCATGCCCGCGCTGGCCATTGCCGCCGCCGCGTGTTGATCCATCCCTATACCGTGCCCGTACCCGGCTCCCTGAAATACAAAATACTGTATCCCGCCGTCCGCGGCCATCTTGTAACGGATGGTAAAAAGGCTTGAGCGCAAACCTCCCATAGTAAACCAGATTGGGTTGCCCCTAACGTGAACGCTTCCCTCGCTTCCCTGTACTTCCAGTTCAATAACCCTGCCGGAGATGCCCCGGCCACGGGTGATAATCCGGTGAATCTCGCCGGGGTCTTGCCCCACACGGTTGTCCAGTATCAGGCGGCGGCGGATTTCTTCGGGGCTTACCCATCGTTCCCACCGGTACGTGTTAGGAAAGAAAAAGCCAAACACGTTGGAATAGGTTGCCGGAGCGTCCCTAATCCACCGGAACAGAGCGTCAGGCGGCAGGGGGGAACTGCGGGGGGGAAGCTGTGGGTCTTGCACGGCCTGCATGTACATTTCGTACCCCCACATAACAAGGGAATCCTCGCTGTGCCCGCCGTGGTTGGCGGAGTAATACGCCGCCAAGGGCTCTCCGGTTTCCCCCACAAGAATAATTCCCCTAGTGGCGTCCACCGCAGAGGAGGAGTTCGCGTTCTCTATTCCCACCCCCATGTACGTTTGCGAGCGGGCGGTATTCCAGATGTCAAAGCCCCTGTAGGCAAATGTCCCGCGATAGGCGATGGCGTAGGAGCGGGCGGCGATAGCCTGCGCGTACTGTATCTCCCGCGGCCAGCTTGTGGGCAGTTCCGCCGGGATAACGCCGTAAAGGTAATCCCCCATGTTAACGATGCTTACCACCGTTATACCTTCCGGCCCGGGGCGAAATTCCAGTTTTCCCCGGTATGTGCGGTTAATGCTCATCGCCCACGTAACTACCCCCGAAACAATGGAGGTATCCTCGGGGCTGTGAAGTTCGTACACCACGGGAACAGAACTGGTAAGCAGTACCCTATTTTCTCTATCATGAATGAAAAGCGATTGCTCCCTGTCCCACGCGACCCAAAACTGCCGCAGAGCTTCCCCGTTATACAGGACTTCACCAGTTTCCGCGTTCCGGATGGTAAAATCGCCCCCCGCCTTGACCGACACGAGCTGGCGGTTTTCAGCCAAGCCGATGCGCATTATTCCCTCTCCGGGGGTGATTGGCGCGGGCGTTACTCTAGGCGGCGCGTCGGTAATGTGCCGCCGCACAAACTGTAAGCCGTCGCCGGGCGGGCCGATGCGCCGTAGAGCGTCCGCCAGAGCCTCGCGTATTTCCGGATCGTCCGGCCGCCGCTCATTGGCGGTGATAAGGAGGTTGCGGGATCGCATCCATTCCCCCCGGTCCGCCAAAAGCCGTGCTAGGGGAAGGAGCGCCGGGGTAAGCGCCCCGTCCTTATTCCACGCGGTTTGAAAGGCTTCCTCGGCCCCCCAGGTTTCTTCGCCCTCTTCGCTATCGCTATCGCCGTCGCTGTCCCTGCCCAAGAGGATAGTGCCCAACCTGTACCACGCCAAGGCTCTCCATTCGTAAATTTCAAGGCTCTGCCTGAAAAACTCCTCGGCGTTTTCAAGGTCGCCGGTTTCGTGGTAAACCCAGCCTATGTAAAAGTAAATCTCCGCCCTCCGGCGGCGGTTCATTCTTTGAAGGGCCGGTTCCATCGCGTTTCGCAGGGAAGCCGCCTGCGCGTAGCTGCCGGAAAGGACACGGGTAATAAACAGCTCTAACTGTAGTTCGTCCCTTTGGGCCAGTGTCAGGCGGGGGTCTCTTAGCAGTTCTTCCAATAGGTTTGCGGCTTCGGCATTTTCTCCCAGCTCCCAATGCAAGACTACAAGCTGGTACTTCTGTGCCAGCCCCATGCCGGGAACGGAAAGCAGCCGCATCGCTTCTTCGATCCGGCCCGCGTAGTAGGCTTCCACGGGGGAATCGTAAGCCTCCCGGACATAATCCTGATCATAGTCCTGACCATAGTATGGAAGAAAAAAGCTTTCTACAAAGGAAGACGGTATCGCTTCCAGCTCCGCTTCCATGAGAGCGGACGGCGGCGCTTCATTCACCGTGCCGGCAGGGGAAAAGTGTATTCTTATGACGAAATAGGCAGGAAAAACAACAAGCATAGCGACCAGCAATTGCCAAAGAAATTTTTTACTTCGTAGACCGGCTACTTGATTAGATTTAGCGCGCCGCAACCGTTATACACCTCCGTATATACCCCCATACTGTAGCTTAGATTATATGCGTTGGGGGGAGGTGTGGTCAAGGGCCAGCCCATTTTCCCGCAGACGCGCCCACACTGCCTTCGCCCGCTCGCCGCCTGCAGTTTCTTTCAACAAGGAATACAGTCCCGCCGCCGCCATGCCCGTGCCGCCGGATGCGGTTTCCAGAAGGCTTGCAAGTTTTTCCGCTTCCTCCGCGCTCTGGGCCCGGAGTTCCCGATCTTCAAGCCGCCAGCGCCAGCGTAAAAAGACGCCTTTCCCTTCCCGGTACAGTCTGGGCGCTGATCCCAGAAACAAGGCGTTACCGCCCGGCGTTTGGTCGTTTTCTTCCGGCGTTTTGGTTTTGCCCAAATCCCGGTCGCTGGCATAGTTGCGTAAATAATTGCCCACAAAGCCGGGCGGGATTGACGGCGGCGGCACTTTGAAGGGAAAAGCCTTTGCCACCGGCATTTCTGTTTCGCCCCTCATCCACGCGCCGGCCAGCCGTTCAAGGGGCCCGGTGTATTTGTCGAATGTTTCTTCACCCTTAAAGGAAAGATCGTTCAGGGCGAAAATGGCGCGTGGTTTGCCGTCCCCGTCCATGAGTGCGCCCGGATCGTCTTTTATCCTGAGTTCGGGATGAAGCCCCCGCTGTTTTTCGGCATACACACGGGAATGGCGGGTAAGGACAAACTTGTGCCAAAAGGCAGAGTCCAAAAGCCCAAGGGCAAAGAACTGCCGCAGCGTTTCGGCGGAGTCGATGATTTCCTGTTCGTCCTCGTCCCAGTATCCGTAAATAAGATAGGCGTGGGTCAGAATTCCCGCCTCTTTAAAGGCGGCGCAGGCCCTTACGGCGCTTTCAAGATCGATACCCTTGCCAAGCCTTTTAAGGCCCCTTTCTGTGGCGGCTTCAAGACCGCCCGAAACCCCGGTAAGACCGCCCGCGGCAAGAATCGCCGCCACGTCCGGGCTAAAACCCCTTTCAAAGCGGATGTTGCCCCAGAAGTTTAGGGGAAGGCCCGCCTCCCTGTTGTGCAGGGCGAACTCCAAGAGCGAGGAAACGGGGGCGGCTTCGTCAACAAGGTGGACTCCCCGGACACCGGTTTTTTCGGCTTGAGTGTTCAGGTGGGTAAACAGGGCATGAGCGTCAACGGGGACAAAGTTTTTGATGTAGTCCAGCGTAACATCGCAAAAAGCGCAGGAATGCCAGTAACAGCCGTGGGCCACATACGCCTTGAGCCAGTGCCCGTCAGACCAGAGCCGGTGCATGGGGTTGGCATTGTCCACGGGGTACAGGTAACGGCTGAAATCGACGCCTGAGTAATCGGGAAAGACTGTCCGGACGGCTTCATCTTCCAAAGCGGCCTTGTCATGCGTGGCATACGGCGGGGCGGCGGCGCCGGGGTGTTCCAGAATGGAAACCAAAGCGCCGTAGCCTCTGTCAAAGGAGACGTGATCAAAATAATTGGAAAACTCCGGGGTCTGGATGAAGCGGAGTTCGGTATTTACGTATCCGCCCCCGGCAATGGTACGCACGGCGGAACCAAAGCGCTTTTTGGCAGACCCGGCGCATACCAGCGCGCCGGAAAGACAGCCGGGGAAGGGAATGGTAAGCCCCAGCAAAAAGGGGCCGCCTTCGCCGCGCGCGGGGCTTTCCGCCGTATCGAGCGTTTCCCATTCACTTTGAAGCATGGGGCGGTAAAAGGCGTTCATGATATACCCGCCAAGGCCCTCTTTGACGGCGGCAAAATCCCGGTAGCCTGTATCGAAAGAGCCCTTTACAAGCGGCGTGTAGCGAATCAGGCTAAAACCGCCGTCCAACGCGCAGGTAATAAAATCCGCCATGTCCGAAAGAAGCATGGTAGCGAGCATTTTCGCGTCGTCCGGGGAAACCTCCCCCTTCCGCGCGGCGATAAAGGCGTCCGCGCGGGGGCCGCCGGGGAGGCAGCCGTTTGCCAAGGCAAGAAGGTGGCCCCATTCCGGGTCTCTGCCCCGAAGAAAGGCAATAAGCCGGTCGATAGAGGCGAGCCAGAGTTTCTGTTCGGACAAAAACCGTTCTATTATGCGGGCGGCGTGTTTGCCTCCGGCGCTTTTTGCCCGCATGGCAGGGATCGAAGCGTCTTCAAAGACGCGCTGGAGGCCGGCTCGACAAAAAATCTTTTCAAAAAGCCCGATGGAATGATCCAGCACGGTTACGCTAAGTCCCCTTGTTCCGGCAAAGCGGGCTTCCAGAAAACTTTTCAGGTAGTAGGGGGCGGGGTAAGGGCCGTTGAGCTGCACAAAAGGGGGCTGCACAAGAACGATGCTGCGTATCCCGCTCATTTGCTGTCCTTAAACTTAGCCTCGAAGGAAAAGCAGTGTCTTCCTGTAGAAAGAAACACTTCCATTGAGGGCAGGGTACGGCACTTAATCCCGAAAAGCATACAGGAGCGGGGAAAGGCGGGCTCCCACGTAACCTTGAAGTACCTGCACACAAGGCAATTAGGGGGGCGGCTGGGGGAATCTGTTTCGGGATTTTGGGTATCTCCGATCATACCTTGGAGCCTATCATATTTTGGGCTTGTTGACAAAGCGACTGCGGGAGCATTGCTGACGGCGGGGTGAAAAGGTTGACTGGTGCGTCCTCTGTTCCGGCTACGCTAAGCTAAAGTATCTTTAGTTCATCAGTAAATTGGGCAGAAACATTGTAAGTTGCGGGATGTATGTAATAAGCATCAGGACAATTATCATTGCCAATAGCGGAACGATAAATCCTTTTAACACGCTGGTAATTGAAGTTTTGGCGATGCCGCATGATATAAATAGGCAAACCCCTGCCGGCGGAGTGCAAAGGCCAATCGCCAGATTAACAATCATTATTAAACCAAAGTGCACCGGGTCAATGCCCAGAGAAACCGCGATAGGAAGCAGTATCGGGGCAAAGATAATAACCGCCGGAGATAAGTCAAGGAACATTCCCACAAGAAGAAGCATTATATTGATAATCAGAAGCAGGAGGATTTTATCGCCGGTGATCCCAAGCAAAAACGAGCTGATTACCGCAGGGATACCTTGGCGGGCAAAGAGCCAGCCTAAGGCGCTGGCTGTGGCAACCAAAAGCGCCACCTGCCCGGTAGTTATTGCAACTTCAAGTATGATCTTGGGAACCTGCCGGAGCTTTAATCCTTTGTAACAAAAGATGCCTAAAAGGAAAGTATAAGCAACAGCTATCCCAGCGCCCTCGGTGGGGGTAAAGAAACCGCCCCTAATCCCGCCGACAATGATAATTACAGTAAGCATTGCCGGTATTCCTTTAAGGATGATAAACACAGCTTGCTTAAACGGTATTTTTTCTTCCCGCGGGTAGTCGTGCTTTTTGGAAATTATCGCTACAACAATAATCAATGCGGCAAACATCAGAAGGCCGGGAATAAATCCAGCGATAAAAAGCCTGCCAATTGAAGTGTTTGTAGTAACGCCATAAACCACCAGAGGAATACTTGGAGGAATCAGAATACCGATGGTTGAAGATGTAGCAGTTATCGCTACTGTAAAGCCCTTCTCGTAGCCCCTCTCCTTCATGGCCGGAATCATAATCGTGCCGCTGGCGGAAGTGTCGGCGGCGGCGGAGCCGGTCATTCCTGAACCAAGAAGACTTGCCATAACATTGACATAGGCAAGGCCGCCTTTAAGAAAACCTACCAGTACGTTAGCTACATTGATAAGGCTTCCGGTAACTCCCCCCGCAGCCATAAGGCGGCCTGCGAGAATAAAAAGGGGAACAGCTATCAGGGTGAAGGTGTCCAAGCCGGCAAACATCCGCTGAACCACAATCATAAAAGGCATGCCGCCGATAACGGCTATTCCGCCCAAGGTAGCAAATGCAATAGTCATGGCAACAGGTACATTAAGCACCAATAGAACGAGCATTATGCCAAAAATGACAATCGCTACCATTTCCTTTTTCCTTCTGTTGCAGAAGCGGTTCCCGAATTTTCCTTTGCTGTTTGCGGTTCTTGACCGGGCAGCTTATAGGGTTTTCCTCTTAGATGGCAGTACAATTGGTAAAAACCCAAGAAAGCGTAGAGAAATCCTGCCACAGGAAGCGCTAGGTATACATGCCTCATCGGAATACGCAAAATAGGGGTTAGCTGAATTCCCACTATATCCATAAGCATGGTTCCGTATATCCCCATAAAAAAGCCAAAGGCGATAACCATGCTGTATACGAATATCCGGTTAAAGAACCTTCCCTTTTCCGGCATTTTGCTTTCAAAAAAATCAATACCGAGATGGAACTTGTAGCGCAGCGTCATTACTCCCCCAAGAAAACAAAAATAGAGGAAAGAAAAACGGGCTACTTCATCAGTCCACGCAAAAGGCACTCTTAAAAATGACCTTGTGAATATCTGGGCAAGAATGCTTAGAACCATCACAAGGCCAATAACCTTGATTAGAGTTGCCAAAATTTTGTCATACAGGATTTCAACAATTTTATCCATCCCGGTATTCCCTTACATTACCTAGTAAAAGCGTCAATCAGATCGCCGCCGATCTGGTCGCGGAACTCAGCGAAAATAGGGCTGACCGCCTGAATGAACGAAGACCTGTCCGGAACATCGTTGAAAACCATGCCCCGGCGAACCAGCTCTTGTATGGCTTCTTCCTCTTCCTCCATGTCAAGCATGGTTCCGTAACGGCCTGCCTCATCGGCAGCCTCAACCAGTATCTGCTGGAGATCCTCCGGAAGACCGTGGAAAAAGCTGGCGCTCATGGCGATAGTGTTGGGGGTCATGAAGTGTTCGGTTCTGGAAAGATACCTGGTTACCTCGTATTCCCTCTGGGTTATAATCAGGGGAATTGAATTTTCGGCGGCGTCTACCACCCCCGTCTGGAGCGCCATATAACGCTCGGTAGCGGCAATGGGAACCGGGACAGCGCCAAGCAGCTCAAATGTCCGGTGATGGACAGGGCTTTCCATTATGCGCACTCTCATGCCGGCAAAGTCAGCGGCGGTATGCACCGGCCTCGAGGAGATGTACATATTGCGGGGACTGCGAATTATCCAGCCCAAGATTTTAACGCCAGTTCTGTCTTCAAGCGAATCGGAGAAATATTGCCCAAGGCCGCCGTCCAGAAGCCCCCGCAGATGATCAACGCCTCTGGAAACATAGGGCAGATCAAATACCATAAACCTGGGATCAAACGCGGAAAAAATGGCGACATTCACTTCCGCTATCTCAAGGACTCCCATCTGCATTTGCTCAACGGTTTCCCGTGGCCCGCCAAGCTGCCCGGAATGCATTACATTTACGCGAATTCTGCCTTCGCTCCGCTCTTCAACAATGTCCCTGAAATGGAAAAATGCCCTGACAGTGTTATCCTCCGGATTACTGGGACTGGCCATTGTGATAGTGATCACACCCGAATCACGCTCGCAGCCAGTGAGCAATAGCACACAGGACAAAGCCAAAACCACCGAAAATGTTACTAGCCTTTTCATTGATAAATACCTCCTGAAATATGGTAGATTGATTCTTATTATATACGCAGGTTTTGCCCGGCAGCGAAAAATGTCAAAATTTTATAATAAAAAATCGAATTAAATGATACCGCAGTGAAATAAATGCTGTATAATGACATAAATTCTGAGGAAACGTTTAATTTTTTGACACTGGAAGCAGCAACCCCTCATGGAAGGCAGTTATGGAAGACATAATATCGATAAACGCCCACCGCTTTCAAAACAGCGGCTTTCTGAGCGGCGGGTTTTCAGGCGGAGGAGATTCCGTCCATCATATTTTCTTTTTCCCCAAGGGAAACGCCGTTTTTTTCAAGCTGAATGAAAACTGGACCGATATTGTGCCGAACCGTATTATTTTTATTCCGCCCAATGTGGCCTTCGAGGTTAAATGTGAAGAAGATTCCCTGGACTGCTTTCATATACGTTTCAAGTCCAGAACGGCCTGGGCAAAATTGCCCTGTTATTTTACCGTAGTGCCGCCGGAATACCGGAATGCTTTCACCGGCATGAATATAGCCTTGGCGACGGCCTGCCTTACCGAAAAACAGACTGAAGCGGCTGAGCATCTGCGCTCGATTTTGAAGATGATGGATCTTTTAGTTTCGGGCAGCCGCATTATCTACGCCGCCCGCCACGAAGGCCGCCTTTTGCGCGATATTCCCCGGCATTTTCACGAAAGCGAATACCAGATTGAATATTTTGTTAAAGGGGGCGGGACGGTTTGTTGCGGAAACCGCTGGATGGAATTTTTCCCCGGCAGCCTCTGTTTTATTCCACCCGGAATCGCCCACGAAATTATCTACCCAAAATCGGGCGGCATAGACAACTACAGCATCAAATTCAAGCTGGGAGCCGGCTCCCGTTTGTCCGCGCCGGCAAGCGCTTTTGTAGCGGAAGTTTCTGTTCAGCAGCAGCCTGTGGCGCTTGGCCTGCTGAAAAAAATTGTCGGCGACTATGTGCAGGATATTCCGGTTCCGCCTGAAAAAATGCACAGCCTGGTAAGCCTGATCAATGAAATATCGGGCGGCTCCCAAAAAGATGACGAAGAAAACAGCATTGTCGGCAGAATAAAAAAAATCGTGAACGCGAATATAGCAAACCAGTTGCGTATAACAGATATAGCATGGAAGCTTGACCTAAGCCACGAATATGTAAGCCGTATGTTCAGAAAGCATACCGGACAAACTCTTACCTCGTACATAAATTCCCAGCGGCTTAAATCAAGCCTTGTGATGCTTAAAAACACCAATATCCCTTTCAAGCAAATCGCCGCCGAATGCGGCTTTAAAAGCGTGAATTATTTTCATACAATATTCAAGAAACATTTGTCCCTTACTCCCCGGCATATCAGAGAGATCAGGGACAAAGGAACCAGCATATAATTACAAGGAGCATACCATGATACGGAACTGGAACGAGGAATCACTGGATCACAGAAACGCCCTGCTTTACGCAATGGGCATATCGGAGGAAGACGCCAAGCGCCCTATTATCGGCCTTATCAATTCGTGGAATGAAATGAACCCGGGGCATTTTCATTTTAAGGAAGTTATCCCGCTCATGAAAGAAGCAATTTATAACGAAGGTTGCCTTGCACTGGAAATCCCAATATCGGGGTTCTGCGACGGCATCTGCTCCAATACACCGGGCGACCGCTATACGCTTCCCGGCCGTGATCTTGTTTCATCAGAAGTAGAATTGGCAGCGGAACTTAATATGCTTGAAGGCATGGTTTTGATGTCCACCTGCGACAAAATCGTGCCGGGTATGCTTATGGGGGCGCTGCGGGTAAACATTCCCGCAACGCTGTTTTCCGGCGGCTATATGCTTCCCGGCGAATACAAGGGGCAGATGCTGACTCTTACGCATACAAAGCAGGCTTACGCCGCCTATATCTCTGGCGATATTTCCCGTGACGATTACAAGGGAATAGTCCGCAACGCCTGCCCTACTGTGGGAGCCTGCCCCTTTATGGGAACAGCCAATACAATGTGCGCCTGCGCCGAAATCCTTGGGTTTTCGCCTAACGGGAACGCCAGCGTGCAGAGCCGAAGCCCCGAATGGCGGGAAATGGCTAGGCTAGCGGCGCAGAGGGCGGCGCAGGCGGCAAAAGACGAATACCGCCCGTCTGAATTTATTACCCGCCGTAGCTTTGAAAATGTTATACGCTATATGATGGCCACCGGCGGCTCCACCAACTGCATACTGCATATTCCCGCCATTGCCCGGCAGATGAACATCGACATTACCCTTGAGGCTTTTGACGCTTTAAGCCGTGAAGTGCCGGTTTTTTCAAGCATCTATCCCAGCCACAAAACCTATACTATGCGCGAGTTCTCACAGGCTGGCGGCCTTGAGGCGGTGGTAAAAGAAATGGCGGCGGCGGGAAAAATCGATACCTCTGTCAATGGTATGTTCGGCACTATCGGCGAAAAAGCCGGAAGGGCGGTAAACCGCAACAGCGATGTAATCCGTTCCGCGGCAAATCCTATTAACCCGCAGGGAGGGCTCGCCGTACTCCACGGGAATATTGGCACTGAAAGCGCTATTGTCAAATTCAGCGCGGTTGACAAGGCCGCATGGAAGTTCAGCGGCAAGGCTAAAGTATACGATTCTCAGGATGACGCATGGAACGCTATTCTGAAAGACGAGATTGCCCCCGGCAACGTGGTGGTTATACGCTACGAAGGCCCCAGAGGTTCCCCGGGAATGCCGCACATGGAAACCTTTATGGCGGCGGTTTTGGGAAAGGGCCTTGGGACAAAGCTTGCCCTTGTATCGGACGGCCGTTTTTCCGGAGCCACAGGCGGGCTTGCCATAGGGCATATAAGCCCCGAAGCCTACGATGGCGGAAACATAGCCTTTATTAAAGACGGCGATATGATCCATATTGATATTGAAGCGCGCAGCCTTACGGTTGATGTGTCAGAAGCGGAGTTTAAGAAACGGAGCGAAAACTTTGTTCCGGTGCAGAAACCGGCGATGGGTTATCTTTCCCTTTACCGCAAGCACGCCACTTCGGCCCACCGGGGCGCGACGCTGTTTTGGGATTGAATATGACATTCGTAACAAACCCCGAAGGCCGGTGCGCCCCCACGCAGTACAGGGGGTATGAAACGCCAGATATTTCTTTTTCTCCTTGCCCTGTGTGCCTTCCCCTGCGTAGCGGCGGAACCCCTTTTTACATGGGACTTGATTTGGACAGGCTATTGGTACAGGAGCGTGCCACGGGCGGATGACGGGTTCCCGCAAGCCGGGGATATTTTTCCGGGGGGAACCTTTTTTAACCGGGGGGATTTTCGGCTGGAAATGCCGGGGCACGACCTTTCATTCAGATTCATGGCAACGGACAAACGCAACCTGCCCCTTGAAGTCGATGACGGCAGGGCTGGCTTTAATCCCGGCATGGGCATTTATCATACCTCAAGCGGCTCCCGGTTTCTCGCGGGGGTTCAAAGCGAGCACGGCCTTCCCGCGCGGGTAAGCAATATCTGGACGCGATCCGTTCCCTTTATGGAATCCCGCAGGCCATCATCACGAGACCTTAAATTAGAGCCTGCCGCACGGGACGAAAGCGAAACATACCTGTACATGGCGCTGCCCCCGGACGGCCCGTGGGGGCGCTTTTTGCCGGGCTTTACCGCCTTTGCCTCCGCGGCGCTGGATGCCCAGCAGAACCCTGCTTTCGGGGCAGGCGTCGGGATTGAGCGGGGCGGCTCGATAGCTCGGCTAGAGGGCTTTTACACCCAAAAGGAGTTGCCCGCACGCACGGTTTCAACGTGGTTCTCCCAAGCGCCGCCCCTGCCCGAACGGGATTTCAGGCTGTATTCCCTGGGAATGATCTATAACTCGCCGCAGATGGGCTTTGCCGCGGACTGGGCCATGTCCGAAACCTTCGCGTGGGGGCAGGGAACCTACGGGAATTTCTCTTTGCGGCAGGGGAATAGGCCTTGGCGTTTTTCCCTTGCCGGGGATGCGGCGGGAAACCGCTTTGTTGACCGTAACGGCTCCGCCGCCGGGGCCGGGTTAAGAGTGGCGGCAAGGGGGGAACGCTTCTGGCCCCGCTCCGGGCTTCTGCGGTTTCAGAGCGTCCTCCGTGCCCCCGCGCCCGGCGAGGAATTTGAGCGGGGCTCCTTTTCGGTCTTTTACCGCCCCTCCGCCCCAACCGCCAGAGAAAGGAGAGAAAACCCGCGCCTTGTCCGCTTTTCCCGCGCGTCCGTTGGCCTTAGCCGGGATGCCAGAACGCCGGAAAGAACCACCGACACGCTGAATGCCCTTGCCGGCTTTCATGTTGGCCCTTTCAGCGCTGTGTTTTCCTGCGCGCTTACCAGCCTTTCCGCTTTTGGAAGGGAAGATGGAATCCCTCCCTTGTTCCAGCCCGCCGGATTTGAGGAGTTTCAATCGCTTAGGGTTTCAGGCGAGCTGGGCTTTGGCGCGGGCCCGTTTAACATCAGAACAAGGCTGGCCTATACCGCAAGGGCAGAGCGAGAGCCCGTCCGGGAATACTCCCTGAACACTTCGTTCAGGCCCGGCAGGTGGGGGCGGGTAACGCTTAACGTCGCGGCTACGGACTTCCCGCAGAAGTGGAACTACACGTTGAGCTGGAGGTATGCGGCCAGCCATTAAGCCCGCGGCGTAAGCCCGCAGAGCCCCGCGCCAATGGCCGTAGTGTATTCGGCGCTTTCGGGGTACTCAAACACAACGGAATGTATGCGGGTTATTTTGGCGAGCACCTCTTGGCCCAGCCGGTTATGGCTGCCCGATCCCGTTACGATTACCCGGTCAATGTTACGGCTGCGGGAGGCAAAGATGGCGAGCATCCCGATAACCTCGTACACCATATTGACTATCCCCAAGGCTATGTCCTCGCTGTGCGCCGTGTCCAGCATTTTCCCGAAGTTGGAGGCGGTCGATTTCTTGTCAAGAAAGCCAAGGTCTATCGCCATGATGTCTTCAAGAAGCAAGTCTACCGGATCAAGCGAGCCCCCGGCGGCCAGTTCCATAATGTCCTCGAAATCCGAAAGGGAAAGGAGTTTTTTCGCCAGCCCAAGGATGGTTCCGCCCCCTACCCCGGAGCCGCCAAGGTGCGTTATTTTGTCGTTTTGGGCCTCGATAACCGCAGTGCCGGTTCCTATGTTGACGATAACAATGTTGTCCCTGCCGGAGAGAAATATGCCGCCGGTTCCTATGGCGGCGATCTCGCTCACCTTTTCCGTGGGAATCCCGAATAAATCGCCTTCGATTTTTGTCGCGCCCGCCCCGGTGATCATGATCCGCTCTATTTCGGTCATTTTAATGCCGTTTTCGATAATCATTTTGCCCAACGCGCCGGTAGCGGAGGTAACCGGGTCTTCGGCCTTGGTTTTGATCTTTTTTACAACCGTGCCTTCTTCTAAGGAGACCGCTTTGGTGGTGGTGCTGCCTATGTCAATCCCGATTATCATCGGCTTCATACTTGTTCGCTCTTAGTCCGAAAGTTCGGAAAGGGGAATGGGCTTGGGAGAGTTGTTCTCCCCCTCCACTCTGGAAAGCTCTTCCATAAGTTCCCGGCCCCGTCTGGAAAGTTTTTCCGGAACCTGAACCATCATTTTTATGTAGAGGTTCCCCCGGCGGCTTGAAGCAGGAACCCCTTCGTCCCGAATCCGCAGCAACTTGCCGTTCTGCGTTCCCGGCGGAATCTTTACCTTAATGGTCTTGCCGTCAAGCGTGGAAACATGGATTTCCGCGCCCAAACTTGCCTGTGTTACGGAAATGGGAACAGCGCAGTACAGGTCTTCGCCCTGCCGCTCAAAAAACTCGTGGGGCTTAACCCGGATAAAGACGTAAAGGTCGCCTTCCGTGCCGCCGGCTGGCCCGGCATCGCCCTGACGGGGAACGATCAGGCGTTTGCCGTGATCAACCCCCGGCGGAATGGTAACCATGATCTTCTGGCGTTTTTTCTGCGTTCCCGCGCCGCCGCATTCGGAGCAGGGCTTTTCAATAATTTCTCCCTGCCCGCCGCAGGAACGGCAGGGGGAGGACATGGAAAAGAAGCCCGCGCTCTGGCGTATCTGCCCGGTTCCTTTACAGGTGGGGCATACCTTTCTGCCTGCTCCGCTGGCTGCCCCGGAACCCTTGCAGGGCGGGCAAGCCTCGTTTCTGGAGTATTGAATTTCAACCTTGGTTCCAAAAACAGCGTCCTTAAAGGGAATTTCGATGTCGTAGCGGAGGTTGGCCCCCTGCTGACCGCCGCCGGAACTTCTTCTGCCCGAACCCCCGCCAAAAATCGTGTCGAAGATGCCGGAGAAATCCCCGAATATGTCCTCGAAGCCCCGGAATGCCTGAGAAAAGTCATGGGGATTGGAACTGCCCATGCCTTCGACCCCGGCAAACCCGAATTGATCATAGGCCTGCTTTTTCTGATCGTCCGAAAGAACTTCGTAAGCCTCGGTAGCTTCTTTAAACCGCTCTTCCGCCGTCTTGTTTCCCGGATTCTTGTCAGGATGGTACTGAATGGCAAGCTTCCGGTAGGCTTTTTTTATGTCATCCTTCGAGGAGTTTTTCTGCACCCCAAGCACTTCGTAGTAATCACGCTTAGCCATTCTTATTTCTTCTCGTCATCCACTACTTCGTAGTCCGCGTCTTCAGCGCCCGCAGACTTAAAATCCGAGGCATTGCCGCTTTCCGCCGGGCCATCGTCCGGATTCTGCCCGTCCGCCGGGCCGCCGCCGCCCGCCGCCTGAGCGCCGGCCTGCTGTTTGTACACTTCCTCGGCAATCTTGTAGGAAACTTGCTTTAAGGTTTCGGTCTTGGCTTTAATATCCTCGATATCGCCGCTCTCTAACGCCACGCGAAGACCGGCAATGGACTCCTCGGCTTTGGATTTATCCTCGGCATTAACCTTGTCCCCAAGGTCTTTGATGTTTTTTTCCGTGGAGTAGATCATGTTGTCGGCTTCGTTGCGGACTTCGGCTTTTTCCTTTTCTTTCTTGTCCTCTTCCGCATGAAGTTCCGCTTCCTTGACCATGCGCTCAATGTCGCTGTCCGAAAGCCCCGAAGAACTTTCAATGCGGATTTTCTGCTCCTTGCCCGTGCCAAGGTCTTTGGCGGAAACGTGGACAATGCCATTCGCGTCAATGTCGAAGGTTACCTCGATTTGGGGAACGCCCCTGGGAGCCGGAGGAATACCGACCAAGTCAAAGCGGCCTAGGGTGCGGTTTTGGGCGGCCATTCCCCGTTCTCCCTGAAGAACCTGAATGGAAACAGCCGTTTGCCCGTCCGCCGCGGTAGAGAATATCTGGCTTTTCCTTGTGGGAATGGTGGTGTTCCGGGTAATAAGCGGGGTCATAACGCCGCCCAAGGTCTCGATACCCAAGGAAAGGGGAGTTACGTCCAACAACAGCACGTCCTTAACATCCCCGCCCAGAATGCCGCCCTGAATGGCAGCGCCCACGGCAACCGCTTCATCGGGGTTAACGCCCCTGTTGGGCTCTTTCTTGAAAAGCTCTTTTACAATCTGTTGAACGGCAGGAATCCGGGTGGAGCCGCCGACAAGGATTACTTCATCAATCTGATCCTCGGAAAGTCCGGCGTCCGCGAGCGCTTTGCGGCAGGGTTCCTTGGATCGTTCCAGAAGGTCGGACACCATCTGCTCGAACTTCGCCCTAGTAAGGCTTTTCTGCAAGTGTTTGGGCCCGCTTTGATCCGCAGTGATGAACGGAAGGTTTATTTCCGTGTTCTGCGTGGAAGAAAGTTCGATTTTGGCCTTTTCCGACGCTTCCCTTAGCCGTTGAAGCGCCATGCGATCTTGGCCCAAGTCTATGCCCGTGTCGTTTTTGAACTCGGCGATAAGCCATTCCAGTATTTTCAGGTCAAAATCATCGCCGCCAAGATGGGTGTCCCCGTTGGTCGATTTTACCTCGAACACCCCTTCGCCCAGTTCCAGAATGGAAACATCGAATGTGCCGCCGCCCAAGTCGTAAACAGCGATGGTTTTTTCCTTTTTCTGATCTTTGTTAAAGCCAAAAGCCAAAGACGCGGCGGTGGGCTCGTTGATAATGCGCTTTACGTCCAGCCCCGCGATTTTGCCCGCGTCCTTGGTGGCCTGACGCTGGGCGTCGTTAAAGTAGGCCGGAACGGTAATGACCGCTTCGGTAACGGTTTCGCCCAAGTAGTCCTCGGCGGTTTGCTTCATTTTTTGAAGCACAAAGGCCGAAATCTCCTGCGGAGAGTAATACTTTCCTCCTATATCAACCCGGACATCATCGCCCTGCTCCTTTACATGGTAGGGAACCCGCTTCATCTCGTTTGACACTTCCGAATAACGCCGTCCCACAAACCTTTTTATGGAAAAAACGGTGTTTTCCGGATTGGTGATCATCTGGTTTTTGGCGGGCTGTCCGGTTATCCGGTCTCCCTTGCTCGTAAACGCCACAATGGACGGAGTAGTGCGTCCCCCTTCGGCGCTTTGAATGACTACCGGCTCGCCCCCTTCCAGAACGGCCACGCACGAATTGGTTGTGCCTAAATCAATACCGATTATTTTACCCATAGTTTTAAGACTCCTTACACTAGAATAGTATACAAAATTTGCCTTCCCGTGTCCAAGGCTAAGATTCCCGCGCGGGCGGCGGCGCTTCCCCATCCGCCGGCATAAGCACCTTGACCTTGGCGCAGCGAATAACTTTTTCCTTCAGAAAGTACCCTTTTACATAATCCTCTTTCACGACTGCCTCGGCAATCCCCGCCGCCTTCTCCATTTGTATCGCCTCGTGGCGGTTGGGGTCGAAAAGCTCCCCTGCCGAATCGAAACGTTTAAGCCCCCACTTGCTTTCCAGTTGGGAAGCCAGATGCTTTTCGATCATAATGATTCCCTCGTAAAAACTGGTAAAGTCCTTGCCGGATTTAAAATCCGCGGTTTCGGCGGATTTTATGGCCCGGTCAAAGTCGTCCAGCGCCGGAAGAAGATCCAGAAGCAGATTCTGGTTGGCAAATTCGGTCAGCTCCTGCTTTTCACGGGTCATCCGCTTGCGGAAATTATCAAAATCCGCCGCTTTCCTGAGGTACTGGTCGTTTAATTCCGCAAGTTTAATTTCCAGCTCCGCCGACAACTGCTCCCAGTTTACGGGGCCGTCTTCGGGGTTTGCGTCCTCCGCCGCCTGCGTCCCGGCGCTATCGCCGTCTGCCACTGCTTCCGCCCCCTCGCCATCTCCGGCGTTATCCTGCGCGGGCTGAGCCTCGGCGTTTCCATGCTTATGACTATGTTTTGACACGAGAACTTCCTGTACGTTAAGTATTTATGTATAAAAATACCCTATTTGCGCCTAAAGATCAAGGGTCACCCCCCGCCGTGTGTGAGCATTTCCGCATAAAGCTCCGGCAGGGGAGGATATACGGTTTAAGAATCCCGCATGGGGAACCCGCTCCGGAGCCACGGTCTCCTTCGCGGAGAGTCCATTGCAAATGGCTTCTTAAACCGTATATCCTCCCCTGCCGGGC
>WQUW01000026.1 GCA_009781915.1 Treponema sp. | reverse complement strand
CGGCGGGACGAACGAACTGGCCGCTTTGACAAAAGCAAAAACGTTTCTTGGAGCCAAAGACGCCCGTATGTTCAGGGAACGACCTGAATTAGCACTGATGAAGGACTGCCCCTTTTGTTATCTGGAATTGTTTACCCCCGATGTAGAGATGGAGGACGGGCAGATTATTTCTTTGGGCAACACTCAGATAAGGGCTGTATTTACGCCCGGCCATTCGCCCGGAACCATTTCCTTCATCATAAAAGTAACCGGGGCGGATACGGAATACACCGCGGCGATGCACGGAGGAGCCGGGTTTAATACATTGAATCTGCCGTTTTTGCGGGAGAACAAACTTGATGTATCCGGGACAAGAAGCGACTTTCTGGAAGGGCTAACAAAACTGGAAAAAGAAAGCGTTGATATTACATTGGGAAACCACCCCATTCAGAACAAAACGGTGGAAAAACGCAAGATGATGCTGGAAAACCCCGGCGGCGCGAATCCTTTTATCGATCCGGCGGAATGGCAGATGTTTTTATCCGACATCCGAAACAGGTTTAACACAATGCTTGAAGAAGAAGCGGGGGGCGGGTAAGGGAGAGTCTTACGGGCGCGACGAAAGCGACGGCACAAAAAGCGCCTCTTTTCGAGCCAGCTATCACTCTACAGCGGCAACTCTTTCTCTCACCATTTCCCCGATAATCTGCGTTGGGGTCTTATGAGCGGCATCGGCACATGCACGTAGATATGCTGCCGAAAAATTGTCCAATTCGACTAAATGTGCCATGTGCTGGGTAAAATACCCAGGTTTGCCGGTATTAATTTTAGGTGTGGTTTTTGTCCATAGTTCATCCAATCTGTCAGCTTCTTCTTCGGTCATTCTTGCCATTATTCCTCCTGTCCCGACAAGGGCGATTTTTCGGCATACGCATACCAGTTTTTACGGCATCGCATTGCGTGAAACACGTTGATCATTTGATTTCCTATTACATTATACAAGATTTCCAATAAATTTGCCTTCGTGTCAAACCCTATGAGCAGGTTTTTTTCTTCTTCTCCTTCTATAGGGTGGTCGAAAATGCTGTGGGCGAAAGCGTAGCGTATATCCTTTTCGGAAATACCATGCTTAAATGCCGACTTGCTGAATTCAATGTAAGCACCCATGAAAAGACTATACCACATAAATTGACACTCAAGTAAGTGGTAATGCCAAGCCGAAGTGGAGGCTCGCCATTTTTTGGTATCCGTACCAAAAAAAAATGAAAAAATTTGTTTCCGTAAACATTTGCCAATCCGCTGTTGGCAAGGTACTATTACCGTATCCGCAACAATCCCTTGGAATGGCGGAATCAAACGTAAGAAGAAGGAGTTAAGTGTTATGAAAAGAGTCTTTGTTATTTTTTTGGCGTTCTTTTTTGCTTTTCCTCTTTTGACTGGTTGTACTGGATCGGGGGCCGCAGACGGGTCTGTGAATATCAAGATAGCTCATGTTAGTCAGGAAGGCGTTCCTATTGATCGGGCGGCGCGCCGGCTTGGGGAACTGCTTTACGCTCAAACTGACGGCAGGATAACAGTAGATGTTTTCCCGGCTTCGATATTGGGCGGTAACCGGGAACTTTTGGAACAGCTACAGTTTGGTACACTGGAAATGGTAATTCCCTCCGTTGCCTTCCTTGGAGGTTTTACAGACGCAACCGGGCTTCTGGATTTGCCGTATCTTTTTGTGAGCGACAGTGCCGCCGAAGAAGTTCTTGACGGGGAAGTAGGACAGGCAATATTTTCCAGACTGGCAGACGCTGGTTTTGTCGGGCTTGCGTGGTTTTCTACCGGATGGCGGCATTTAACAGCTAACGAAATAGTTCGCACTCCCGCCGACATGAGGGGAAAGAGAATTCGTGTCATGGAAAATCAGATGCACATAGATCACTTCAACGCAATCGGCGCTTCGGCAATCCCGATGGCGTTTTCGGAAGTATTCACAGCTTTGCAAAACCGCACTATTGACAGTCAGGAAAACCCCTACGCCAATATTCAGGGCAACCGCTTAAATGAAGTGCAGAGATACATTATTGAAACCGGACACGTATATGACACCGCGCCGCTATTGGCTTCCAGAATATGGTGGGACAGATTATCCGCTGAGGATCAAATCCTCATAAGGGACAATGTCGCGTATATACTTGGGTGGCAACGGATGATTTCTCTGGAAGATCAGGACGAGATACGGCAGGCTTTCAACGACAATGGGTTTAATACCGTCGTACAGCTTACCCCCGAAGAAAGAGCCGCGTTCAGGGTTGCCGCCCAGCCGGTATTTGATACGCACGGCCCCAGAATCGGCCTTGACCTAATCGAAATGGTCGAAGAGGTAAACAGAAGGCACATTCAGTAATTGCCAACATTACAGGATTAGCAGGGCGACAGCCCTGCGGCATTGAAGGGATAGCGTTTTATGTCTGAAGCAGTAAAAAGAGAGCCTTTCTACAACCGGATCGAATTCGCCATCATTGTCTGTTTTTTTACGATAATGGTGGTGATAACAGCCTTTACAGTATTTTCAAGGTACTTTTTTGCCTTTACGTTCTCTTGGGCCGAACAGTTAACCCGCCTGTTGTTTGTGTATGTCAGCTTTGCGGGGGTCAGTTGGGCAGGCAGACTTGGGGCTCATATGCGGGTTTCCGCGGTAACCCTGTTCCTCGGTGAAAAAAGAGGCAAATATGTATTCTGGTTTGGCGACGGAATCGCGGTTATCGTAGCCCTTTATCTGGCTTTCCACATTGCCGGGATTATGATGATTGTATATGAAAGAGGTCAGGTTTTTTCCGCCATGCCTTGGATGCCCGTGTGGGTTATGTATTTGGCTGGCGTATTGGGTATGCTTGGTTTCTGCTGCCGGGTTGTCCAAGGCCGGGTCATAGAGATCAGAACTCTCTTTAAGAACAAGGAGAATTAAACGTGATACCTCTCATGTTTGTTTTGTTCATTGTGTTCCTTTTCGCGTCAGTTCCAATTTTTGCCAGCATCTCTGCCGCTGTAGCCATTGTCTTTGCCGTTTTTCACGCTGGTACTCCAATGCCTGCCATGCTGGCGCAGGCTGTTGTTACCAGCATGGATTCCTTCGCGTTAATGGCTATTCCCTTCTTCATGCTGGTAGGCTCCCTGATGCAGCGAACCGGGATCGCGGGCAGGCTTGTCGATGTGGCAAAGATGATCACCAGCGATAAGCCGGGAGGACTGGGCATGACGGCGGTTGTGGCGTCTGTGTTTTTCGCGGCAATCAGCGGCTCAGGCCCGGCTACCGCCGCCGCGATTGGCGCTATTATGGTTCCCGCTATGACTCCTCAGGGGTATCCCAAGGATTATTCTGCCGCCCTAGTGGGAGCGTCCAGCACCTTTGGCCCGGTGTTACCCCCGAGTATCCCGATGATCATGTACGGGGTTACTGTAGGCGTATCAATTACCGCTCTTTTTACCGCTGGCTTTTTGCCCGGTTTTATGATGGCCGCCGCCCTTGTTACCGCTAATTACGTCATTTCCAAAAAACGGGGGTATAAAGGTGAAGTTATAACCTACACCAGAAAAGAACGCCTTCTTATTCTGCGAAACGCGCTGTGGGCAATGCTTATGCCTATCGTTGTTCTTGGAGGGATTTACACAGGCGTTTTTACACCCACCGAATCAGCGGTAATTGGCGTAGTTTACTCGATAGTGGTAGGCCGCTTTGCGTATCGCACCCTTAACTGGAAAATGTTTAAGGAATCATTGATAGAGGCGGCAATTACTTCTGCCACCATCATGATTCTCTTTGGCGGCGCTATAACATTCGGCAGGCTTTTGGCTATCGCCCAAATTCCCCAAGCCATAAGCGCGGGGCTGCTTTCTATTTCCGAATCGCCCTTGGTTATCCTGTTGCTTGTAAACCTAGTAGTGCTTTTTATCGGAATGTTTCTTGACACCATATCGTGCATCATTATACTGGCTCCAATTTTAGCGCCGCTAATGGAAAGCTTAGGCTTTAGTCCCGTTTTCTTTGGCGCGATCATGGTTATTAACCTGTGCATGGGAATGATAACCCCGCCAGTCGCGGCGAATCTTTTTGTCGTTATGCGTATTTCCAAAAGCACCTTCGAAGGCGTACTGAAAGAAGCATGGCCTTTCATGCTGGTGCTGTTTTCTTTGTTAATAGTGTTCATTATTTTTCCGCAGATTATTCTTTTCCTCCCGCAATTGTTCGGGTTGATACGATAAATATTTCTAGATGAGAAAGAGGTAAAACTATGTACAAACCTGTTGAGCTAAAAGTAGACGACAAGCTGATTCGTGGATGCGTCAGAACCCCGCAGGGGCCGGGGCCTTTTCCCGCCGTTTGTTTTTATCACGGGTTCAGCGTTGACAAGGTGGGGCTTTTGCGGCTGCACGAGATGTTCGCGCGGATGCTCGTGGACAACGGCTTTGCCTGTGTGCGCTTTGACTTTTACGGATGCGGCGAAAGCGACGGCAATTTTTCCGATATGCGGGTTAGCGATGAAATAATTCAAGGCAAGGCAATTTACGAATGGACGCTCGCGCAGGATTTCGCCATCCCCGAAAAGGTTTATCCGGTGGGCCATAGTCTCGGCGGCGTTATAGCTTCCATTGTCGCGGCATCTTACCAGCCGCCGGCCGCAGTGTTGTGGAGCCCCGCCCTGTCCGTTTATTACGACATTAGCGGGCGCGTCGGGGCCGTGCCGGATCACTATGAAAAGACCTACGACCTTGACGGCTTGGATGTTTCAGGCGGCTTCTTCGAGGACGTGCGATCCCTTGATTTTCTGAAAATGGCATCGGGGTACAAGAACAGGGTTCTGGTTATTCACGGCGAAAAGGACGAAAAAATCCCGGCGGCGGTAACCGGCAACTACCGGGACTTATACGGCAAGGCCATGAAGCTGGTAATCGTCAAAGGCTGTAACCACCAGTTCAGCTCCATGCCTTGGCGGCAACAAGCCTACAACGAAACAGTCTCTTTCCTGCTGAACGGACGGCCCTAAAGCCGTCTAACCATCAACAGGTAGTCCGAGCCCCTGACCCGCTCGTATGGCATAAAGTTTCTGCCGTCCGGCAAGGTCATAAACTGCGACTCCACACAGCCAAGGATCGAGTCGATGAAGGGCGAACTAATGTCCAAGTCGGGAATGGGACTGCGGGCGTTGGGGATGTTGGCAAGACGGGACGAATACTGGGTAAGAAGCCCCCGGTTCGCCCGGTTTTCGGCGTACAAGTGCCACAGGAACCACGCCGCGCCGGATCGCAGTACCACCTCCGCCGAAGACGGCCTTGAATTGGGCCATTCGGCAAGGCTCGTGTCCTGCGTGGGGGGGATAAACGCGCGATCTACAAGCTGGGTAAAGAGCGTTTCCGCAGGCCAATCCCGGCCCGCCGTAATAAACCGCAGTAAATCCGTTTCGTTCTGCGTAATCTCGATTAAATCCCTCCAGTTAATTTCCCCCTGCCCGGCCAAGTCCACGGTGCGGACAGCCGCTTGGCTAAGGTTCCGTAGCTCCCATGCCCTGTCGCGGAATACCCTGTAGGATTGCTCGTAAAACGGCCGGGCGGAAAGAAGCACAAAGGCCGAGTCAAAGGCCGCCACCGATTCAAAGAACTGGTTCTGGTCAAAAAGCGCCCTGCCGCGCTCGACCAGAAGCTCCCCGCGGGAACCCTCGATGGCTATGCTCTGGTCGATCAGGGAAAGCCGCCGTGGAAGGTTCGGTTCCAGCCTGAAAGAAAGCACCTGCGCCGGAATGTTGTACGGCAGAAGGGATTGAGACCTTTCGTGTTCCCGCCGGGCATCGGAAACCCTTCCTTCCATAAGGAAAAGACGGCCCGACCACGCGGCAAGAATGGCCTCGAACACGGGATCGGGCACGGCTCCCTGCAAGGCAGTCGCCTGCTGGCGGACATGGGCAATATCTTCCCGGCTCGCGCCCGCGCCGTCAAGCCGTACAACGGCTTCTTCCAGTTCCAACAGGCCGGCGTGGACTGTTTCTCCGGCAACGGAAATAATCCTGTCCCCGCGCAGGGACTGGCACCCGGAAAGGGCAAGGCAGGCCACGGCTAAAAAGCCGGGAAACAAACGCGGGCCACCATTATTTTTCTTCATGATTTTCTCCTATCTGAATTGCCACATATACAGCCGGTTGTCCATTCCCACGCCCGCGACCTTTACCTGTCCGTCTCTGAAAAGGTCGCCGATAACCGGCCTGCCCCACACCGGCAGGGGAAAGCCATCCAGGGAACTGAAATTCCGGGAGAAGCCATGCAGGGCATTCCCCTCGCCGGAAAAGAAAATTTCGCCGCCTACAGCCATGATGTAGCCGTAGTTTGCCCTGACCGAAAGGCGCGGGATATGCTGCGAGTATACTTCCCCGCCAAGGCTTACCCGGAACAAGGTTCCCTCGGACTCGATAAGCCACAGGCTTTCCCCGTCAAAAACAGGTTGAAGGAAAAAGACCCCTTCAAGATCGACAGGAAAGCCGGGAAGGATGTCCGCCGTTTCCGAGTAAACGGCAAGTTCCCCGGCTTGGGTAACAAACGCGGCGAAAAGGCGTGTCTGCGTTGTACCCGGCTGGCGGGCGCTGAAAAGCAGGGGCGATCCAAAGGCTATTCCCGGCACGTGAACCGGCCAGTTCGGGAGGGCGCGTCCGTCGCCGTCCAAAAGAAAGATTTGCCCGAAGATTATGTCCCTGGGGTAAAGGGCAACGAAGGTTCTGTTATTGAAGTTCAAAAACGAAGGCGGCGAAAGAAGGGTGGAAGAAAAATTCCCCCAGCGGCGTACCGAAGCGCTTGTGTCCACGGTATAAACGAGGCCGCCGCCGCCGGAGAGAAAGAGCCGTCCTCCCCACGCTTGCGGGGCGGCGGACAGACGTATACCGGTAGTGATGGGAAAGCCGCTTACGCTTTCCATGTTTCCGTTTACAAGGTTCACGTTGCCAAAAGCGTCAACAACCCAGACTTCCCCGGCGGTGGCGGACGAAGGGTTTTGCGGTATGGCGTACACAGACGCGCCGGGGGAGCCAAAGCCCCGCAGTTCCCTGACGCTCCTGTCCAGGGGGCTAATCGCCAGCACATCGTTACCCCTGGTTACCAAAAGTCGTGTGTTCGCGCCGGGGGAAGTGCTGAAAAGGCGGTTCCCGGGCCGGGGCTGGGCGAAGCCCGCGGCGGGGTCAAGCAGTTCCATCGGGTAGCCTGCGACCGGGACGATGCCCCTGCCCGCGCCGGAAATGACCGACATGGAAACTCTAAGTACGCTGTTTTGCAGAGAAAGCTGCACCAGCCCCTGACGGTACAGCCTAAGGATTGCCCGCAGTTCATCGTTGCCCCTAAGAAAGAAGGGCATGGAATGGTCAAGGGAGTAAAAGAGCGTGATTGACGAGGGGCCGGAAATGTCCCGCGAAAGGGCGCGCCAGAGTTCGTTTCTTGGCAGGGCCTCGTTTCGCCTGACGGCGTTTACGGCGGCAAGAAGCGATTCGGCGGATTCGGAGATAAGCAGGTAATTGTTATGCACGGTGTAAAAGGGCGAAGGCACATTCACGCCAAAGGACGCCAGAACGGAGTTGATAAAGCCCGGAACTTGTACCCGGGGAATGCGGTTGCCGTCCAGACTAAGCCGTATGTCCTCTGTCAAAAAGATCGTCCCAAAAGCCCCGTCAAAGACCCTTCTGCGCTGAGCCTCGTCCCTGATTTCTATGGCGATTACCGGGTGGGGTCTGCCTTCAAGCCCGAAAACGGCGAACTGGGAGCCAGACCACGAAAAGAGCATTTCGTCAAGGCTCATCCGGAAAACCATTCTGGCGGCGCTGTCGGCGCTTCTTAGGTTGTCCTCGAACTCAGGGCCGGCGGGGGTTCCGGCGGCAATGGCGGCGGCTCCGTCCAAAAGCTCGCTTAGACTGCCCGCGGCAAGCATGGTCATGTACTGGACGTTGTAGGGAATCATTGAAAGGACGGGCGTTACCCCGGAGTTTCTTTCAATAAGCCTTTGCAGGGCATCGTCGCCTGAGCCAAGGGGGGTTACGAGGTGAAGGTTAAGCTGATTGGGCAAGACTGACAGGCTTACTTCCACCAAGCCGGGAAACTGAAGCATTTCCAGAGCGGACAGCACCTGCGGGTCTGCGTCCCCGCTTGCCAGCACATTTACAAGGGCGTCCGGCGACACCAAAAAGGCAATGTCGTGGTTTCGGGAACGGAAGGTTCTGGGGGCGGCCCCGATTATGTCGCCGTCCCGGGATGTGCCGTCCAGCACGGACTGGAAAAGCGCCGAATCGTTGGTAACGACAAGCAGGTTACGGTGAGGGCCGATAAAGAAGGTGGTTCCATCGTCCAGCCGGAACTCGAAATTGGAATTTCCCCCGGCTTGTGCCACGTAAAAGAGGCCGGGTATGTCGGTTCTTCTGGCCAGCGCCGGAAGGAAGCGGAAAAGCGGCGAAATGACGCCGGCATCCCAGACGGCAAGAATGCGGTCTTCGGGCAGCACCGCCGCCTTTAGCCTTCCCCCGGCGGCTAAACGGAGCCACCTGTTTTCCATAAGCCCCGAATTCCGCGTCTGGTTTAATAGCGGCGTAAGCGGCGCGAGTTCCGCCAAGGCCATAATGCCCGGCAGGGACGTGTGGTTCAAAAGGTTCCCCGCAAGGCGGGCCGTGTCCGGAACGCTGACATAGATGTCGAAGGTGTCGGGAATTACCGAGTCGGGCGCGACCCTTCCGATACGGGAAAGCCCCGCCATAACAAGGGGAGGGACGATAACAACAAAAAGCAAAACGCCAATAATTACAAGCGCCGGGCGCTTTTTTCTACCGCTCATAATTTACTATTCTTGCGTATAATGGAGAAAAAATCAAGGTGTTAAGCTTGCGGCGGCAGTTCGCCCCGCGCGTTGACACCCGTCCGCGCCGCCCTTATACTGTCGCTATGAGTGGTTTTATATGCCCGCGATGTCAGACATCCGCGCGCGAGGAGGAATTTCCGGGGCAGCTTTGGGTCTGCGAAAAATGCGGGTTTCACAGCCGTATCGGCTGGCAGGATCGCGTACGCGTTACTGCCGACGAAGGAAGCTTTAGCGAGTTTGATTCGGAAATGGATTCGGAAAACCCCCTTTCCTTCCCCGGATACGAAGAGAAGGTCCGCGAAGCGCAGGAAAGCTGCGGTACACGGGAAGCGGTTGTAACGGGCCTTTGCGCGATTCAGGGCTATCCCGCGGTACTGTGCGTAATGGACAGCCGCTTTATGATGGCCAGCATGGGCAGTGTGGTTGGCGAAAAGATAACCCGGGCCATTGAATACGCGACGGACAACAGGCTGCCGGTGATTATTTTTAACGCTTCCGGCGGGGCCCGTATGCAGGAAGGGATTGTCTCTCTGATGCAGATGGCGAAAACGTCCGGCGCGGTTGCCCGGCACGGCAAGGCGGGGCAGCTTTACATATCCGTGATAACCGATCCCACCACCGGCGGCGTTACCGCTTCGTTTGCCATGCTGGGCGACATTATCATTGCCGAGCCGGGCGTAACTATCGGCTTTGCCGGAAAGCGGGTAATCCAGGCCACTATCGGCGCTACCCTGCCGGATGATTTCCAGACCGCCGAGTTTACGCTAAAACACGGTTTCGCCGACATGATTGTTTCCCGGCAGGAAATGCCGGCGGCGCTTGCCCGGCTAATCCGGCTGCACGGCTACGAAAAGGGGGAGTCAAGTGCCGCTTAGTATAACACAGCGTGTAGATATGCTTAAAACATTAGGCCGCCCCACGATACATGACTATATTCCCCTGTTGTTCAAGGAATTTACGGAACTCCACGGAGACCGCTATTTTGGCGATGATCCGGCTATTGCTGGCGGCATTGGCTTTTTTAACGATACCCCGGTTACGGTTATTTCTCAGGTGCGGGCCAAGGACATTATGGGGCTTCAAAACATAAACTTCTCCATGCCCCACCCTGAAGGCTACCGGAAGGCCCTTCGTCTGGCAAAGCAGGCGGAAAAATTCCGGCGTCCGGTGCTTTGCTTTATTGACACTCCCGGCGCGTATTGCGGCGTCGGAGCCGAGGAGCGGGGCCAGGGCGAAGCCATTGCCCGCAACCTTCATGATTTTATGATGCTGGAAACCCCGGTGCTGTCCATTGTTCTTGGCGAAGGCGGTTCCGGCGGGGCTTTGGCGATAGGAATTTGCGACGAGCTTGCCATGCTGGAAAACGCCCTTTATTCGGTAATATCTCCCAAGGGTTTCGCCTCGATACTTTGGAAGGACGGCGCGCGGGAAAGGGAAGCCGCCGGGTTAATGAAAATCACCGCCGAAGACCTTAAAGCCTTTGGCATTTGCGACCACATTATTGCCGAGCCCGAAGGCGGCGCGGCCAGCAGCGTAGAGCTTACGGCCTTAAACATCGCCGCATGGCTAGATGGCGCGCTGGGCCGCCTTTCAGCGGCGCGATACGAAGCGCTGCCCGAAAAGCGCTATCAACGATTCAGGAAAATGGGCGTAGTCAGGGAATAATCCAAGCGTTACACCTGCCCCGGCTGGAACCCCAGCAAGGGGCGGGCGGCATGACGTGGGTCCATAATTCAAGCCATAAAAAATTAAAATTCTACATTTAGGGCTATGCAGGGGCGCAATACCGGGTTACAATATCCCCAGAACTACTGTGGAGGACTTACAATTATGGAAAGAATGGATACATCTAAGAGTCCTAGAGTGAAGCTGATTGCCGGTATTATCCCCTTCGCGTTCCTTGCCGGAGCGCTTGTGCCTGTTATTGCCGGCCTTATTCAAAACCAGACTGTGGCTTTGGGTATCATCGCGTTTCTTGTCGCCGCCGCGCTGGGATGCGGCCCGCTTGTGGCATGGCGCACCGTTAGGCGCATAGAAGTGGAATCCTTTGAGGAAGGGATGCGGCTGCTCGTCGAAAGCTCGCCCATGATTTTTAACCAGTTCAAGGTCGCGACCACCGCTCCCATATACTGTAACGAAAAGGCCCTGAAGGTCTTTGGCCTGAAGGACAGACAGGAGTTCTGCGACAAACTGTTTACCCACCTTATACCCGAATATCAGCCGGACGGGACAAGTTCAATGGCCATTGCGGCGGAGTATATCGAAAAAACCATGAAGGAAGGAACCTCTTCCGTTGACCTTTGGCACCAAACGCTAAGGGGCGACCGGCTCCCCTTACGGTGCAACCTTGTCAGCGCCCGCATACACGGAGAAGACCACCTAATGATATTCAGCGTTGACATCCGCCAAGAACTCGAAGCCGAAAGCAGGAAGGAAGAAGCGGTACTGCTAAGAATGCGGACGATAATGGATTCCGTGCCTATGGTTTGCGCCATCTTTGACGAGAACGCCAAGATTCTTGAAGTGAACCGTGAAGTGGAAAAAATGTTTGGCGTACCGGACAAGCAAACATACATTGACAATTACTACGATTATTTGCCGAAGTACCAGCCGGACGGCACTCCCACCAAGGAAGGGGAGGAAAAAGCGGCGAAAATTGCCATAGCGAAAGGCATTTACCACCACAATTGGACATACCAGTTAAAGGACGGGACGCCGATCCCTGTGGAAGAATACCTACAGCCCATACTGGTAGACGGGCGGCATCTTTTTATTGTCTATACACGCGATGTACGGGAATCCCACGCCATCAAGGAAAAGGAGCAGGCCGCGCAGAAAAGGCTGCAAGAGACAACAGACAGGCTCAACGAACATCTGGAAGTGCAGGCCACCGCCATTACCGAATCATCGGCGGCGATGCAGGAAATGATCGCCAACATCAGCTCTGTCAGCAGTACGCTGTCCAAAAACGCCGCGAATGTAAAGGACTTGCAGGCGGCTTCCGAGGTAGGGCACGTTGGCCTGCGGGGGGTCGCGTCTGACATTCAGGAAATCGCCAAAGAGTCTGAATCGCTTCTTGGGATTAACTCTGTAATGAAAAACATCGCCAGCCAGACGAACCTGCTTTCGATGAACGCCGCTATCGAGGCGGCGCACGCCGGAGATTCGGGACGGGGCTTTGCTGTTGTCGCCAGCGAGATACGCAAACTGGCGGAGTCTTCCAGCGCGCAGTCCAAGACCATTAACGATGTCTTAAAGAAGATCAAGGGCTCTATCGACAAGATAACCAAGTCAACGGAAAGCGTCATGCAAAAGTTTGAAGTGATAGGCAACGACGTCAGGATTGTCGCCGAACAGGAAAGCGATATCCTGAACGCCATGACGGAACAGAGCGTAGGAAGCACACAGATAATGCGGGCGATAGCGCAGGTAAACGAGATTACGTCCCAGATAAAGACGGACGCCCGGCAGATGGTGGAAGCGGCGGCGAAGCTGGGCCTGTAGGCTTGTATCACACTGGGCTAAAGCCCAGTGTGGGGGCGGGTGTTGCGGGGGCCCCCGTCCTATTTCCTTACGGCGGCATGGCGCGGGCCCATAATGTAAACCATAAAAAATTAAAATTCTCCAAATCTAGGGCTATGCAGGGGCGCGATGCCGGGTTACAATGTCCACAGAACTATGTGGAGGATTTAATACTAATGGAGAAAATGGATACATCTAAAAGCCCTAGAGTGAAGCTGATTGCCGGTATTATCCCCCTCGCGTTCCTTGCCGGAGCGCTTGTGCCTGTTGTTGCCGGCCTTATTCAAAACCAGACTGTGGTTTTGGGTATCATCGCGTTTCTTGTTGCCGCCGCGCTGGGATGCGGCCCGGTTTTGGCTTGGCGCACCGTCAGGCGCGTAGAAAGGGAATCCTTTGAGGAAGGGATGCGGCTGCTCGTCGAAAGCTCGCCCATGATTTTTAACCAGTTTAAGGTCGCGACCACTTCTCCCATATACTGTAACGGGAATGCCCTGAAGGTATTCGGCCTTAAGGACAGGCAGGAGTTCTGCAACAAACTGTTTACCCACCTTATACCTGAATATCAGCCGGACGGAACCAATTCGATGGCCCTTGCGGCGGAGTATATCAAGAAAACCATGAAGGAAGGAACCTCTTCCGTTGACCTTTGGCACCAAACACTGAGGGGCGATAAGCTCCCCTTACGGTGCAATCTTGCCAGCGCCCGCATACACGGGGAAGACCACCTGATGATATTCAGCGTTGACATCCGCCATGAACTCGAAGCCGAAAGCAGAAAAGAAGAAGCTGTTCTGCTAAGAATGCGGACGATAATGGATTCCGTGCCTATGGTTTGCGCCATCTTTGACGAGAACGCCAAGATTCTTGAAGTGAACCGTGAAGTGGAAAAAATGTTTGGCGTACCTGACAGACAAACATACATTGACAATTACTACGATTTTTTGCCGAAGTACCAGCCGGACGGCACTCCCACCAAGGAAGGGGAGGAAAAAGCGGCGGAAATTGCCATAGCGCAAGGTGTTTATCGCCACGATTGGACGTACAAGTTAAAGGACGGAACGCCGATCCCTGTGGAAGAATACGTGCAGCCCATACTGGTAGACGGGCGGCATCTTATCATCGTTTATACACGCGATGTACGGGAATCCCACGCCATCAAGGAAAAGGAGCAGGCCGCGCAGAAAAGGCTGCAGGAGACAACAGACAAGCTCAACGAACACTTGGAGGTGCAGGCCACCGCCATTACCGAATCATCGGCGGCGATGCAGGAAATGATCGCCAACATCAGTTCTGTCAGCGGCACTCTGTCCAAAAACGCGGCAAACGTAAAGGACTTACAGGCGGCTTCCGAGGTAGGGCAGGTTGGCCTGCGGGGAGTCGCGTCCGACATTCAGGAAATTGCCAAAGAGTCTGAATCGCTTCTTGGGATTAACTCTGTGATGAAAAACATCGCCAGCCAGACAAACCTGCTTTCGATGAACGCCGCTATCGAGGCGGCGCACGCCGGAGATTCGGGCAGGGGCTTTGCTGTTGTCGCCAGCGAGATACGCAAACTGGCGGAGTCTTCCAGCGCGCAGTCCAAGACCATCAACGATGTCTTAAAAAAGATCAAGAGTTCTATCGACAAGATAACCAAGTCAACGGAAAGCGTCATGCAAAAGTTTGAAGTGATAGGCAACGATGTCAAGATTGTCGCCGAACAGGAAAGCGGTATCCTGAACGCCATGACGGAACAGAGCGCGGGAAGTACGCAGATAATGCGGGCGATAGCGCAGGTAAACGAGATTACGTCCCAGATAAAGACGGACGCCCGGAAGATGGTGGAGGCGGCGGCGAAGCTGGGGCTGTAAGAACCCTCATTCCCCCATTCCCAGCCCCCGCCGCCTGTGCTATAATTAAACCATGAAAAAGATGGCGGTTGTCCTGTTTTTGTCGGCGCTCTTCTTCTCCTGCTTCAGCGCGGAAGAAGTTTCCCTTGAAGAATGGGAAAGCATTGCCGTTGCCGGGCCGGATGAACTATTGGCCCAGACCCAATCCAGACCTTGGCGCGGGGAAGCGTTTGTTTCCGGCCCCTCCGGCGGGGTGTGGAATTCGGCGGTTACCCTTGAACCCAAGACCTTCAACCTGCTGGTTGCGGAGCGGGACGGCGCTTCCAGCGCCATTGTCAGAAGGATGACCGACTGGCTGGTAGATTACGACGCGGTTCGCAGGGAGTGGGTTCCCCGCGCCGCCTTCTTTGAAATCGAGGTTGACGAAGACGCCGGAACGCTCAGGGTCATTTACACCCTGCGCGACAACCTGTACTGGAGCTTTTACAATTCCGGCAGAAGGGTTCCGGTTACCAGTTGCGACGTAGTCTTTTGGTATGACGAGATTGTAGGCTACAGGGATTTTCACAGTTCTGGTTTTAGCGGCCAGTTCCTTGTGATGGAAGACGGCACTCCGGCTCGCATCACCATAGAAAGAATTGACGACCGGCGCTTTGCCTTCTTCTTTCCCCGCATTGTAGCCGATCCCCTTCTTAACACAAACATGACCTTTGGCCCCAGTTTCATCTTTGAAAGGGCCAAACGGGAAGGGGGCGTTCAGGGCGTCTTGGATCTTTTCAGCATCGCCACTGACCCGCGGGAAATTCCCTCTATGGGCCAATGGTTCCTTACCGAGTATGTTCCCGGCCTGCGCCTTGTATTCCACAGAAATGGCGACCATTGGGAAAAAGACGATATGGGCGTTTCTTTCCCTTACGTCTACCGGGAGATAGTCCAGATACTGCCTAATCCCGGAACCGAATTTCTGGTTTTTCAGGAGGGGCGGCTCGAAGGCTACCTTGCCCGGCCCGAAGACCTGGACGACCTACTTAGAGGACAGGCCGGGGGCGGCAGAAGGGGGAGCGCGGATTTTACCGTCTTTAACTCCGAAGGCGCCCTTACCGTGCCCTTTTGGAGCTTTAACCAGAACCCGCAGAATAACGACCAGCCCTTCTACGACTGGTTTACCCGAAAAGAGTTCCGTCAGGCCATGAGTTCCATTGTTAACCGGGACAGAATTGTCGCGCAGGTATTCCGGGGGCTTGCCGAGCCCAAGCTGGATTTTTTCCCCCCGCCCAACCCCTTTTACAACCCCGATATACGCCTCCGGCACACCTACAACCCGGGGAGGGCGCTAGAACTTCTGTCTTCCATAGGCATGAACAGGGACGCCGCAGGCGATATGCGCGACTGGCAAGGCAGGCTTGTGGAGTTCGACCTTTCTATCCCCGCCGATATATCTATCCATTCAGACACCGCCTCTATTATTGTTGACGAAGCGGCGCGAATCGGGATAAGAATAACCATCCGGCCAACGGATTTTCAAAGGCTGGTGGAACAGTTAACCAGAACCTACGACTGGTCGTCTGTCTTTATTTCATTAGGCTCCCAGTTTTTCCCCACTCAGGGAAGTAACGTATGGCCCTCCAGCGGGAACCTTCACCTTTGGCATCCCTTACAGGAGTCCCCGGCGACACACTGGGAAGCCCGCATTGACTACCTGTACAACGAAGGCAAGTTTACGATAGACCCAGAGCGGGCGTGGCCTATCTGGAACGAGTTTCAGGAGATAATCTTAGAGTACCTGCCGGTGATCTACCTTGTAAGCCGCAGGAATTTTTTCGCCATTAGCAACCGCTGGGATTTTACCAATTTCTTTTTCGACAACATTCACGGCGCCAAGACTTCGTATTTGTTTCTTAGGCAGGATTGACCGATAATGTAGACCAATCATCGATACATTCATTGCCGGGCGGCGGCTTGTGTGTTGCTTCGCATTAGCCGCTTTGCCAGAAGTTTGGAAAGAAAAACCCCGTAGTGGGGGTACTCCCGTATCATGTTGATAAACGTTTCCTGCGTTAGAAGTATCAGTTTCCCCGCGCTGGCGGCCCGTATGGTTGCCGACCGGCGCTGGTTAAGGAGGAAGGACATTTCCCCCATAAAAACATCACGGGAGGAAAGGGAACCCACGGGCTTGTCGTTGTGAAGCACCTCATACGCCCCGGAAGAAATGTAGTACAGATAATCGCCGGGGTCTCCCTCCCGCAGCACCACGTCTCCTTTTTTAACCAGAACAACCTGCTCACGGGAAAAGCCGGCCGGTACTTCCTGAACCACCGACACATCGTGGTTGACAGCCAGCGTCGCGCTGTTGCCCTTGGCGTTATATTTTAACCCGTCCGAAAGGCCTGTAGCCATTCGTATCCCCCGGCCATGCAGACTGTAATTGCTTTGTCTTTTAACCTTTTCCACGTATGCCTTAACGTCAAAGCCGTCGCCCTGATCACGAATGGTAAAGCTTGTTTTGTCCGGCGTGATCTCCCAGCTAAAAAATACCTTCTTTGCCCGAATTGCCGGGTCTTTGCATTTTTCCGCGACCAGATCAACAAGAGAAAGCCCCGACTCCAATATTTTCGCTTTTTCTTCGTAGTCAATGCCGCAATTCCCATGCTCAATGGAATTGGTAATAAGTTCGATTAAGGCCAACTGAAGCTGCATCTTGTTGTCCGGGTTAATAAGCCCCCGCTGGGACAGGATTGTCGCGCCAATACCCGCGTAAAGAGGCACTGCCTGAAGGTCGTTATCGATAACAAAACTGCCGGAAGCCCCTTCAAGAAAGTTCTTTGTGAATTCCCGCTGAAAGATAATCTGGTAGTTCTGTTCTATTATCCCTATGCTCTTTGTCAGGTGAGAGCTAATCAGGCTGTTGTCCAGCATGACAAGCACATTGATGTCCTTGTATTTTTTAAGCAGCTCTTCTTCCTTGTCCGCGGCGCTGTCAAAAAGCCCGATAATCCCAAAATTCAGCATCCACTTGTCGTTTTTAATCTGGCCGATAATTTTGCCGATGTGTATTGCCGGATCAGAAAAATTAATTACCACAAGTTCCGGCAGGGCATAGTTCAGGAATTCATGAATCTCGCCCTCCCGTGTCAGAAACAACAAATCCTTAGTATGGCTGGGGCTTTTCCCAAAGGCAAGCTCTATACGTTTTTGAATTTCAGGGTCTGAATTGATAATTCCCAATATGCTCATAACCGCGCTACTCCTTTACCGCAGTATAGCCTATATTGGAAAATTATGCTATCACGCAAAACATGAATTTTTTTCAGGTCAGGCGGTTACGTGGCTGTAGTGTTCCATTTTGGCGAGGCTTGGGGCTTCAATGGCTGTTTCGGCTTCACGGGAAAGGCACATCTCGTCGAACTCACGCAGGCGGGCTTCGGATATAGCTCCCACCTCAAAATCTGCCATCGCGTCCTCGTGTATTGCCTCGAAAATTTCACTTTTGTACTTCATATCCGGCCTCCTGAAACCTCTATAAGGGTTCCTTTCTTTATCCGCTCTTCAATCTGCTTGTCAGTCAAGGAAAAAACGTCCTTGGCCCTTTCTTTTAGGGCTCGCAATTCCCCTCTAGTAATATTGCCCCTGTCAGATTTCGCAAAACCATACACGTAAAACGTCCGCTCCCGGCTTCTAAACAGCACGATTACCCGGTAACCGCCGGACTTCCCTTCGCCGGGACGGGCTACACGCACTTTGTAGACATTGCCGCCAAGATTGGCATCGGCCTGTCCCGCCTCTAGCTGGCTTACAGCTTCTTTTAGTTCGCCGTCCGCAATGCCTTCCCTTCCGGAAAACCGGGCAAACCACGTGTTTTTAAATATCCTCACTATTTAATGATAGCACAAAACAAAAACGCGCGCAAGGGCCACAGTACGTCGTGCCCCCGCGGGCGGCTCTACCAATGGTAGAAAAACCTGATGGGTATGGTGATTACACGAGCCTCGCCGCCGTGCCTGTCCGCCGTGCCGTGGCTGTAGGCAATGCCGAAGCTGACGCTGCTGTTGGCAAAGAGCGGCATGGTAAGCGAAGCCCCGCCGCCAAAGCGCACCCGCCGGGATCGATCCCAGTAGAGGCTTCCGTCGTTGGGGTTGCTTCCGCCGGTGTCAACACTGTTGCGGCCCACGTAGTTAAGCCCGGCGCTTACCGTTAGCCTCATGTCGTTTTCGAAGGTGTAGGTGGGCCAAAGGTGAAAGGACATCCGCATGGGGTTGGTTATGGTTGTGCTGCCAAAATCCCTGTAGCCGCTGCCAGACCACCGCCTAAGCATATCCATGTCGGTGCGGAAGTTTACCACCAAAGAATCGGTGGCAAGGAAGGCCAGCCCCACCGCAAAGCCGAGCCCGCCCCAGAATGTGCCGGTGTCCGCCATGCGCAGGTAGCCGGGGTTGTCGATGTCTTCGCTCCATGTGTCGCTTATCCAGTTCGATACAGGAAGCCACACCCGCACGCCAAAGTCTACCACGAATTGGTCGGTAAGATAGGCAAAGGCCGCCTCGAAGCGGGGGGCGCTTACCAGCACACGGTAATCGTGCGGCTCAAGATCGCCAACAGGGATTCCGTCCTCGTAGATGTTCGTAAGGTATCTGCCGTAGGGGTTTGCCCCGATAAACTGTAGACGTGCGTGCATGTTGTCGTTTACGAGGTAGCCTACGGTAACCCATGTCCGCTGGAACACCCGGAAGGCGCGATGGGCGTTGGATTCGTTGTCGCCTGAGTTTAGGGCGTGACCGCCGGGGGTTAACAGGCCCGAATGCAGCCACGGCAAATCCTGGTACACCGTGGTAAAGGGCATTCCGAAGTGCGGCACAAAGACATACACCGAAAGGCCTTCTACCTGCGGCGGCGCAAAGCTTGCCAGTACGCCGATGTTCAGGTTGGAGTGGGCGCTAAAGATGTTTTGCCCGTCGAACATTCCGCCTGTCCAGTCGGACAGCCAGTGGTCGTGGATGTATCCGGTTTGCGTGATGTTGAATATCCTGCCCACGTCCACTCGCAGCCAGTCCAGAGGCCGCCACCAGACATGGCCCCAGTCGCCCAGCCGCACTTCCAGCGCGTTGGGGTTACTGCCGGGGTAAAGGTTTGTCAGGTTGTTGGTGTACATAAGCCAGACATCGGTGCGAAAGCCAAACTGGTTTTCGTGGCTGGCGGAAAAATTGACGCGGGTACGCATACCGCCGTAGGGGCTGCCGATGCCCGCGCCGAACCACACGTTGTCCTGATACTCCGCAGTGTCGCGGGTTACCATTTGCAGGGGAACAACGGTTACGTCCGCCCCTCCTTCCATCGTTATCTGGGCGAAAGCGCCGCCCGCGCACAGTCCAAATATGGCCGCTGCAAGCACAGCCCTCTTAAAAATCATCCAAATTTCTCCTTTGCGCCGCAGACGCTATGTGCCTGCGGCCCTGTTTGTTTGTTGTTTACCGTGCGGCCCTGCCAAAGCGAAGCGACCACCAGACGCCTATGCCTGTTTGTTCAGGGGCGAGGTAGGCTTCCACGATATCATCGATCCCATGCGCGGGAACCCGTACCCTAAAAGTTACCGGCCCGGATTCCTCCCACCACTCCACAAGGAGCCTCCACCGCCCGGCGTCGTTATACAGCCGGGTATCCCCCAGTAAGACAGGGAGGTCGGGATTCCGGATATAGAAAAAATACCGACCATCTGCTGTGGGAGTATCCAGATAATACCGGGGCCAACGCCAAGAATTATTAAACTCGATATGAGCCAGAGCCAACAGAACTGATGTTGCCGGAGTACCCTCGTTGCCCGGAATGGCCTGCCATCCCGCTATGAAGTCGGCCTCACGGGTAGCCCGCCAGTAATCCCACCAGTCATGGTAGTGCGTATCGCCCGGTATAAAAGCGCCAAAAACAGGTGCCCCGGTATCAGGATCGATATGGTTTTCAAAAAGGCTGTCGATAAAGCTTTGCCATATAAACTGCCAGCCAAGGGGCCTGGGGTTAGCGTTATACACTTCATGGAACAATTCATCGTCCCAGAGGAAGTTGGTAAAATCGAACCTTGTCAGCTCTGAAATATCAATAGCCTGCGGGAGCCTTCCGGTTCCCATTATCCGCGGGTTAAGGAAGTTGTCCGCTTCCCATCTGGCCGGGTTATCGGTGTCGAAAGTGTTAATAAGAAAGTCCATGAAAACAGGCGTTCCACTGGTAACAGCGGCCTGTCCGTACACATCGCGGTGATGCAAAAGGTACGCCGCCATAGTGAAATTCCCATCCTGAGCGGGGGCCACGGTAAGGGCGCTTTCAAAACTAAACGCGCCGCCGCCCAAGTCTTCCCACGAATCAGGATCAACGGTTACCGTAGTACCCTGTACCGCCCCGGTAAGTTCCCAATGCAGGGGAAAGTTGGCCACATTAGCGGCGTTTATCACCGTGCGAAAGCGCTCGGTAGTGAATTGCCCTAAGGGGTCTATCACGATCTCCCTGCGCGCCGCCCAGTCGTACACAAGGTCGTCTACCGGGTACACCGCCACGCTGTTGATTACGGGTACGGGTATGGTTATAACCAGCGTTCCCTGTCTGTCCGGATCAAGGGCCGTGCGGGCCCGCACCGTGATGTTCGTGCGTGTTTCCGCAAGGGCCACCGTCAGAGTCGCGGTTGCCGGGCCGCCGGTTACGACCGTGCCGGGCGCTACGTCCTGCTCCACTATATCCCAGTCAACGCCGCCGACGTACAGTTCCGGCGGAGTACCGGCCCACACAAAAAGGATCGATTCCCCGCCCCTTTGAACCGTTACAGCCCCGGTCATTACCGACAGGCCGCCGCCGCCGCCGGTAACGTTGCCGCCGCCGTCCGATCCTGTGTCACAGCCGGCGATGAACAGCATACTTACGGCAATAGCGGCTATAGCCGCCAGATACCTTGCGCTATTTTTGGATGTCCTCATATTACTTCTCCTCATGTTACTTCTCCTTGTGTAACGCGCGTCTAGTACGCGTCGGGGTACAATAGCCAATCGCCCCAGTACCACGGCTCAAGATTTGCCGGAGCCCCGGGCCTAAGCTCAGGCTGGGCAATTTTGACGTGCGGTACAATGGTAACTACTCCCCAAAGAGAAGCCTCTTCCGTTATTTCCATTCTGTTGTACCCCGTGGCTACGCCATGAAAGAGATGGTTCAGCAGAAGGTCTTGAAGCAGAACATACTCCGCCGTTCTTTCCAGAAAAAAGGAGTCAAAGAACCTTTCCATGAAGTGCACTACGTTCACAGCCTGAAGCTGGGTTAGCGCCCTTGCGGCTGCCCTTGCGAACAACTCCTGCACATCGTCAATGGTAAACCAGAAATGTTCCGGCGGCCCCTCAAATTCAAATATTATGTCATCGAACAGCATCACTATGTCGGCGGGCAGGGTAATTTCCAGCCAGCCCCGTAAGGCTCCGCCGAAGGCATGGGTGGGGCGCCGATGCATGGAGTGGGCTCCGGGCAGGTTGCGGGCGGTTATCTGGTAAATGCCCCTGACATTGGAATCCCGGTACTCGCCTTCCAGTATGTATCTGTTGCCCCGGATTGGCGTCGTATGACCGAACAAGATGGGGTAACCCATGATGTTAAAATCGCCGTCCCAGAACCCATGCCAGATTCCCACAACGCTCGTCGGCATTGCCGGCGAATCGTGGTAGTAGCGGATTTCCCCAATTTGCAGGGTGGGAAAGCTTACGCTGTACGGCTCTATTGCCGGAGAAAATCCCCGGCGGTGCTTGGTAAGCATCCCGCCGGATGTTTCAAAAGTTCCGGAGCGGACTGAGCCGTCCGGCATTGTCTGCGTAAAGCTTCCGGCGGCAAACTCGATACTGACCCCGCCGGCGGCAAGCCACCTGCCTTCCAAATGCGAACTTGCGCTTGCGATATTGCAGGCGGCAAGGACAAGCGCCAAGGCCGCCGCCAACGCAACGCCCGCTATGGGCATGACAACTTTGTTTTTCATGTGTCGTTTCTCCTTCCCTTTATTCCGGGTCAGTGCTGGGGACGCCATTGACTACATTCAAAGGCGTGCCATTAAGCCGCCGTCCAATGTTTACCCCGCGGGGCCATATCGTAGGCACAATAGGGCCAACGCCGTCTCCGTATACATCTATAAGGGCGATGATGGGATCCGTGTACGTGAAGCGGACATGACCAATGCGGCCTTCCGCGTCCATAGTGTAACTGCCAATGTTGTCGGGCGGGCGGTAAAAGAAAACGGAACCCTGATGTTCTGTCAATAAAAAATCTGTTTCCAGCTCCATCTCTGACGTTATCCATTCGATATTGTACACTCTAACGGTGCGGGCCCCGCCTTCATCACGAATCCAGCCGGGGGGCGGACTTATATTAATATCAGGAATACCAGGAATCCCAACCGGCAAGATGGGGGAATCGGGATCCCAGACCCATTCGCCGATCCTTCCAAAAAAGGCAAATGAACTGGGGTCGATGTTGATATTCCCGCCGTGAACTTCGGGGGTGTCCAGGTGGCCGGTATTGCCGGAGATATTCCCGTTTACCAGAACAATGCCCGCCCAATGCTCTTCTTCTATCATGAAGATTCCGCCGCCGGAGTTGTTGGTCGATACATTGTTGGTAATGGAACCGTCAAGCATCATAAACTCCGCGCCGGGGCCGACAAATACCCCTCCGCCTGCCGCCGCAGTTGTATTGCCGGAGATTTCGCCGCCAAGCATGAAGAATCTGCCTTCATCCACAACTATCCTGTTCGCCACGCCGCCGCCCGCGCCGCCGGCATCGTTGTTCCTAATTGTCCCGCCGCGCATCACGAAAGTTCCGGAGTTACTCACGCCGCCGCCGAGCAGGAATGCCCTGTTGTTCGCAATTTCGCCGCCGTACATGATAAATGTTCCCCGCCCGACATTGACTCCGCCGCCTTCTCCGGCTGTGTTGTTGAATATGCGGCCCCCGTGCATTCTGAATATCCCGCCTAACTGGGCGAACACCGGACCCGTTCCCGAATTGTTATTTTCTATGCTTCCGGAGTACATGGTAAAGACCGAATCCCGCTCCGGAAACGCTCCCGGAGGGTGTCCAACCCAGACGGCGATTCCCACAGTTCCCATGTTGCCGCTTATAATCGGGCTGGTAACGCTGGGGGAACCGGGCATGCCCATGTAAAACCGCCCGCCCAGATCAACCTGTACGCCGCCGCCCGTTCCGGCGGCATTGCCGCGGATTTCGCCGCCAAGCATCCTGAACGTTCCGCCGAGTATCCGTACACCGCCGCCGCCCTGAAAGCTGGCAAAGGGGTGGGTCATACGATTGTTGCTTATGAGCGCTCCGTGATTCATCTCCATTTCGCCGCCGGGGAATATGGTAACAGCGCCGCCATAGTCCGGGGTGTTGGCGTGGTTATCCCGCAGCACAACCCCGTTTCCAAGGATAAGCGTACCGCCGTGTTCCACCGTGATAAGCGAGGCGATATTGGTGTCCGGGCCCTGTATGTCCACGTTTTGCAGGGTAAGGGTTGTCCCGGCCCTGACGGTGAACATAGCGCCCGATCCGGCAAGGCTTAAAATTACTCTGGTAAGGCCTACAGTGGTCTGTATTGTTATGTCTCCAAGGCCCTCCAGCACCCAGGGGGTTACATCTTCCGGCTGTGTCAGGTTGATTGTCCGCAGAGCGTCCGAAATGGGAAGGTTCATGTTGTGCAAGCCTATTACGCCGCCGAGCAGCACGTTTACGCCTTGGGGAATTAGAACCACTTCACGGCCGTCAAACCAACTGGCAAGGAGTGTTTCGTTTCCGACAAACACGGACTGCGGAGTAACCCGCCCGCCTACCGCCCGTACCCAGCCCCTGAACTGGTATTCGAACTGGTATTCTACGTTGTTGTCGTCGTACCTGTAACCGAATCGCGGCTGTACCGAGGGGAAGCTGGCGATCCTGCCGAACACGTCCGTTTCCTGGCGGAGGACTTCGCCTTCGGCAAGGCCCTGTATGGCTCCCCCCATTGGGTAGAAGGTAATGGTGTGGATGTCGTGCAGGTCGGTGGTAACGTTCCTGCACCCGGCAAAGACAAACGCGATGCCGGCCAGTAAAAATAACAGTTTCTTCATGGCTGCCTCCTACTGTTGTTCGTCAAAATCGTCAAACGGTATCTGGTTGTCGCCTGCGTAGATGGCTCTTGACGCTATGTAGTGATTGCTGGTATTCTCCCAACCGTCCTCAATAAGCTCCAGCTCGATCCTAAACGTCCCCGGGCTAACATCGCTGAGGGTAAAAACGGCCGTGCCGTTTTCTACATCGGCAAAACTCCATCCGGCATCCTCCCCGTCAAGAAGCAGTTGTATACTCGCCCCGCCGCCATCATAAAGGGCCGGTATGCCGGTAACGGTTATCTGTATGGGCGGTATGGGCGGTATATGCGTGAAATCGCTTAACGGTATCTCGTTGGTTCCGGCGGCTATGACTGCGCCATCCAAGAGGTAACCGCTAAGAGCGCCATCCGCGTCCAAAAGCCCCATGCGGATATCGTAGGTTCCGGGCTCAAGGTTTTCCACGACAAAATCCGTGGCTTCCGTTATATAAAAAACGAACGCGCCTCCAGCCAATTCGCCAGACAGAAGCAACTCTATCCCCCCAGAGTTGTCGCCATGATACCGGGCGGGTATACCGGTAATGGTTATCACTATGGGCAGCGCGGGAGGCTCCGGCGGGGTGAAATCGCTAAGCGGTATCTCGTTGATTCCGGCGATGAGGGCTCGTGTCGCTATGTGGTATTCTCTGGTGATGATCCAGCCTGCATCAAAAAGCCGCAAGTATATCTCAAAATCACCGGGAATAACGCCACGCACCGTAAAATTTGCCGTGTCGCTGTTTATCTCACCAGAAGAGTCCGATCCGGCAAAATCCCCGCTCTGGTACAGCGTCATATTCCCCGACCAGCCAAGATAGTCTTCCAGCCCGGTAACGGTTATCTGTATGGGCGGAATATGCGTGAATTGGTCAAGCTCTATTGGGTTGTTTCCGTCAATAATGCTCATTGACGCTATGCGGTATAGGCTGGGAATCCAGTTGACGTAATTAAGCGTCAACTGAAGCTCGTAATTCCCTGCAAGAAGACCATGCACCGCAAAACCCGTCGTGCCGCTGATCTCATTAGCCTGTCCGAATCCGGCAGGCTCCCCGCCGCTAAACAAGTCTATGCGCCCACTCTGGCCGTGATACTGCGCCGGTATTCCGGAAACGGTTATGCTTATGGGCTCCATAAACTGGAAATCGTCAAACGGTATGATATTGTCTTGGGGGCCGATGAATAGTAACGCTATGCGGTAAAGCCGTGGAATACCGCCCGCGCCAGTAAGGGGCAAGCGAATTTCATAGTTCCCCGGGATAATGCCATTCATGGTAAAAAGCACCGTCTCCGTCTCCGTATCTCTCACGCTGAAGCGGTCATTTGCAACCATGCTGCCAGACTGCCACAATTCCATGGGCGGCGGCAGGAACCCGCCGGTATACACGGCCGGCATCCCGGTAACGGTTATCTGTATGGGCGGAATGGGGTCAAAGGAGTCGTCAAAGACTATCGTGCTGGCTCCGGCGGCGACAAACATGGAAGGCACGCGGAAGTAGTACGAAAACCCATACGCATCGGTAAGCCGCAAGCGGATGTCATAGTTTGCGGGCAAAAGCGCGTTAAAGGCGAATGCCGTCGTCCCGGCCGCTGCCTGTACATCGCTTGCGGCGACAAAATTGCCAGTCGCAGTGGCCCTTAAGGTCATTTCGGCAGGCCCGCCGTGGAATCCAGCGGGTATGCCGGAAACGGTTATGGTTGCGGGCAAGGGGACGGCAGGGGGTGTTGTTGTCGTTGTCCCGCCATTGCAGGCCGCTGTCGAAAACACGACGAGAGCGGTCAGCGCCGCAATCGCCATTAGTCTTAGTGTGGTCTTCTTCATAAGAAAACCCTCCTTGTTTTGCGACCCCCGATCCGCTCTATGGCGGCGGGAAATCACGAAGATTAGCCCGCTACCAAGCGGCGCTTGCCCTGACTGGGCAAAATAAAAGGCGGCATACGCCCCCTGTTATTCCAATTATTGTGCTGCGCTCCCCGCATCCGCGCACAGACTGACCGTGGGTGTTTTGAGATAGGGTATGTAAAGAAATGCCCCGGCGCGAATTCCGCCAAGGGATTGGCGGCTTTTCCAGCCGCCGCCCCGCGCCCTTCCCGTCCTTGCGCTGTGAAAAAGTGTCGTAAGTCGTTACAGGCTAAGGAGTTACATGGGGGGGGGGGGGGGAGCTCATGTT